>CP126531.1:2919526-3281789 GCA_030167125.1 Rhodanobacteraceae bacterium
CGTCGAAGGCCTGGGGCGCCAGCTCGATCCGCAAATCGACATCTGGTCGGTGGCGCAACCCGTGCTGAAGCGCATCGTCGCGGACCGCTACAGCCTGCGCCACGCGCTGCATGAAATGCGCAAGCGCATTCCCGAGTGGCTGCGCATCGCGCCGCTGATTCCGGAACGCGTCCACAGCGCGCTCGACAAATTGGCCGAGGGCAACGGGCCGCTGCAGTTCGGCGAGCGCGAACTGGAACACCTGCGCGTGCTGCAGCGCGAGATCCAGCGCCGCATCCTGGCCGCCGCGTTCGGCGGCGCGCTGCTGATCGGCGCCGCACTGGTGTACGCGTTGGGTCCGCACCAGCACCTCTGGCTGCCCGCGCTCATCGGCGCGATCGGGCTGGTGAGCTTCGCTGCCGCGTGGCCGTGGAAGAAGCGCGCGCAGGAATAACGTTCGCCCGATTTTCTTCCCCCTTCGGCACGAAGGGGGAATGAGGGGGATGGTTTTTCGCGGCGTGCCATACACATCCCCCGGCGCCGCGCGCCGACCCCCTTCGCAAGCGAAGGGGGTGAGAAGCATCAGCAACCCGCGTTGGCTCGCCCTTGTGCTGCCACCGCCGCTTCCTTCGCGGCGATCGCGTCCGCATCGCCCAGGTAGAAGTGATTGATGGGCTTCAGCGCCTCGTCGAACTGGTACACCAGCGGCACGCCGTTGGGGATGTTGAGGTCGGTGATGTCGGCGTCGGAGATGCCGTCGAGGTATTTCACCAGCGCGCGCATCGAATTGCCGTGCGCGGCCACCAGCACGCGCTGGCCGCTGCGGATGGCCGGCGCCAGGGTTTCGTGCCAGTACGGCAACACGCGCGCCACCGTGTCCTTCAGGCATTCGGTCAGCGGAATCTGCGCGGGATCGAGCTTCGCGTAGCGCGGATCGTTCGCGCAGAAGTTGTCGGCGGGATCGAGCGGCGGCGGCGGCACGTCGTAGCTGCGGCGCCAGATGTGCACCTGCTCGTCGCCGTGCTTCGCGGCGATCTCGGCCTTGTTCATACCGGTCAGCGCGCCGTAGTGGCGCTCGTTCAAGCGCCAGTCGGTGAGCACCGGCAGCCACGCGCGGTCCATCGCGTCCATCACCCCCCACAGCGTGTGCACCGCGCGCGTCAGCACGGACGTGTGTGCGACGTCGAATGCGTAGCCTTCGCGCTTCAGCAGTTCGCCGGCTTCGCGCGCTTCCACGCGGCCCTGTTCGGACAGGTCGATGTCGGCCCAGCCGGTGAAGCGGTTTTCCCGGTTCCACAGCGACTGGCCGTGGCGGATCATCACGAGGGTGTGCATGGCATGGGCTCATTCGTGAAAACGACACATTCTAACGAAGCGGCTGTCGTGGAAAGTCAGGCCAGGGATGGCCGTTGTGGTGCTGGTTGACCGAAAGCGTGTGAATCTGCGGTCCGGCTTCATGGGGCAGCGATCAGGGATGATCGCATGACATGTGTCATGGCTCTTTCGGCCTATTGTCGACACCACAATAGTCAGGCACGATCGCTGCTGGACAAAGCGCACCGCGCAGGAGGTTTCCATGCGATCCGCACGTTTCCGCATCCTTGCATTCGCGCTGCTGGCGTTGCCGCTCGCGCTCGGCGCTTGCGTCAACGGCGTCAACGGTTCGGTCGACGTCGCGGCCGGCACCAGCGTTTCCGATGCCAGCACCGTGAATGGTTCCGTGCATGTCGAGGCCAACGCCAAGGCCGACAAGGCTTCCACCGTCAATGGCTCGATCCATCTGGCCGAGAATGCCAAGGTGGGCAGCGCCAATACCGTGAATGGCGGCATCACGCTCGGCGAGCACGCGACCGCCGGCAGCGTCGAAACTGTCAATGGCAGCGTGAGCCTGGACAAGAATGCCACGGTGTCCGGCGACGTCACCGCAGTGAACGGCAAGCTCGACCTCGCCGCGGGTTCGGCGATCAACGGCAAGTACACCGGCGTCAACGGTCATATCACCATCGACGGCGCGCACGTCGGCCAGGGCATTACCACCGTCAACGGCGACATCGACATCACCGGCAACGCCGTGGTGGATGGCGGCATCAAGGTGGCGAAGCCGAAAGACAACGGCATCTTCGGCATCCACTTCTCCAGCGACAACATTCCGACCATCACGATCGGCGCCGGCGCCACGGTGAACGGTCCGCTCACCTTCGAACGGCCCGTCAAGCTCTACATCAACGACCAGGCGCACGTCGCGGGACCGATCACCGGCGCGAGCCCGGTGAAGTTCAGCGGGTCGACGCCGCCGGCGTCCTCCTGATCGTCGATGCGGCCGCGCGTCCCGGGACGCGCGGCCGCATCGACCGACGGATTCAGATCAACGGCGTGATGTTGGCGTCCAGCCCCAGCAACGCCTTGCCGTAGATTTCTTCGCACACCGGCGGGAGCACGAGTGCATGGCGTGCGGCGGTATTGGCGTCGCGCCAGATGCGTTGCAGCGGATTGGCGTCGGCGAACGCGCCGGCACCGTAAGCCGAGATCAATGTATTGATGGCTTCGGTCACGAGCTTGCCGACGTAGCCCGCGCTGGCACGGGCACGTGCGCGGGTGGTCAGGTCCATGCGCTGGCCGCGGCTTGCGAATGCGTCGATGTCATCGGCAATACGGTAGGCGTGCAGGTGCGCGCTGTCGATCTTCAACGCGGCCTCGGCAATCTGCATCTGGAAGCCGGGCGAGTCGGCCTCGCGCTGGTAGATCGTGTACGGAACGTTGCGCCGGCCGGCGCCCGAAATGACGTGGTGCAACGCGGCGCGCGCGAGCCCGAGCTGCGGACCGAGCAAGGCCAGCACCATCATGGGCACGCATGCGGCGCGATAAAGGGTTTCGTCCGGATTCGTGTTGGGAATCGTGCCGGCAATTGCTTCGCGGAGCGACATCAGCCGGTGCGCCGGAATGAACAAATCTTCGGCGACCAGGCAATTGCTGCCGGTGCCCTTCATGCCGGAGGCGTACCACGTGTTTTCGATCGCGAGTTCGCGCATCGGCACGAAGCCGAGCCAATGATCGACCACGCGCACCTGCGCATCGCGCTCCAGCACGCCCAACATGGCCCAGTCCGCGTGCAGCGAACCTGAAGCCCAGAACCACTTGCCGGAAATGCGTATGCCTGCATCTTCGCGCTGCATGCCTTCGCAGGGCGCGAAGACGCCGGCGATTCGCGTGTCGGGATTCGCGCCGAAGATTTCCATGCGGGCCTCGTCGCCCAGCATTCCGGCGAACCACGCGGCGTTTGTCAGCAGGCTCAACACCCAGGCGGTGGAGCCGCACGACTCGGCGACCAGCGCGACCACGTCCAGCCATGCGCGTGCGCCGATCTCGTGGCCCCCGCAGCGCCTGGGCGTCAGCATCCGGAACAGGCCGGCATCGCGCAGCGCTTCGACGTTGGCGTCGGCGATGCGCCGCTCGCGTTCGGTTTCGGCCGCGTGTTCGGACAGCAGCGGTTGCAGCGATTTCGCCGCGCCCACCAGTTGCTCGTGCAGCATGCGCGCCTGGTCGGTGGCGCGCTGCATCGGCGGGCGCAGGGATGCAGCCATCACCAGCCGTCCACGGCGTTCCACTGCACGATCGGATCGTGCGCATGGATTTGCTTGTAGCGGCCGGAGAAGAAGATCAGCGGTTGCGCTTCCGGGCCGTGGGCAAGATGCTCGATTTCCGCGATGAACAGCAAATGGTCACCGGCCGGATGGATGTCCACCACACGCGCGACGATTTCAGCGAGGCTGCCGTCCAGCAGCGGCGTACCCGCCTGATCATGGAAACGTGCTTCGGTGTCCGGCTCGGGACGATTGGCGAAATGCGGGCCCAGCTTGCGCTGCTGTTCGGACAGGATGTTGATGCCGCAGCGGCTGCCGACGCGCACATGCTCGACGAAACTGGATGCCTTGCGCACCGAGATCAGGATCAGCGGCGGTTCCATCGAAACCGAAAGGAACGAATTCACCGTCATGCCGGCCGGGTGGCCGGCGCGCGTGAAGCTCACCACCGTCACCCCGGTCGCAAAGCGGCCCATCACCCGCCGGAACAGGACGGGATCGATCGAGCGAGCTTGATCGGCGGCATTGGTCATGCGGGTGGTGCCGAGGGGTAGGATGGCCGGCCCGGCTGGGGTCGGGTCGGGGACGGCATGATCCCGTGGAACATGCAAGTTGCGCGCCCGATTACGCCACGCCTGCCGGCCAGCGTCAATGCGGGCGTGCAGATTGCCGTGAGCGGTGCGGCGGCATGGCGTGGGCGGTCGGCATGCTCACGATCTGCTGCAGGGCGAGCAACAACGCCGCCTGTGCCCAGCGTTGCGTGAACGTATGGTTGGCGCCTTCGAAGGTGCGCATGCTGAAACATCCCGACCGGATGTATTTCGGCACCAGCGATCCCGCTTCGATGCCGAGACGGATCAACCCCGGGTCGTCGCTGGAGTAGAGAAAATGGACCTTCACGCCGCGCCGGGCCAAGGTCGCGAAGCCGCGGTCTAGGTCTCCCCGCAGCGGCACGCCGATGCGGCGCGCCCCATTGCGCAGGGCGCCCTTGCTTTCCAGCGCGATCTTCCACGCCGCCACCAGCGCAACCCGGCGCAGGTCGACGCGGCCGCTGAGCAACTTCCGCCACGAGCGCGCCGACCTCACCGATTTGCCGTAATGCGCGATCTGGTTGAACCGCCGGTCGGCGCCCGATTCGAACCCCGGCCGCGGCAGGAACACGCCGCAGTTGACGAGGTACGCGGCATCGACGGCCTGGCCCGCGAGCGCGGCGCGCAGCGCGTGGCTCGCGCCCGAGCACATGCCGCCGATGATCAGCTCGCGCGCACCGCGCCCGCGCAGCCATTCCACGCAGACGCCGATGTCCTTGACGCCGTCGACGCCGTACGTCGCGTTTTCGATCGCGCCTGCGCGGGCGGGACTGTCACCGATTCCGGTCAGGTCCATCCGCAGCACCTGCATGCCCGATGCGGCCATCCGCCGCGAGAAGCCGACGTCGAAGCGGCTCACGCCGATATGGTGGACGGCGCCCGCGTTCAGGACCAGCAGCGTGCGGTCCGGTTGCGAATCCATGGGCTCGGCGAGGATGCCGAAGATGCCGTCGCCCGGCGAAACCACGGTTTCCCTGACCCAGGTGTCGCCGGCGTGCAGCGTCGCGAAGGGGCGCAACGGCAGAGCCGGTGTCGCGGTTCCCGTCCTTTCGTGCCCCGCCACGCCGCGCACGTAATCGATGCACGTGTCGATGAAAACTTGCGCGACCTGGTTGAGATGCGGGTCGGCCATCATGTCGACGTAACCGGGAATGCGCCGTTGTTCGACCTGGCAACCCTCGGCTTGCAGGTGATCCCGCCACTGACCGCCCGGAAGGTCGTCGCGTTCCAGGAGCAAAACCCGCGGTACAGGCGCGGCCATGCGCGTCAGATCGATCTTCGTCAGCGCCTCGCAGGTCGACGGACTCAGCCAGAACCCGCTGGCCGCCTGGCCGCCTTCCTGTTCCACGGCCGGGGGCGGCTGCAAATCCATCGCGGCCTGGAGCGCGTGCAATTCGTGCAGCCAGCGCCGGCCGCGGACGACGGGGTTGAATGCGACCAATGCGGCGAGGTCGTCGCGACGCAGGGCCGCCAGCGCGGCAAGCGTGGCGCCGAGGTGAACGCCGACCAACACCACCTTGCCCGCGCCGGCACGGCGCATGCAGTCGCAGGCGTCGTGCACGCTGATGATCCATGATTCCACGCGATCGGGATCGGCATCGCCCCCCGCGCTGTCGCCGCAGCCGTCGAGGTCGAAACGCAGGCTCATGAAACCGCAGCGCGCACCGGCTTCGGCGAGGTGCCGGAGCGTGCGGTGCGCGCAGGTCTCGTCGCGACCGAATGGCGGCACGATGACGATTCCGATCGTGCTGCATGCGTGGTCGGGCGTGTAGAGCCAGCCGAAGCGGGCGCGGTACTCGGGACCGAACCACCCGGCATCGGCGATGTAGCCGTCGCGAACCCAGCGGGCGCGGGCAAAATCCTTCGTCATGTTGTCACCCGCCGCATTCCATGCGTCGTGCCATTCAGGCCACCGAAACGGCGGGTGGCCAGGGTCAAAACGTGATCAGTGTCACAGCAGGAAGCTGAATGCCAGCCTGATCAGGACAGCGGAGCAAGGAACCGCCGCAGGGCGCGCCAAACGGGGAGGGGAATTCCGTGGCCGCCCTCGAACGGCAGCCAGGTCACCCGGGCGCCGCCCGCAAGCGCGGCGTCGCGCAGGGCTTCGCCCGCGGCGAACGACAATTCCCCGTCGTCGCGTCCGTGCGCGACCAGCACCGGCAGGCCTGCCAGGCGCGGCAGCAGCGGTTGCCATTCGTCGAATGCGATCCGGGTGGACGACAGCAGCGCGAGCGCATCGACGCGTCCGCCGTGCAGCACGTAGTCCATCGCCAGCATCCCGCCTTGCGAAAACCCGACCAGGGCGAAGCGTTTGCCGCTTGCGGCTTCATCACACAGCGCGCCCAGCATTGCGCGGGCTTCGCCCCGGCCCGCGGGATGCATCGCGTGCAGGTCGCGCGCACCGTGTTCGCGCAGGCGCGCTTCGGAAGCCACCGGCCACCAGGTCCGCCCCGGTTCGGCGGCGAGCGGCGCATCGGGGAAAACGAAGTGGGCATCGATGCCCAGCGACGCGCCGAAAGGCGCCAGGTCGGCGGCCTGCATATTGCGACCGTGCAGCATCACGACGACCAGGCGTGATCCGGGATTGCCGCATTCGAGTGTGCGCAGGGTGCCGCGTGTGCGTTCCCTTGCCTCCATCGGATTTATCGCCCTGCTTCCGCCCGCGGCAGGGACGCGAGAAAGCGCAGCATCTGTTCGACGATGGCGCGTCGCCGCCACAGACGGAACATCGGGTGGTCGATGCCGGCCACTTCTTCCAGCGCCAGATAGCCGAGCCGCGATTCGCGTGCGATGCAACGGGAACAACAATCGCGCAGATACGCGAGGCCGTCATCACCTTCGGCGTAGGACAACATGACCGGAACGCGTTTCCGGCTCAACGCGACCAGCCAGCGTGCCGCCATGGGCCTGATACCGAACACATCGAGCAATGACCAGACACCGAGCTGGCCGAGAAGGTGTTGACGCCTGCGCCTGGGCTTGCGCCAGGCAACCGTGTCGGGAACCCGGATAATGATCGGCTGGCCGGGTTTCCACCACAGCAGCGGGTTCAATGCGAAGACGCCGTCCACGCGGGTATCCAATGCAGCGCGAAGCGCGATCCATGCACCGACACACAATCCTGCGAGTACGACGCGGTGGTATCGGCCGCGCAGCGCCGCAACCACCCGCACCGTATCGTCCAGGCAATGCGGATCGTAGGGCCTGCCCGGCGGACGATTGTTGTCCGGACTTTCTCCGAAGGCGGTGAAATCCACGCACACGCAGGCGTAGCCCCGCAGCGCCAGTTCTCGCGTGTATTCGACCCAGGCGCGACCGGGCCCGATATGCGGGTCGGCCCCCGAGTTCAGGAATACCACCACCGTGTCGGGCGAGGCGCCCGGTGCCTGAGTGTGTATGGCAGCGAGTCCCGCGATGGTCACGAACGCCGTGGATACTGTGCCGTTCGCCCACGGTATCTCGGCCGACTGGCCAGTCGGCGTCCGGGCGCCGGACTCGCACTCGGGTGGCGTGCCCAGCCATTGGACGATGGGCTCGACGAAGCCTTTCGGCAATGTGTCTTCGCCCGAGGGCACGTCCAGCATCGTCTGCATCGACTCGCACGCACGCACGTCGAGCGCATGCCCGCTGGCGCGCATGGCATCGATGAAAGGGGAATCGACGGCCTCCGATCGCGTTACCAGCAGCGTGCGCCTGGCATTCGGCGGGGCAGTCTTGGCGATGTCGATGCCGGCGAGGTCCTGCGCGGTCGCGGAATCGATCACCAGTCCGGAATAGGCCACGGTGCCGGGCTTCTCCGGATCGATGATTCCCAGCATCTTCAACTCGCGAAGCCAGCGCCTTCCGGAGAGCACCGGCGCACATGCGACCACTGCATCCACGTCAAGCGCGGCGGCATCGAGCAAGGCAAAGGTTGCAGCGAGGCGCAAGCCCAGCAGCGCCACTTCGACGATGCCTGCCTTGCGCATGGCGGTGACCGCAGACGCGATGCTTCCACGCCATGCGGCCGTGCGATCGCGGTCGTCGGCGGCCCCTGCGGAATTGCCGGTGCCATCCCAATCGAATCGCAGCGCATGCCATCCGGCCCGCGCAAGCGATTCCGCAAGGGTGCGCAAGCTTCGATAGCACGACCAGTATTCGTATCCAAGCGGCGGCGCAATGACCACGCCAGCCCGCGAAGGCCGGTCCGGTGCCGTCCACCATCCGGCAAGCGGACGCTGGCCGGGACCGAACCATGTGCCTGCCGTGACAAAGCCGGCGCCGCGCGTCTGGTGGGGTGGAAAGCCGGGTTGCGCGCGAGCGCGCTCGGCAAGCTCAATGCTCATGTGGGTTCCACCGCAGGGACTTCAGGAGGGCCGCATGCAGCGCACTTTGTGCCCAGCGTTGGGTGAACGTGTGATCCGCGCCTTCGAACAATTGCATGTCGCAGCGGCCGCGCCGTCGCAAACGGCGCAAGCTCGAACCCGCCTCGTTCGCAAGCAGCGTGCGCCCCGGATCGCCCCTGGAATAAAGGAAGTGGAGGAACGTGCCTCGACGGCCCAACGCCAGCAACTGATATCCGAGGTCGTCGTGCAGGGGGACGCGCAGGCATCTGGCCGCGTTCCGCAGCACGCGCAGTGTCCGCTGCTCGAGATGCCATGCCGCCACGTGGATCACTGATCCAATGGCAACCTTGCCCGCCAGCAATCGACGCCAGGCACGCGTCGATTTCACCGATTGGCTGTAGTGGGCGACGTCACCGAAAAAGTTGGGTCCGTCCGGGTCGAAGTCGACGGTGGCCCCGAACACGCCGCAGTTGATCATGTAGATGCGGCTGACCTGCCGTGCAATCAGCGCGCCCCGGAAAGCATAGTACGCGCCGGAGCACATGCCGCCGACCGTAATGTTTCGCGCACCACGCGCATGCAACCAATCAACCAGCTTGGCGACGTCTTGCGCTCCGTGCGGGCCATACACGATGTTCTCGTCTTCTCCGGGGTACGCCGGACTGTCACCAATCCCCGGCAAGTCCGCCCGCAACACGCACCAGCCGTCCGCCGCAAGTTCCCGCGCCAGCGGCACGGACATGCGATTGGAACCGATGTGCCGGATGGCACCTGCATTGAGAATCAACAGGGCAGGCCCGGACGTGGGCTTCGATGGTTCCGCGAGGATGCCGAACATGCAGTCGCCGGCATTGACCACCTGTTCCCTGATCGTGTTTTCGCCGACGCGAAGCGCGATGGAAGACCGCAGTTCCCGTTGTCCGCCCGCTGGGGCAGCGTTCGAACGGGCGGGCATCGAGGTTGCGCACTCGATGCATGCGTCGATGAGCTCCTGTGCCACGCGATTTGCGTGGGGTGCATCCATCATTTTCGTGTAACCCGGGATGCGCCTCTGGACTATTTGGCAACCAGCTGACTTCCAGGTGTCGAACCAGCCGGTATGCCGTTCCGCCAGATCGTCGCGTTCAAGCCACCACAACCTTGAAGCGGGTGCCGCGGTCGCCGCCAGATCGAAGCCCTTGAGCCTTTCGCATGCTTCCGCATTGAGCAAAAAACCATTGGTTTCCTGCCCACCTTCGTCGGATGAACAAGGGGGCGGGACCAAGTCCATCGCCATCTGCAATGCGCGAAGTTCCCGCAGGTACGCCTTGCCGGAAACCACGGCGTTGACCGCGACGAGCGCCGAAACGTCACTGCGCGCTTGTGCCGCCTGGATCGCGAGCGTCGCACCCAGGCGCACGCCGACGACCACCAGTTGGGATGCTCCACGACTGCGAACGAGGTCGCAGCCATCGCCGATGCTCCTGATCCAGGCGCCGATTCGATCAGGATCGGCGTCATCACCGGCGCTGTCGCCACTGCCATCCAGATCGAAACGCAGTGCGAGGAAGCCGGCTCGCGCGGCGGCTTCGGCGAGATGCCGAAGCGTGCGATGGGCACAAATGTCTTCACGGCCGAACGGCGGCACGATCACGACGCCGACGCCGTTCGGTGCGGGCTTGTCGGGGCGATACAGCCAACCGAACCGCGGGCGATCTTCGGGGCCGAACCATCCGGCTTCGGCGGTGTAGCCGTCGCCGCGGATGGAAACGCCTTCGGGGCTGGCGGCCTCTGGTACGTAGCCGTTCATGGCAAGGCGAAGCCCAAATTGACGAGGGCGTTGAGCGCGGAAATGTTGCCGCGGGCAGCGGCCCGGGATGTCGCCGGCCTTCTCGACAGCAACACCTCGCGGCGTTGTCCCGGTGCAAGGTGGAACCCGTTGTCCGCAGGCACGAAACCCGGCGTTTCGATGGAGACCGATTGCGCGAAACGGCGCGTGCCGATCCGCAGCAGCACGTCGCCGTCCTCGCCGGGCGATGCTTCGACCGAGAGCCCGATGTCGGGCTCGCGATGCGTGGACTGGCCAGCCGGAAACCAGAATGCGTCGGAGAGCAATGCCTCGCCCGCGGACAGCTTCACGTGGATCACCTCGGCCAACGGCGGACCGAACCGGTAGGCATACGAAAGATCCAGCCACTCGTCGAACAGCGACGCCGCGGCCAGCGTGACGGCGCCGTGCACAGGCACGTGCACGTCGGTTTGCGCATGTCCCACCGGTATTTCACCGTTGCGGTACAAGTCGATTTCGATGCGTGCGTCGAGTGGCGTGGCCGGGTCGTTGCAAACGTGCAACGCGAGGCCGTTGGCGCCTTCGTCGGTGATCGCGATCGAAACGGGAGACAAGGCGCGCTTCAGCGCATACCAGCAGGATTTCGGATCGCCGTTCGCATCGACGACGCCCCAGCCCGCGCCGGGCCAGAGATCGCGCAGGAACCAGATCAACGCGCCGCGCGTGGGCGAATCCACGCGCCGCCATTCGGCGAAGCAACGCGACATGGCTTCGCCGGTCGCGGCGCGGCCCAGTGCGAGGTAGCGCTCGTGGTCGACGCTGCGCAGGGCGGCCGGATCGACGCCGAACAACCGCTGCACGTAATGATCGCGCACGTCGTCGAAATCCCAGCCGGCGCCGAGATCCCTTGGCGAGCGCGCCTTCCACAGCGCGTGGTGGGCACGCGTCGACGCCTGCGGCAAACCGGAATCTTGCGGAATGTTGGCGAAGGCGAGGCACTCGGATGCAAAGCGCAAGCGGCTCGCACGCGCGTCGTCGAAGTCGCGCAGGTAGGCGCCGACGCCGTAGTACGAGGTCGGGCCCGCATCGGCGGCGTGCGGGAATGCACCACCGGTGGCGCTGGACGGAACATACGAAACGCCGAGCGCATGCGCGCGTTCCGCAATTGCTTGGTGGAACAGTGGCGGCGACCAGCGTTCGCGCGGTGCACCACTCATGGCCGCTTGTTGCTCGACCTCGCTGTTGCCGCACAGCACGGCGAGGCAGGCGTGCGAATGCAAACGCTCGAGTTGCTGGTCGACTTCCGCGAACGCATCGGCGACCGAGCGCTCGTCGTCGGGATAATCCATGTTGGCGAACATGAGATCCTGCCAGAGCAGGATGCCGGCCTCGTCCAGCGCGTCGTAAAACGCGTCGTCCTCATACACCATGCTGCCGCCGACGCGCAGCATGTTCATGCCCGCTTGCCGCGCTTGCGCGATTGCGACGCCATATTCGGCGGACGTCGCGGAGAGCGTGACCGGATCGAGCGGCGTCCAGCACGCGCCGCGGCAGAAAACGGGCACGCCGTTGACGACGACGCGGAAATCGTCACCCGCGCCGCGATCGATCCCGATCGTCCGGAAGCCGAAGGTGCCCAACTCGGCCATCGCCACCCCGCCCGCACGGCGCACTTCCAGCGACGCGCGGTACAGCGCCGGTTCGCCATGCGTGTGCGGCCACCACAGCGCGGGACGCTCGATGTCCGCGCGCCCCCGCCAGCAGCCGCCATCCGGCGCCAACGGTGCCGTGGCGCGCTGGCCATCGCGTTCGATCACGAGCACCGCGGCTTCGATCCGTGGATCGAGCTCCGCGGCGATCGCGACGCTGCCGTGTCCGTTTTCCACCCGGGGATCGAGTCGCACCGGCCCGATCTCGAGTGCACGCGTTTCCAGCCACACGCCGCGCCACGGGCCCACCGCCGGGCAGGGCGGCGACCAACCGGGGGTACGGCCCAGCAAGGTGGTGCGGAACCAGCGCAATTGCTGCTGTTCGAGCATCGGCACGCGCCAGCGTGGCCGTGGTCGGCGCGTCGCAAGTTCCGGTGCCAGCGCGCGGCAGCGGATCACGATCTCATGTTCGCCGCGCAGGATGACGGGCACCTCATGACTGCGAAACATGTTGTCGCTGGTCAGGACGATGGCCCCGTCGAGCCAGACTTCCGCGAGCGTGGCGAGCCCGTCGAAACCGAGCACGGCCGCCCCCGCCTCGGCGCAGAATCGCACACGCCACCACCAGTCCTCGACGTCGAAAGCGCGTGGTTGCAAAAAATCCCAGCGACCCGCGGCACGCAGGGCACCCGCCGCAGTACCGGGCACGGGTGCCGGCAACCAGTCGAGCGAGCCGATGGCCTCGCGCGGCGTACCCGCGGGCGCAGCCGCGACTTCCCATCCGCTTGCAAGCGCGGTGCGTCGATTGACCTCGACGCGCCGCACGCGAGTCATGCGCTGGCGGCCGTCAGGCTGTCCACCACGTTCGCGATGGCAGCGATCGATTCGAAGCTGGCGCGTTTCAGCATCTCATCGGGGAATTCCACGTCGAATTCGCCTTCCAGGGCCAGCATCACGTTGACCGATGCGTGCGATGTCATGCCTGCCTGGTACAGGTCGGCATGGTCGTCCAACGTGTCGACATCTTTGGCCAACCGGCCGTGTTCCTTCAAAATCGCGCGGATCCTGCTCTCGTTGCCCACGGCTTGCCACCCTCGTTTCGGTGAATGCGACGCCCGCGGCCAGACGCTGGCCGTGAACGGGTTCTCATTTTCTACCCCAATTTACAAGCAAAAAGCTTGCCCGACGACCTCAACCCGACGAAAGCGCGTCGCGTGCCGTTTGCCAGGCCTGCGCCCACTCGTCGAAATACGCCGCGGTATCCAGGGCGCGCCGGCTGTTGACCGCACGCGCGGCTTTCAGGATGAAGGTTTTGGCGCCGTGGTTGATGCGGTCCCAGGCATCCGCGGCCGCGGCATGGCGCCGGGGATCGAGCCAGCGCAGGTGCAGGGCGGACAGTTCGGCCGCAGCACCGAGCTGCCGGACCGTGGCAAAGGCCCAGGCGTGGTAGTACGCCAGCCCCTTGTCTTGGAGGGCCGGCAAATCGCGCTGGAAGCGCACGCCGAAGCGCTCGACCGGATTTTCGCGGGGCATTTCCGCGGAATGTTTCGCCAGCAGTTCGGCCGAGCGCGCCCTCAGTTCCGGTTCGCCCAGGCGCTGCAGCGCGTCGATGGCCACCAGTTCGGCGTAGAACGGCATGAACGCCGGATCGGCATCCATGTCGAGCCGAAAGGTGCGGGCGAAATCCTCGCCATCGAGCTTGAAATAGCCGGCGTTGTGGAAATAGCCGAGCGTGCGCTGTCTGGCGTCGAGATCGTTGAGGATGATCGAGGATTTCGTGTGCTGCGTGCGGTAATCGGTGCCGGTGACATCCGGCAACCACCATGCGTCGGCCTCGGTCGCGATCAGGCGGCCGGCGGACAGGTGTTCTTCGGCGTGTTCGATCAGCGGCCGCCAGCAATTCAACTCCTGCACGTCGATGCCGTACAGCGCGCGCAGTTCGTCGTGCCTGGGTTTGAAGAACGTCCACTGGTCGCCGACGAAATCGATTGCGTTGACGAACGGCAGCATCGCCAGCGGCTCGCAGCCGAGTGTGTGGATCAGCTCGATCCAGATGTCGACGTAGCAATTCTTCTCGACCCACACGCGATCGTCCGCGTGCAACACGTGCCGCGTGTAGTGGCCGGCGTCGAGGTCGAGCACTTTCATGGCGCGCTCAGACCCAGAGTTTGCCGTGCACGTCCGACGGCCACTTCTCCGGGTCGAAGCCGTGCGCCTGGAACAAGGCCATCACCACGCGCTCCAGCCCGAAGCCGAGGCAAGCGGTGTTGGCGACCTCGCCGTCCTCGGTGCGGATGTGGAACGCTTCGCCGAAGTGTTCCTGGTGGAAATTGAAGGAACACAGCGCCGTCGGTTTTTCCTCCGAGATCACCGGCGCGGTGACCTCGAATTTCAATTTCTGCTGGCGCTGCGAAGCGGCCAGCATCTTGCCGCCCTTGCCGAAGAAGGGATCTGACGCGACTTCGGCGTTCGCGGGAAGCTGCAGCGATTGCAGCAGGCGCAGGCCGCGCTGCAGCCACATGTCGCGCCATTCGAGCACCTGGTCCGGCGTGCCGCAGCGCACGAACTCGCGCACGCGGAACGATTGCATGCGGGTCGGTTCCTGCGACGGCTCGTTGCGGAACACCCAGTTGAACATCGTCACCAGCTTGCCTTCCCGCGGCACGGTGCCGGTGAAGCTGGGGTAGACCGGATAGCACGCGGCGGGATTCAACACCACGTCGGTCATGCTCTGGTACTGCTCCCAGCTCTCGCCGTTGTGGATGGCCTCGGAGAGTTGCCGCGCGGTGAGTTCCTTGCCTTTGAAACTGAAAACCGTGCCGGCGAGGTCCGGGAAGCTGTCCATGTAGTCGACTTTTTCCAGCACCTTGCGGTCGATCGCGGGCGGATACACGAAGTATTCCGCGCCGTCGTCCTTCGCGAGGTCGGTGACCAGCCGGTTGAAGCGATCCAGCACGTCCTCGAACACATGGTTGCGGCCGAAGATGCCCGGTACGCCAACCGGGATGATCAGGCCCGCATCGACCAGGCCACGGAAGAATTTATCGGTGTCGTAAGCGGTGGCAGGCATGGATCAGACCTCCTTGACCACCAGCAGCATCGAGGCGCTCTTGCCCGCGATGCGGCCGTTGGACACCATCAGCGCGGCGGACAGCACGTCGCGGTAGTGGCGCCCCACGCTGAAAGGCGTGTCGTTCTTGTAGCCGAGGATGCCGATGATCTGCAGCGCCGCATGGCACAGCCGTGGCGCCATTTCCGAGCAGGCCATCTTCAACTGGTTCATCTTGAGCGCCCAGTTCATCGAGCCCAGCGTCTCGCGCGCCGCCGCATCGTCGGCGGCCGTCATCGCGTCGAATTCCATCGCGCAGGCCTGCCAATTGTTGCGCATCGTCTGCAGGTCGACATAGGCGCGCGCGAGATCGGCCGCGTTGGGCGGCACGCTGCCGGGTTTGCGCCGCGCAGCGCCACGCACGCAAGCGGCCGCGCGTCCGAGCGCGTCGGTCGCGATGCCGGTCCACAACGCCGACCACAGGATGTGCGAATACGGAACCATGGTTTGCGCCGAGGAATCGGCGAACGAACCCGGCACGATCTGCTCGGCCTTGCCGTGACCGGAAAACTTCGCGCCGGGACTGCAGGTGCCGCGCATGCCCAGGGTGTCCCACGTGCCGGTTTGTTCCAAGGTGTACGTACCCTTGGGAAACAACACCAGCACCTGGTCGCTGTTGGCGGCATCGGCCGCGCGCCGGCAGGTCACCAGTTGCGCGTCGGCGTGCGCGCCGTAGGACACCGTGGTGGCGTCCTTGTCCAGCTTCATCTTGTCGCCGTCGACTTCCACCGCGCAGATGCTGGCGCGGGTCTCGCCGAAGGTGCCGTTTTCGGACGTGATCGAGGCGATCAGTTCCTGCCTGTCGGCCAGATTCTCGCGCAGATACTTCTGGAAATACGGCGAACCCGATCCGTGCCGCGCGATGCAGGCCACCTGGATGTGGTGCATCGCCAATACCATGCCCGAAGAACTGCAACCTTGCGCGAGCGTCGCGCATTGGTTGCCGAGTTCCAGCATCCCGGCGCCCTGCCCGCCGAATTCCTGCGGCACCGCGGCCGAGAGCAAACGCGCTTCGCGCAGGGCCGCGAAACATTCGGAGGGAAACCGCGCATCACGGTCGACATCGGCGGCATGCCTGGCTGCGACTTCGGTTGCGATCGCAGCGGTGTGCGCGACCAGATCGCCATTGCGGTTGCTGGCGGTTCTGTTCATATTCTGGCTCCCCTTCCCCGGTGCTCGCCTGGTCAAGATACCGGAAGTCGCCGGGCGACGTACAGCAACCACCGGCTGTGCTCGGCCCGTTCTCCGGGGAGTACCGGCGAACCCTTGGCGTCCAGGATTTCCAGCAACTCGAAGTCCAGTGCTGCCAACTGCCGGCGCTGCGCTTCCGGGCCTATGTAGTACTGCAGCAGGCCGCAGTCGTGCGCTTCGTCGTTGACGATCGCGTAGTCCTGGTGGTCCTCCTGCAAACGTCGCAGGCGAGCATGGTTGGCCAGCGACAGGCACCAATGCGCGGCCTGTTTCGCCTGCGTTGCCGGGTTGCGCGTGAAGTGCAACCTCGGTCCGTGCCAGAGGTCGTTCACCTCGCGGTTGTGGGCGGAGAACATCAGGATTCCGCCGGGTCGCAGCACCCGGTGCACTTCGTCCAGCGTGCGCAGGCGGTCCGCGTGGGCCACGGCGTCGAACACGTTGTTCGACGCGAGCACGAAATCAAACGAAGCCGGACCGAAACGCGAGAGGTCGCGCATGTCAGCCAGCGCGATCGGGACTCCGGGCAGCGTTCGCTCGAATTCGGCCACCATCACGGGCGAATAGTCGATCGCCTGGTAGTGCCGAGCCAAGGGTGCAAGGTAGATCGCGGTCCTGCCGGTACCGGCGCCGATGTCCAGCACGTCCTTGGCCGCGAACGCCGGCTGGTATTTCAGCAACGCGACGCCGTCCGCCCGCGCCAGCGTATCCAGACGATAGTGGTCGGAAATGCCGCGGTGGTGGTAGACGCGCGCGTTGATCTGGTATGGCTGGGAATCCGGTTCGTGCATGTCGCCATCCATGGAGCGACCTTCATGGCCGAGGGGCGGATATCGCGATTCGGCCAAGGGGCATCGCGACACCCACGCCGTGTGTGCTGCGAACCAGACTCGCGGTTTAACGGACGACGCGGAAGGAGGCAGTTTTCGCCGGCGGATCGCGATCGCAGCGAAAGGGCCGGAGCGATCGGCGGGTACTCTATACCCCGGCTGCGTGAAGGGACTGTTCACCGGATCCAACCCAAAGCTGCTAGGCTGCGGACGCCTTGCGCAACGCCGACAGCGCGTTCAGCGTCAACCGCGATGCCGGCAGCCCATGAACGGATCCCGATGATCCATCCCCCTACAACGCCCGCCATCGTGATCGGCCGTGAGCAGACTGCGCTGGGGGCGGTGCGCTCGTTGCGAATGGCTGGCATCGCGACCTATTCAGCCTGTCCGCGGGGCGACCTGGTGCGCCGCTCGCGGTTTTACCGGCGGCTGCCCGGCGCGGACGATTGGGACGGCCGACCCGGGCCGCACGCGCAAGACGTGCTGGCAGCACTGCCCCTGGAACGGGCCGTATTGATCCCCTGCAACGACGACGCGGCGCTTTGGGCCGCAGATATCCCGCAAGGGCGGCTGCGGAGCCGTTTCCTGGTCAGCAGCAGCTCGCGCGCCACGCTGGAGGTACTCCAGGACAAATCGCGATTTGGTGAATTCCTGGCCGGCACCCGCATTCCACACCCGCGTACGTTCACCATTCGCCGTGCGGCCGACGTCGTCGCGCTTCCTTTCGAGGACCTCGATCGCGTATTCGTGAAACCCGCCGATTCGCAGGCGTTCCTGCGGACCACCGGAGTGAAAGGCCTGTGGGCGCGCAATCGCGGCGAGTTCGAAGCCATCTGGAAGCGGCTGGAGGGCCAGAACCTTGCCGTGATTGCCCAGGAGTACATCCCGGGCGGCGCCGACGAGCACTACTTCATCGACGGATTCCGCGACCGCGGCGGTGCTTTGACTGCGCTATTTGCGCGCCGGCGAGTGCGCATCTCGCCACCGGATTTCGGCAGCAGTTCCTATTGCGTCAGCATTCCGCTGCGCCACCTTGAAGCAGCGTTGCCGGGACTGACTGAGTTGCTGCAGCGGCTCGATTACCGCGGCATCTTCAGCGCCGAATTCAAGCGCGATGCGCGCGATGGCGCGTTCCGGATCCTCGAGGTCAACACGCGTGCATGGTGGTATGTCGAATTCGCGACGCGCTGTGGCGTCAACGTGGTCGAAATGGCGTGGCGCGATGCGCAGGACATGCCAGTGAAGCCCGCGCCAGCGGATTACGCGGTTGGCGAGGGTTGCATCAACCTGCGCAACGATCTGGGAACGGTGTTTCTGCATCGCGGCACGGCCAGGACGCCCCTCCTGCTGGCCTTGCGCCAGTGGAGCCGGGGTCATTTCAACGTGTTTCGTTTCGATGATCCATTGCCGGGCTTGCAGGTGGCTTGGCGGACGGTCGCCGGTGTGTTGGCGCGCAGGGCACGGCGCCTGCTTACAGGGGATCGGCGCATGCGGGTGCGCAAGTCTCCCGATGAGCCCGGACAAGTCGCGGCCGCACTGCAAACGCGGGCGGAAAGCGGTACCGGATCGAGCCCCGAATTGCCTGCGTCGCCAGAGTGATTCGCGCGAGGGTCACCCCAGGTCCTTGGCAAACCAGAACAACATCGCCAGCGCCGGGACGTGCGCGGCAGCGGCGCGCACGAGTACGTCGCGTCCTCGTTCGCCCAGCGCGATCGCGCGCCGATAGGCGCGCCGCGAACCCTTCCAGTCGCGGCGAGAAAGCAGGGTGCGGCCCATCCGCGCGTACACCTTGGCACGGTGATCTTTGACTTCCGGGGCGTCGGGAGGGAACAGATCGGGGCGGCGCGCGACCCAATGGTCGAACATCTCGAGATCGCGGATCTGGTTTGCCAGCGGATCACGATGCGACAAGCTTTCGGGACGAATGCGCCAACGCATCAGAACCTTGTCCACGTAATCGAAGTCATGCTGTTCGGACAAGCGCAGGATCAGGTCGACGTCCGAAAACGGGGTTTGTCCATCGACAAATCCCCCGACATCCGATATGGCGGACTTGCGCACCACGACGGTGCCCATCAGCACGAAGCATCCCATCAGCAGCTTCTGCAGGACACGGCCCCTCTGCGGCGGTTTTTGCTGGAAAAGGGTGCCCGGCGACGCCGGATCGGGAGGAAAGAACGTGCTGTCTGCAAATACCAGGTCGGTGGTCGGGGTTCGATCGAGCAGTGGCACCTGTTCGGCAAGCTTTTCCGGCAACCAGATGTCGTCGGCGTCCTGAAAGGCGATGAGATCCCCGCGTGCCCGCTCGATCGCGCGATTGCGGGCGGTCGCGACGCCGGAGTTTTCCTGCCGGAACCATGTCATCCAGGGCCACATCGACGCATGCCGTGCAAGCAAATCCGGCGTGGCGTCCGTGGAGCCGTCATCCACGACGATCAATTCGAAGTCGCGATAAGTCTGCGCGGCCACGCTGGCCAATGCCTCTTCAATCGTGGCGGCCGCGTTGTAGGCGGCGACAACAACCGACACATGCGGAACATCGCTCATGGCTGTCACTCCGGCACGCGCTCAGCGAGGAGCTTCGGCGGCGGCAATGTATCACTGTGATCCGGCGCGCGCGTGTTTCAGACACGCAGTTCATTTGCGGCGCTGGCCGGATTGCTTGCGCGCGCTCGGCGCGAGAAAGCATAGACGGCGGCGCTGCGGTGGCGTTTGGGAATCGGGATCTTCGAGGTCACCGCGCCGTGAATGTGTTGTGGGTCAAGCCGTGGGACGGTGCATGCGGCGTGTGAATGCCGCACGGTTATGGGCGGCAGGAATTCGCGGCAACAGGAAGCGGTCGCTGTCTTGTGAGACAAGGCCCTGACGGGTCGTGACGGCAGCTCGGTAGTGACGGCGCGCCACGTCTGCCACACGGGGATTGTTCGCGCCGTTGGGATAGCTAAACAGGTCCACGCTGCGGTCCAATTTTTCCTCGAGTGCCAAGCGGCTTCCGGCGATCTCGTCCTGCAGCATCGGTTCGGTCAGGGTCGGCAGGATGGGGTGTGTACGGGTGTGGCTGCCGATCGTGATCAGGCCGTCGTCCAGTTGCCGCAGTTGTTCCCAGGTCAATGGCGCGTGGCTGTCCATTTCCGCCTGCGGCGGCGTGAAGTCCGCTGTAAGGGCCTTGATCTCCCGCTCGAACGATCGCCTTGCTTCCATAGGCAGTCCCTTGGTCCATTCCATGATCGCCTCGATCCCTGTCGCGGTGCAGCCCGCGTTGCGAACTACTTCTGTGCGCAGGGCGTCGCCGAGTACGTTGAGCCGCATGCGCAGTTCGGTTCGCCACAACCAGTCGCCGGATTCGATCAGTCCCGGGCAGACGAAGAACGTGGCGGGTATACGGTGGGCTCGCAACAGCGGCCACGCGACCGTGAAATGGTTCTGGACGCCATCGTCGAAGGTGATTGCGACTTCGCGGCCGGTCGTGGTGCCGATTTGCAGCCGGTCGACCAAGGCGCCGAGGCTGAGCGGCTCGAAGTGATCGCGCAAGAACCTCATCTGCCATTCGAATTGCCGAACCGACAACTCCGCATCGCCGATGGTGTGGTACATCAAAATGCGGGATTGCCGGATGGCGCGTGCCTGCCGGACGGCTGCTCCCGACCAGTGGGATACCCAGCGCAAGGAGGCCGCAACGGAGCGGTACAAGACGTTCTGGGCCATGCGCAGCTTGTTTCCCCTGGGCGCCGGACTGTAACGGACCGGGACCGGCAGTCTACAAGAATCGGAAAGCGACATAGGAGGCGATTTGTTTAATGCAAACCCGGATCGGGCCGGGTCGGATCCAATGCTCCTGCGTTCGCATTCGCGCGAGGGTGCTCCGCGCCGAGACCTACTTGAAGTGCGGATAACGATCAAGGGCAAATGCACGCCACGTCAAAAACCCGCTAGGCTGGCGCGCTCGGGGACTCCGGGGCCATGCACGAAGCACGTTGTGCAGCCCCGCCAGATCGGCAGGCGGATCAAATGATCGAACAGCCCATCTTCGTCGTCGGTGCTGGCCGCAGCGGTTCCAGCCTGTTCCACCAGATGTTCACCGAGCACCCTCAAGTGGCGTGGATGTCCGTCTTGTGTGACCGCCATCCGGACGGGCTGGCGGCGCATCGTGCCTTGATGCACGCCATCGACTTGCCGGTCGTGGGAGCCGTGCTCAAGCGGCATTGGGAATCGGCCGAATGCTATGGCTTCTGGGATCATTTCTTCCGTGGATTTTCGCAACCGTGCCGGGATTTGCGCGCAGATGACGCCACACCACGTGCCAAGGCGCGCTTGCAGCGCGCAGTGGCGGGGCTGGTCACGAAGCGGCGACCCCGCTTGCTGGTAAAGGTCACGGGCTGGCCCCGCGTCGAATTTCTGCAAGCGGTATTTCCAGACGCCCGTTTCATCCATGTCTACCGCGACGGTCGCGCGGTCGCCAATTCGCTGCTGCAGGTCGATTTCTGGCGCGGCTGGCAAGGCCCCGAACAGTGGCGTTGGGGGCCGCTGGATTATGAGCTGAGGCGAGAGTGGGAAGCCCATGACCGTTCCTTCGTCGCCTTGGCCGGGATCCAATGGAAGATCCTGATGCGCGCGGCCGAGGCTGCGAAGCGTGCCGTTTCGGGCCGCCATTTCATCGACGTGCGTTACGAGGAATTCGCGAAGCATCCGGTTGAGACGTTTCGCGGGATCATCGATTTTTGCGAGCTTGACCAGGACGCCGGCTTTGAGCGGGCGCTGTCGCGCTACGCCGTGGAAAGTGCCAATTACAAATGGAAGCAGGACCTTGATGAAGCGCAACAGGCCGTCCTGCTGGCTGTGCTGGAGGAGGAATTACGGCGCTACGGCTACGACTGAGGGGTGCCTGGTGAAGGGCATGTCTGGGCATCGGATTCCTTCTCTGGACGGGTTCCGCGCGATCTCGATCCTGATGGTGCTCTACGGCCACCTGGTTGGTACGCGCAATTTTCCGACGGCAGCTGTTCGCCCCTTCGACCGATCGCTGGGTGATCTCGGTCATCTTGGCGTGCTGGTGTTCTTCGTGATCTCCGGGTTCCTGATTACCACCCTGCTGATGGGGGAACAGGAGAAGACCGGCACGATTTCATTGAAGCAGTTCTATCTTCGCCGCGCGCTGCGCATCTTTCCTGCCTTCTACGTGCTGGTTTTGGCGCTTTTGTCGGCGAATCTGCTCGGCTGGATGCGCTTGACTGGCCGCGACTTCGCGTTCGCCATGACCTACACGGTCAACTATTACCCAAATCATCCGTGGCAGATTGGGCACTTGTGGTCGCTGTCGATTGAGGAACAGTTTTATCTGTTGTGGCCGCTTGCATTGTTGGTACTGCATGAGCGGCGCGCCGTAATACTTGCCATTGCGGCGATCTTCGCGGCGCCGTTGCTGCGGTTCGCGATCCGCGAATACACGTTTCATGTCAATCCGGATACAGCGCTCGCCGGCATGTCGATTTTCCCCGCGATGTTCGACTATATCGCCACCGGCTGCGTTCTGGCATTGCTGCGGCCGTGGCTGCTGACCCAAACTTGGTATCTGCGGTTCACCGCCAGCCGCGGACTGTTGCTCGCGGTGCCGCTGATCTTCCTGATCAACCGGATGGACGGCTATACCTCTGCAATGTTGTTCGGTTCGCCGGTCCTGAATATCTGCGTGGCACTCCTGATCGAAGCGTGTACTCGGCACGACCACACCTTTTTTGGGCGCTTCCTGAACTGGAAACCGGTCGCCGCGCTGGGTGTATTGAGCTATTCCCTGTATTTGTGGCAACAGCCGTTCCTTGATCGCCACTCGAATGCATGGGTGAACGCCTTTCCCCAAAACCTCGCTTTTGCGTTTGTGGCTGCTTTGCTCTCGTACTTCCTGATCGAGCGCGCATTCCTCGGATTGCGCGATCGGTTTCGGCGAACCATTGTCGTACCGACGCCTGGTCAGGAGGCAAGTTCCATAGCCGTGGCGCAACTGGACACGACTACAATGCGACCCGTTGCTTGTTCGGACCCGCTCGCACGCACTGGGAAAGTTCCATGACCGCAAAAAAAACCATCCTCGTCACCGGAGGCGCAGGCTACATCGGCAGCCATGTGGTGCTGCAGCTGGTGGAAGCCGGTGAACGGGTGGTGGTACTGGACGACTTGAGCACGGGTTTTCGCGAGGCCGTGATCGGCGCGGAACTCGTGGTCGGCAATGTCGGCGATGGCGAGCTTGTTTCAAAGGTGTTGCGCGAGCACGACATCGACACCGTGATGCACTTTGCCGCGCGCACCATCGTGCCGGAGTCGGTTGCCGATCCCTTGCGTTATTACGGCAACAACACTTGCGCGACGCGCAACCTGCTGGAGTGCTGCAGGGATGCGGCGGTCAAGCAGATCGTGTTTTCCTCGACGGCCGCGGTGTACGGCATCCCCGAAGGCGGCAAGGCCTCCGAGGACACGCCCACCGCGCCGATCAACCCGTACGGCAGTTCGAAGCTGATGAGCGAATGGATGCTGCGTGACCTCGCCGCGGCGGGTGGACCTCGTTACGTCGCGTTGCGCTACTTCAATGTGGCGGGCTGTGATCCGCAGGGGCGGATCGGGCAATCGACGAAAAAAGCCACGCTGCTGGTGAAGGTCGCCTGCGAAGCGGCGCTCGGCAAGCGCCCACGCCTTTCCATTTTCGGCACCGACTACGACACGTCCGACGGCACCGGCGTGCGCGACTACATCCATGTCGCCGACTTGGCCCGCGCGCATCTCGACGCCCTGAAATATCTGCGCGATGGCGGTGTCTCCACCACGCTTAATTGCGGCTATGGACACGGCTATTCGGTGCGCGAGGTACTCGACGCCGTGGGGCGCGCGCATGGCGCGCCGGTGCCGTTCGTGGAGGAGCCGCGCCGCGCGGGTGATCCTCCATCACTGATCGCGGTGTCGGACAGGATTCGCGATACCTTGGGCTGGCAGCCTCGATACGATGATCTGGATTTCATCGCGCGCACCGCGCTCGAGTGGGAGCGGCAGTTGCCGCTGTCGTGAACGCTTCGTCCACCTGCTGGAACAAAGCGGGTGCAGAATGTTGCACGCCTTCGCGCGCTTCGGATGATCCAAGGTCAAAGGTAACCAGGCATGTCCAGCGATGGTGAGATCGGTTACCGGATCCTGCGTACCCTCCGCCCGCCCAAGCGGGGTGGCGGCGTCGTCAGCACCGTTGATTTCGGGCTTCCATATTCGGTGACGTTGCGGAACCTGCTCGGCCCTGCCTGGGAAGACGAACTGCGCGGACGCACCGTGATCGATTTCGGTTGCGGCCAAGGGCGCGGCAGCATCGAAATGGCTCAGCATGGCGCCGGTCGCGTGATCGGGATCGACATACGCCCGGACAGACTGGCGATGGCGGAGCAACTCGCGCGCGAGGCAGGCGTCCAGGATCGGTGCGAATTCGTGTCCAAAGCCAACGCCGCCGCAGACCTCGCGGTTTCCATCGATGCCTTCGAGCACTTCGACGATCCGGGAGGCATCCTTCGTCTGGTTCGTGACATGGTGAGACCGGGGGGGCGTTTCGTTGTGTCATTCGGTCCGACTTGGTATCACCCTTACGGCGGACACTTCTTTTCCATTTTCCCTTGGTCGCATCTGGTGTTCAGCGAACGCTCGCAGATACGCTGGCGCGCGGAATTCAAGGACGACGGCGCCACCCGCTTCACTGAAGTCCAGGGCGGACTCAATCTGATGACGATCGCCCAATTCGAACGCCTTGTCGCGGAGAGCGGGCTCGCCATCGAGCGTTTGCGCCTGGTGCCGATCCGGAAATTCCGTTGGTTCCATAACCGCTGGACGCGCGAATTCACCACCGCGCTGGTGGAATGTCTGCTGCGCAAACCCCGATCGGAAACGTAGTGCACGCGGCCAATCGGCCAAGCAGCACTTGTTGCAGGAGAAGAACATGAGTTTGGTTCGACGGCTGATCGGCGCGGCGCTGTTGTGTGGAGCGGGCACGCTTTCCGTTTCTGTCCGTGCGACGACGTACTACGTGCGCACTGACGGTGGCACGACTGCGCAATGCACGGGTACACGCGACGCGGCTTATCCGGGTCGCGGTGCACGGCAGAGCTGCGCCTTCAACCATCCTTTCTGGGCTTTGCAGCCAGGGCAGCGGGCAAGCAACTTCGCGCCCACAACGGTGGTGAAACCCGGCGACACATTGGTGATCGGTAACGGCAGCTACATGATGGGATACGGCGGGCCGAACGCCGAGAATGCCATGTGCTACCAGCCGGCGACCTGGGGTTGCGCGATCGCGTCGATTCCATCGGGAATCGATGCCGCGCATCCGACTACGATCATGGGAGACTGCGCGAGGCCACCAGAGTTGTGGGGCACGCAACGTGTATCCAGCATCTTCGACCTCGAACATGTGCACGACGTCGTCATCAAATGCCTGGACCTGACCGATCACTCCGCCTGCATCGAGTTTTACCGTCCAACGGAAAATACGGGCGGGGTCATGGCATGCAATCGGGATCATTTTCCATACGGACTCTGGGCAGCCAACGGCATCTATGCGGCAGACGTGACGAATCTGACGCTGGCGCATCTCGATGTGCATGGGTTTGCCGATTACGGCATCCAGGCGGGCCGGCTCGCGGGGACCACCACGGTCACGGATGTGACGTTGCGTGCCAATGGTTGGGGCGGCTGGTCGGGCGATCTGGGCGGCAACGATCACCGCAGTTCAAACACCGGGAAGCTCGCCTTCAGCGGAATCAAGGTGCTGTGGAACGGTTGCGGGGAGGCTTATCCCTCAAAGGCCATCGTTGGTTGCTGGGGACAAAACGAAGGTGGCTACGGCGACGGATTCAGTTCTGCGTGGACTGGCGGCGATTGGGTATTCGAGCATTCCAAGTTCAAGCACAACACCCAAGACGGTCTGGACATGCTGTATGCCAACGGTACTGGCAGCGTGACCATCGATCACGTCGTGGCGTGGGAAAACGCCGGCAATGGCATCAAGACCTCGGGTTCGGCAACGCTTCGGAACAGCATCATCAACGGCTATTGCAACAACTGGAAGGGCTTTCCGGTTGCGGGAGACGGAAAAAGCGGAGTGTCGGGCACGATGTGCCGCGCCGATGGCACGGCGGCGGTGATGGAGTTCAACGGTCCGAATCAAATCATTGCGCTGAGCCACAACACCATCACCGGTAACGGTGACACGCTGTTTATCGGTGGCGGTGGTGATGCCCACTACTCGCCGAATGCGACCAACTTGGCCGTGTTCGAGAACAACATCCTGCTTGGGCAAGCCAGTGCCATTCCGCGCAACGATGGCGGGCTCACGGCGCTGGCTTGGTATGGCGATGCGGCATACGGCGGCGTTGTTCGATACCGGAACAACCTCATCTGGAACGTCAAGCACGGCTTCTGCCCGAGCGGCAACATCTGCAAGGATCCGCTCCTGAAGAATGAAACGCTGGCAGCCTTCGATCCAACGTTGTCGCCTGTCAGTCCCGCACGCGACAAGGCGACGGACAAGGGCAACATCGGCGCCGTCCAGTAGTGTTCCAAAGCGCAACGGAATCTGTGATCCGCATCATGCCCCTCTCGTGATGTGCCGAGAAGTGCGCACGCAAACCTGAACACGAAACAACAGAATATCTCCCAGGTCTTTGCAATTATTCACAAATTGTGACCTGTCAGGCAGACTGCCCGGGCGTGCGAGTCGAGACTGCGCGCTCCTGACCATCCAGCCAAGAGGTAGGGGTGGGGTCGCCCCGGCTCGGATGCCGTATACGTTGCATGGACGCATGCGGCTCCCGCCCTGGAACGCATGATCTCAACTTCCCGTTTCGTCCAGCCGTTCATCGCTTTTGTCGCCGTTGCACTTCTTTGGCTGGTTGCCCTGCCTGCCATGGCGACCACCTATTACGTGCGCACCGATGGCGGCACCAGCACGCAGTGCACAGGCACGGCCAACGCCGCCTACTCCGGTTCCGGATCAAACCAGGCGTGTGCGTTCAATCATCCATTCTGGGCATTGGCGCCCGGGAGCAAGGCCAGCAACTACACGCCCGCCACGGTCATGAAGCCCGGTGACACCTTGGTGATCGGGTCAGGCAGCTACATGATCGGGTATGGCGCTCCGGGTTCGAACACCACGATGTGTTACCAGCCCGCGACGTGGGGATGCACGATCGCATCGATTCCGTCGGGCATCGATGCTGCGCATCCTACGGTGGTGACAGGAGCTGATTGCAGCGCCCCGCCGCAGTTGTGGGGTACGCAGCGGGTATCCAGCATTTTCGACGTCGAACAGGTCCATGACGTCACGATCAAGTGCTTGGAACTTACCGATCACTCGATGTGCATCGAGAGTTACCAGCCGACTTCGAATACCGGCGGCGTGACCGCCTGCAATCGCAGCAGCTACCCCTACGGCACATGGGCCGCAAACGGCATCTACGCGGCTGACGTCGTGAACCTGACGTTGCAGAATCTCAATATCCATGGATTTGCCGATTACGGCATCAATTCCGGCCGCCTTTCCGGGAACACGTTGCTGGACGGAGTCACCTTGCGAGCTAATGGCTGGGGCGGTTGGTCGGGTGATCTGGGTGGCAACAACCACAACTCGTCCAATTCCGGGACGATCACCGTACAGAACTCCACGGTGGCTTGGAATGGTTGTGCAGAGGCTTACCCGGCGACAACCATCGTGGGCTGCTGGGGACAAAACGAGGGCGGCTACGGTGATGGCTTTGCGGAAGCATGGACGGGCGGCAATTGGGTCTTCACCAACGACAGTTTCATCGCAAACGCCCAGGACGGTCTCGACATGCTCTATGCCAATGGCACCGGCAGCGTGACGATGGATCGCATCTACGCCTGGGAAAATGCGGGCAATGGCGTCAAGACTTCCGGCCCGGCTACCCTGACCAATAGCGTGATCAACGGCTATTGCAACAACTGGGCGGGATTCCCGATCTACGGTGACGGTTCCAGCGGCGTGGCCGGAACCATGTGCCGCGCGGACGGCACCGCCGTGGTGATGGAGTTCAATGGCGCAAAGCAAACGGTGACGCTTGCCTACAACACCATTACCGGCGATGGGGACACGTTGTTTATCGGTGGCGGCAGCGACGCGGGCTATTCGCCGAACAGCAGCAATGTCGCGAATATCTACAACAATATCTGGCTCGGCCAAATCAGCGTGATCCCGCGCGATGGCGGCGCACTCACCTCCCTCGCCTGGTTTGCAGATGGCACGTACAACGGCGTGACCAATTACGGCAGCAACGTCATCTGGAACGTCCGCAACAATTTTTGCCCGTCCGGCAATATCTGCAAGGACCCTCAGTTGACCAACGAGACCTTGGCGGCTTTCAACGCCAATCCGTTGACGAGCAGCCCTGCTCTTGGTAACGCCAACGGGAGCCTGTACAAAGTGGCTTGGGACTTTTATGGCAACCCGAGGTCCGGCAGCGGTCCCATTGATATTGGTGCGATTGCCTATCGCGGTCAGGCATTCATCGGTTCCGGAAGCGGCGACAGTCCGCTGCCGCCAGCGAGTGGTGGAACCCAGCCGGCATCGGATGCACCGGCGCCGAAACCGCCGAAGGCTTCGACCGCGCCGGTGTCTTCGGCACCTGGTTCTCGTCCCGGAATGCCGCGCGAGCGGGTGCGCGATGGTTTGAACGGCGAACGCTATTACGCCCCGGGCTCGACCGGCAAACTGCAGTGGGGCGTGGGTTCGTGGCAACAGCAACGCTCGGCGGACCAAACTGCTGTTGTCGGTTCCGCATCAGCTCCGGTCGTGGCTGCAAATGCCGCCGAAATGCCAGCGGCGGCAGCGTCCCGCCCCGCCATGGGATCGTACTTGCTGGCCGTGTTCGACTGGTTCGCCGACGTGTATCACAAGTCCCGCTACCTGTTCCAGTACTGATCGCGATCGCATCGTGATGTCCCACGGCCCCGTCTCCGGGGCCGTGTTTTTGTATTCCAGCGCGCCGGCCGTCCTGCGTCGATACAATCCGGTATCGCCGGACGCCGTGGGCTCCGGTCGCCTTGCCGGAGCCGGTGCCCACCATCATGTCAGCGAGTGCGCGTCCCAGCATTGCGACGCATTACATGCGTTACACGATCGGAAACGCGCTGATCCTGCTCGCGGGATTCGTTTCCTATCCTGTCCTGACGCGGCTACTCACCAACGCCGAGTATGGCGTATTGGGCTATTTCGACGCGTGGATGCTGATGCTGACGGCCGTGATCAAGCTCGGCTCCCAGCATTCGACGCTACGCTTCTATCCCCACGGCGGCGATCGCCGCGGCATGGCGCGCTATGGCGCCACCTTCGTGCTTTTTTCGGCTGCCGTCAGTGGCGGCATCTGGCTGCTGGCTGCGCTCATTCTCGCTGTCATGACTTTGCTCGGCCATGTCAGCCAGCCCGTCGAAGCTTGGGTCATGTTGGTGCTACTGCTGCCGATGGTATGCATCAGCTATGTCACTTCGGTACTCACGGCAGAAGAGCGTTCGGACCTGAGCGTCCGTCTGAGCGTGGGGCAGCGCTGGGGAGACGTCTTCACCATCCTCGGCATCGTGTATTTCGTTTCGCGCACGGCCACGGGGGTATATTCGGCGCGCCTCATCTCGGCGACCGTGGTGGCGGTGATTGGTGCAGTGTGGCTGCTGCGACACTTGCCGATGCATTGGCGCGATCGCGACGTGAAGCGCTGGGTCGAGGGGGTGCGGTACGGCGTCCCGATGGGCGCGAACGAGGTCGCGTACATCGTGCTGGGCTTCGTCGATCGGCTGATGCTGAAGCAGCAGCTGCATGACTTCGTGCCTGTCGGGATCTACACCATCGGATATGGGCTGGCGCTCAACATCAACACCATGCTGCACGCAGGCCTGGGCGTCGCCTACAACCAGGTCAGCATCCGGTTATACGAGACCAAGGGACCACAGGCGGTCGTGCAAACCAAGCGTACGGTGCTCAATGTACTGGTATACATCGTCGCCGCGCTGATCGTGGGCACGATCGTGGTGGGACCGGATCTTCTGCTGCTTTTGTCTGGGCACGACAAGTTCCGATCCGCACCGGTGTTCGTCTGGGTGACCGTGACTTATGTTTTGAGCGGATTGCTCGGCTTGTGCGGGTCGGGCCTGGTATTGCACAAGCGTTCGGGAACCATCCTGGTATTGACCGTCGTGGCGGCTGCCGCAAACATCGTGCTGAACTGGTTCTGGATTCCGGCCTATGGATATATGGGTGCGGTCTATGCCACGGCCGCATCTCTGATAGGCCTCAACTGCATGCAGTTCGCGTTCTGTCCGCGCGAACTGCGCGCCCTTCCGGCTGCACGCACGGTGCTGACCGCAGCTGGCTTGGCCGTGATCGTGGGATTGATCGCACATTTTACCGGACTGTTCGGCTTGGCCGGGCACTTGTCCAGGTTGATTGCAATGGCGCTGCTGATGGGCATTGCATTCGTACTGCCCGCCTTGGCCGCTGATCGGCATTTGCGAAATACGCTCCGCGGCTATTGGTCGAGAAGGCGGGCGACGCTCTCGTGATCGGCAAACAATCAGGAGGAGGCAGGCATGCGATTGCCCGACTACGCGCTGTCCCCATTGACCTACGCGCTGTTGCTGACGCTTGCACTCGTGGGGCTGTGGCCGCGCCTGCCGCGGACGTTGCGTGTTGTGGGCGTGGCCGTCGCCATCGTGTTGTTGATTTCGATGGCACCCGTGGGCGCAAATGTCTTGGTGAGGATGGTTGAATCACAGGCGCCGCCAGCAAGCGACTGCCCGGTCCCCGCACCGAGTACCATCGTGCTGCTGGACGGCGGTACCGATCGGCGCCCACTGTCACCCGATGATTTGTCAGCGTTGAGCGAACCCAGCCTGCACCGGTTGTTTGCAGCGGTGGGGCTGTGGCGGCGCACACCCGGGGCACACCTGGTCATATCAGGTGGAGGTCCGGGCGTGCCGGACTCGGTGTTGTTGCGAGGCCTGGCCGAACGCATGGGCGTGCCCGCGGGCGCGATCGAAATCGAAGACGAATCCCGAACGACCTGGGAAAACGCGATGTATACGTCCCGATTGTCACCGCCCGTTGCGAGGCGTATATGGTTGGTAACGTCCGCGATGCACATGCCACGTGCACTTGGCGCATTTCGCGCATGGGGTTTTGAACCGTGTGCGTATCCGAGCGGCTCGCTTCATACGCCTTTTTCGGCGAGGATCGGTTATTTCATGCCGCAGAGTTCCTCCCTTGCGAAAGCGGAAGCGGCAATCCATGAGCTGGTCGGTGGATTCGTTTACCGAATGCTCGAGTGGAAACAACACCGGAAAAACAATCCGACCGAGCATGAGCCAAGTACCAGTGCGCGGCACTGACCGCCTCTGCGCCGCAAACCAGTTCGCGCGCAAAAGCACGGTGTTTCGAACGCTTGTGGCTTGCCCGTTTTTTGGCTCGCTTCGAACCCGTGCAATCAAACGGTTAGCAACCTCTATGCCTGTTGCAATACCCGGCGAAGTTCGCGCAGCAATCCAGGCTGCTCGATAAGGTTGTCGTGATTGCCTGGCAGCTCGATCACCTCGATGCCGCCGCTCACGAACTTCTCCCAACCGAGCGCTCCAGTGCGTCGCGTGGAACGGCGTCGTTCCGAGACCTTGAACAGCAGCACCCGTCTGTCGTACGGCTGGGGATGGTAGGCGCGCAGCGCACGATAGTGCGCACGCTCGATTTCGCGATGGCGCAAGGCGTGCGGCAAGGGTCGGCTTGCAGCGCGGGCACGGCGAACCCGCAGACCGTCCAGCGTGCGGCGGATCATTCCAAGGGGTGACAAGAGCTTCCGGACGGGTGCGAGGAAGTTCGGCCCGGCCGCACCGCGCTGATCAGGGCAACGCGTATCCATCATCGCGAGCAGTCCGATGGACTCGCCGTGTTCGTGGAGTTGCTGGGCGATTTCGTAGGCGATGAGCCCTCCCATCGAGCCGCCGGCAAGGAAATACGGGCCGCGCGGCTGGACGCGCTGGATCTCCGCGAGGTAACACGCGGCCATGGTTCGTATCGACGCAAGCGGGGGCGTGAGGCCGTCCAGCCCGATGGCCTGGATGCCGTAAACGGGCTGTTCGGGGCCGAGTCCCCTGCCGAGCGGCACGTAGTTGAGCACGTTGCCGCCGATGGCGTGGATGAGGAAGAGCGGAGGCCGCGCGCCGTGGGGCTGGATCGCGACCAGCGGCGACCACTTGTCGGAAAAGCCGGCGAGGATGGGCGCAGCAGCTGTGGCGTCGGGTTCACGCGCGCCGGCTGCGCGGAAAATGGCGACCTGCCGGGCGATGGTGGGTCCCGTCAGCAAGACCGACAGCGGCAGGTTGATGCCGGTCAATGCCTGCATGCGCTCGAACACGCGCACGGCCAGCAGCGAATCGCCACCGAGGTCGAAGAAATCTTCGTGCGGGCCGATGTTGCGGACCTTGAGCAACTCGCTCCAGATCTCCGCCATGGCCGATTCCAGCCGATCGGGCAGTGATTCCGGTGTCGCGGGCGCACCCGCCGTGACGGCCTTGGGCAGTGGAAGCGCCTTGCGATCGATCTTGCCGTTGGGCGTGTGCGGCAACGCATCCAGAACTTCCACGAACCGCGGACGCATGTAGTCCGGCAAGCGCTCCCGCAGCGATGCACGCAGGCGTGCCGCGAGATCCGGGTCGGCATCGGCGACCACATACAGGACAAGGCGCTGGTCGCCGCCGCCGAAATCCCGCGCCACCGCGACCGCCTGTCGCACCCCGGCTTCGGCCAGCGCGGCAGCTTCGATATCGCCGGGTTCGATGCGAAAACCGTTCAACTTGATCTGGTCGTCGATGCGGCCGTGGAAATGCAGCACGCCGCCGCGCAGGCTGCCGAGATCGCCGGTGCGGTACATGTTCGAACCATCGGCCGCGAACGGATCGGGCACGAAACGTTCGGCGGTCTTTTCCGGATCGCACAGGTAGCCGTCGGCCACGCCGGCGCCGCCGATCCATATCTCGCCGATGTCGCCATCCGCGACCGGCTGCCTCGCCTCATCCAGCACATGGATGCGCGTGGCGGCGATCGGCGTGCCGAGCGGAACCGGTCCGGAACCGTGGGCCACGGCATGGATCGTCGACCACACCGTCGTCTCGGTGGGGCCGTACATGTTCCAGAGTTCACCGCACGCGGGCAGGATCGTTTCGGCAAGGTCGCGCGGCAACGCTTCGCCGCCGACCAGCAATTTCATGCCGCGCACCTCATGCAACCGATCACTGTCAAGCAGCAGGCGCAGCCGCGTCGGCGTGGTCTGCAGCATTGTCGCGGCATGTTCCTGGATCAGGCGCGCAAGCGTGGCGGGATCGGCCTGCTCTTCCTCCGTGGCGATCACGAGGCGCGCGCCGACCATCAGCGGCAGGTACAACTCCAGCGCCGCGATGTCGAACGACAGCGTGGTCACCGCGCACAGCACGTCATCCTGGGAGATGCCCGGTTCCCGGCGCATGCTGGTGAGGAAATTGACGAGGTTGCGCTGCAGGATGCGTACGCCCTTGGGCTGTCCCGTCGAACCGGACGTGTACAGGACGTAGGCGAGATCATTGCCTCCGATTTTCGGCAACGCGATGCCAGGGGCGCCTTCGGGATCGAGTCCCGCCAGCGCGAATGGATGGCAGTCGGGCGGAAGTCCGGCGGGAGACTCGCCTTCCCGCCACACGAGTATCTGGCGGATGCCCGCTTGTTCGGCCATGTAACGAAGCCGCGATCGCGGAAACTTCGGGTCGAGTGCGACGTATGCCGCACCCGCGCGCATCACGCCGAGCACGGCTGCGAGCATTTCCGGCCGGCGCGGCAAGCAGACGCCAACCAGGTCGCCGTGCGCGACGCCACGCATGACCAAGTGGCGCGCAATCGCGTCGGCCATCTGCATGAGCCGGGCATAGGTCCATGCATCACCGCCGCTCCACGCGATCGCGGTGCGTTGCGGCGTCCGCTTCGCCTGCGCCGCGATCAGGCCGGGGACCGACTCGGGGAATCCGGCCGCGCCGGTGAGCGGATGCGCTCTGTCGTGTCCTGCAACGCGAGCTTTCTGGAGCGAGTCAGGCTCGTCCATGCGAGGTCCCCGGCGACGTATGGAGTCAAACCACCAGCATGCAAATGCCGTTCCAGATGCAGGCCGTTGCGGCGCGTCCGTGCGAGCGCGGTGTCCAACCATCGTGGTCGAGCTTCGGGCGCGGGTCAAGCCCGTTCGGCGTCTCGCATCCGGGCGAGCGCGGTCAAGGAATTGCCGCTTTGCATGCAGTCACGTGGACGCGATCGCCGCGATGAAGGTGGTGCAAAGCATGCAAGCCGATAGAATGCAGACAGAGCCGCGATCCCGCTGGGGCGGCCACGCGACTTTCTGGAGTGGGGCACCTGATGGGTGAAGCAGCGCGGCCCGGCATCGCCACGCACTTCTTGCGCTATTCCGTAGGCAGTGTGCTGGTCATGCTGGCCGGGGTGGTGTCGTTTCCGGTAATGGCGCGGCTGCTCGATTACACCCAATACGGCCTGCTCGGGATTTTCGACAGCGTGCTGCTGGTGCTTGCAGCCATCTTCAAGTTCGGTGGCCAGCATGCCGCCTTGCGCTTCTATCCGCATCGGGGCGGGGCAGGCGCGCTGGCGCGCTACGGCGCCAACCAGATTCTCATACCGTTCCTGGGCAGTTGCGTGCTGTGGGCGATCGCGATGTTCCTGTTCGCCGCGGCCCCGCAACTCGCGCGCTATGCGCATGGTGCTGCCGGCTGGCTGGCCTTGGGCTCGCTGTTGCCGACCATCTGGATCAGCATGATGGCGGCGCTGATGATGGCCCAGGAACGCTCCGAGTTGAACGTGCTGGTCAACGCGGGCAGCCGGTGGTTGAACGTGGTCGCGGTGCTGGGCGTCGTTTACTTCGTCAGCCGCACGGCTTCGGGCGTTTACGCCGGAAGGCTGGTCGTCGAAACGCTGGTGGCGGTGGTGCTGGCTGCGTGGTTCTGGCGGCAAAACGTCACGATGCGCTGGCGCGATCGCGACTGGGGCGAAGTGCTTGCGGGCGTGCGCTACGGCGTGCCGCTGATGACCAACGAGATCGCCGTGATCCTGCTGGTCACGGTGGACCGGTTGATGCTGCAAGGCCTCACCGGTTCGACCGCTGCCGTCGGTGTTTACAGCGTGGGCGCAAGCCTCGCCTTGCAAGTGAGCGTGATGCTGCATGCGGCGCTGAACGTCAGCTATTTCCAGGTCAGCATCCGCCAGTTCGAAACCGAAGGCCCGGAGGCGGTGCTGCGCACGAAACGTCGCGTCCTGAACGTGCTGGTCTACGTCGTGGTGGCGGCCATGGCGGGGCTGCTGGCGGTCGGCCGCGATGCATTCCTGCTGCTGACCGGCCCCACCAAGGCCGAATCGGTGCCGGTCTTCGTGATCCTGTGCCTGATGTTCATTGCAGGCGGGTTGCTCGAACTCTGCACGTCCGGGCTGCAGCTGTACAAGCGCTCGATGACGATCCTCACGTTGAGTTCGCTGGCCGCGGTCGTCAACGTCGTCCTGAACGTGCTGCTGATTCCGCGGTTCGGCGTGATGGGCGCGGTCTATGCGACATTCGGAAGCGCCGTGGCATTCGGAGCCGGAAGCTGGACCGTCTGCCCGCGCGATCTCCTGGCGATGCCCAGCGTTCGGGCGACGGCGCTTGCGCTGGCGCTGGGTGCATGGGTGCTGTGGGTCGCATGGGCCACGCAACTGTTCGGCCTCGTTTCGCACCATGCGCGTCTGCTCGCGATGATGTCGTTCGAACTGGTGTTGTTCGCGGGGCCCGCGCTGGTGCTCGATCGGACCTTGCGAAACACATTGCTGGAGCAATGGCAGCGTTGGTGCGGCCGGCAGGCCTGACGGACTTCAGCCCAGCAGGCGCGCATAGGCCGGCAGCATGGCGCGGCCGATCTGCGCCCAGCCGTAGCGGTGTTCCGCCGCGTTGCGCGCGGCGGCGCCGAGCCTTCCGATTTCCTCGCGCCGTTTCATCAAGTGCAATACGGAACGCGCAAAGCCATCGGCATCGTCCGCGAACAACGCATCGCGGCCGGGTTCGAGTTCGATGCCTTCGGCGCCAATGCGGGTCGTGACGATCGCCTTGCCCAGCGCCATCGCTTCGAGCACCTTGAGGCGCGTGCCACTGCCGGCGCGGAGCGGCACCACGTACACGCCCGATTCGAGTACCGGTTTGCGCACGTCATCGACAAAGCCGGCGAGTTCGACATTGGCGCGCAGCATTTCGGGTACCACCAGCGAAGCGGATTTGCCGACCACCACGAAGCGTGCGCGAGGCTGTTCGGCAAGGATCCGCGGCAAGATGTCCGACAGGAACCATTCGACGCCGTCGCGGTTGGGAAACCAGCCCATCTGCCCGACGAAAACCATTTGCAACGGCTCGGGCGGCGCGCCGCCGGGGCGATTCATTTCCAGGTCCACGCCGTTGGGTACCACATGGACCGGCGTGTCCGGCGCCAGTTGTCGCAGTTGCGCGGCGTCGTCTTGCGAACAGGCCAGCACGGCGGATGCGCGCCGGCATGCATCGCGTTCGAACGCGCGCAGCTTGGGCAGCTGGTTGCGAAGGAAGGCGCGCGCGGCCCCGCGCGGTTCGACATCGATGCGTGCAGCCAACAAGCCGTGCTCGACATTGTGGGCGTTGAGTACGACCGGAATGCGCGGATCGATCCCGCTGGCGACGGCCATCAACGGCAGCATGTCGACATGGACGAGATCGAACCGGCCGGCGAGTTCGACGACGCGCCGGCGCAGTGCGGCGAACGCATATTTGGCGACCACGAACGGCGTGCGCGTGACAACGCTGCGCGCGAGTGCCGACGCCAGCGCGGCGCGCGACTGTTCGGCCGGGATCGAAAACGCTTCGAACGCCGCCAGCTTGTCACGAAGCGGCGAGCCGGCCGTGGCATCGTCCTCGCCGCGCAGGCAGCTCAACAGGTGCACCTCGTGTTGCGACGCCAGCGCATCCAGCACGTGGAAGGACCGCAATTGGTGGCCTTCTCTCGGCGGCCATGGCACGCGGCTGGTCAAGGCGAGGATGCGCGCCATCAGTGTTTTTTCCACAGCGATCGCGAACCGCGCAGCCACGCGGGCAGCGACAGCAGTGCCGCGGAATTCAGCATCACGAAGGTGCCGGCGGTGCCCGCCAGCGGAATGCGCGCGGTGATGGTGGGGTTGAAGATCGCGATTGCGGCGACGAAGTAAGCCAGCAGTTGCAGCACGAACAACGCAGTGTAGAACGGCCCGCCAGCGCACAGCGAGGCGATCAGCGCCGCCAGCAGCGCCCACGGCGCGAGCAGTCGCGACAGCTTGTGCGACACGAAGGCGAACCACGCCGGGTTCGTGAACGGGTTGAGCAGTCGTGGCAGTTTCGCGACGAGCTGCCAGTTGCCCGCAAGCGTACGCAGCTTGCGCCGGAATTCCTCGGCTTCGTCGCGGCTGCCGCTGTCCAGAGCGACCGCATCGCGCGCCATCCATACCCGTTTCCCCGCAAACAGCACGGCGATCGGAAGATACATGTCGTCGAGGATCAATCCGAGCGGCAGCGTGGGCGCCAGTTCGCGTCGCATCGCGTGGATGGCACCGCTGACGCCGTGCAACCATCCCAGTCGCGCTTCGCTTGCGCGCAGTGCCGTTTCGATGCGCCAGTACAAGCCGATGTCGGCGGGACGGCCGCTGTCATCCGGCTCGATCTCGAGTTCGCCGCTGACGGCGCCGACTTCGGGATCCGCGAAGGATTCCGCGAGCAAGCGCAACGCGCCGTGGGCGAAGCGTTGGCGCGCGTCGGCGAACACCAGCAGATCCGTGGTTGCGGCTTCGATGCCGGCATTGAGCGCGGCGGCCTTGCCGCCGTTGTGCTCGAGCCGAACGACACGGACACGCACGTCGCCGATCCCGGCCGCGTCCGCGGTGCCGTCGTTGCTGCCATCGTCCACCACGATCACGTGCAGGTTTTCCGGCGGGTAGTCCTGGTCGAGGATGTCGCGCACGCGCGCCGCGATGCGAGGCGATTCGTTGTGCGCGGCCACGATGACGGTCAGCGGCGGCGCCAGCGGTTCACGTGCGGGTTCGCTTCCCAGCAACCGCGCAAGCCCGATCGCCAGCACGGGGTAGCCGACGTATGCGTAGGCCACGATCGCCAGGGCGATCCAGAACAGCCAGATGCTCATCGCGCCAGCAGCCGCGCGCGCAGGCGCTGGTAGCGGTCGTTGCCCAGCAGCCGTTTGGGTACGCGCAGCGCACGGAACCGTGCTTGTGCAAGGCGCGGGCGCCAGCCGCGCCACGCGACCAGTGCGGCGAAGTCCGCCAGCGGAAGTCCGCGGGTGACCGCGATGCGCTGGTAGCACTCGTGCGTGCGGCGATCCAGATTGCATCCGGGCATCGATCCGAGCACATGGCGGTAGCCGAGCCGCAAGGCGGTATCGCGTTCGCGCCCCGCGCCGCGGCCGCCCGGAAAAGCGATGGCGGTGACGGGTTGGCCGCTGACGGTTTCGAGGCGTTGCTTGCTGTCACGCAATTCCGCATACATCGCGGATTCGTCGAGATCTTCGAGGAAGCGGTGACTGCGGCCGTGCGACTGTACGCCCATGCCGGCGTCAGCGAGCGCGCGGATGTGTCCGGTCTCGAGCATGCCGGGCTGCCCGACGAAGTCACTCGTGATGAAAAATTCCGCAACCATGCCTCGCTCGCGAAGCAACGGCAGGGCGACGTTGTAATTGGAAACGTCACCGTCGTCGAAGCTGATGACGATTGGTTTGCCGCTGCCCGTTGCGGCACCATCCAATCTAGTGCTGCGGAAACCGTTTTCCATCAGCCAATCGAGTTGCGCCGCGAACTCCGTGGGCGACACGCTGTACACCGGCTCGAAACGCCCCGGGTCCGCATCGCTGGCGTGCAAGCCGTGATACATCAGGACCGGCAAGCCCGCGTCAGCCATGGCCGGAGGACTCCCTGAGTGTCTGCTGCGCCTTGCGCAGTCGGGCCGGCAGCGCGAATCGGGGAGGTGGCGGCGCGGCCGTGCCGACGGCAGGCGTATTGCCGGCGGCGCGTTCCGCCAAGGCGAACTCGCGCGCCTTCAGGCACAGCGCCAGCAGCACCCAGTAGTAACCGATCATGACCGTGTAGGTAAATCGGTCCCCCCAGATGTTCGTGACGACGAGTGCGGGCCAGACGCCGCACATGCCGAGTCCCAATGCGTATCCCAGGCTGCCCGGTGGCGAATCACGGAATGTTCGCCAGGCAACGCGCGCCATGCTCAGGAACATCCCGATGGTGATCAGCAAGCCCGGCAAGCCCTTCTCGGCGAGTTCGCGCACGAAAAAATTGTGCGCGTCCATGCCGTAAGGGCTCGCATCGGCAAACGTTCCAAGGCCGATGCCCGTCAGCGGGTGCTGCGTGAATTCCTTCCAGGCAATGCCCCAGAACACGTAACGCATGTCCGTGCTCTCGTCGGCTGCGCTCGCCTCGACATGAGTGTCGTTGAACCGCTCCGTTACCGAGTGCGGCAGCAGGGGCGGGACGATCAGTATTGCCAACAACACCGGTATCGCCAGCTTGAAACGGCCACGCCACAGCAGCAGGATTACCGCCGCGCCGAGCAGGATGGTCACGTAACTGGTGCGTGAGTAGCTCCACAGCATGCCCAACACCATGCACGCGATGCCCATCACGAGCAGCGCGCGCCAGGTTTTGGACAACTTCGTCGCGATCAGGATTGCAAACAGAACGAGCGCCATGGTGACGCAGAACGAGGCAAATTCGTTGGCGCCGAGCAGCGCGAACGTCCCGTGGATGCGCAAATCGTCGTTGTAGCTGTAGCCCGCCACCGACGCATGCTGTGACCAGGTAACGCGCAGGATGTACGGCATCGGCAGAATCATCGCCAGCAGTACACGCTTCAGCGAGTTCCAGTCGGTGACGCTCAGCTGCGCCACGAAGAAAAGCAGGACACCGATGGCGGAATCCTTGAACGCATTGAATCGCTGGCCCGCGGTGGGTGACGGAACCATCGAGAAGCCCACCAGCAGCGCAAAGCAGCAGTAGCCGAGATAGAGCCATACCCAACGATCCAGCCGGCTCCACTTGGCCAGATGCCCGCCCCCGCGCCACGCAGCGATCAAAGCAAGCAGGAATCCGATGTTGAGGAAGTTGAGGCCTCCCGGAAGGCTCGGCATGTGGCCGGTCTGCAGGTTCTGCAGCGGCAGCAGGAACAGGAATGCATACAGCAACCAGTTGTGCCGTGCCTCCAGCGCGCCTGCGGTGGCAGCGGGCGCGGCACCAAGGTGCGGCCGGCGGTCAAGCGACGAGATGGCCATGTCCGGTTTCCAGGGACCGATAGACGTCAGCATAGTCATGCGCCATGCGGACGACAGAATAGCGTTCTTCGACACGTTGCCGCAGTTGCGTAGCCGGCATGCATCGGGACAGCGCGCCCCGCATGGCCTTGGCAAGCGCGTCGGTGTTTCCGGCAGCCACCACTTGTGCATCCAGACTGTCCAGCACCGCGGCGACCTGGCCGACCCCGGTGGCAACCACTTGGCGTTCGCAGGCCATGGCTTCCAGCAGCGCAAGCGGCAATCCCTCGCTCAAGGACGGCATGACGAAGCAATCGAACAGCGGATAAATGCGTTCTGGATCGCTGCGCGCCCCGAGCAGGCGGACACGCGTGCCGAGTCCGGATTCATGCAAGCTTTTCTCGCATTCTCCGCGTTGTGGTCCGTCGCCCGCGAGCACCAGCCATGCGTTCGGAACATCCCGCGCGACCTGCGTGAAGGCGTCCAGCAGGCCGAGCGGATTCTTTTCGGGACTTAGCCGCATCACGCCGCCGAACACGAACGCGTCGTGCGGAATGCCGAGTTCGTCACGCGACAACCCGGGGACATCGGCGCGGAAGCGCGTCGTGTCGATGCCATTCTCGACCAGGATGATTCGTTCGCCAGGAACGCCCGCCTCGACAAGCGGCTGGCGCATGGATTCCGAAACGATGCAGACGCGCTGGATGCGCCTCAACATCCACAGTTCCAGCAGCCTGTAGAGCCACAGTGCGCGCGTGTTGGTCACCCAGCCGTGCAGCGTGGAAACGATTGGAACGCCGGGAAATGCGCGACGGGCGCGCAGCGCGTAAAACGCGCCCTTGTAACCGTGCACGTGCAACAACGTGTGCGCACGCTGCTGCAGTTGTGCCCGCAATGCCCGCGTGGTGGCGTGATCGAGCCGTCCCGAACAGGGAAGACGAACGGCCGGTATGCCGATCGACCGCGCGTACTCGTACAACGGCTGCTCGCGCAAATGCGGGTTGTCGATGCAGGCGACGGTGCTGTCGATGCCCAGCGCCGCCAGCGCCGGAACCAGGCCAAGCACGGCATGTTCGGCGCCATACACACCGGCGCTCGAGAAGACGTGCAGAATGTGCAGGTCAGTCGGCATGGACAAGTTCGAGGTAGAGTGACGCGTAGGCTTGCGTCATGCTTTCCAGCGAATGATGGCCGACGACGCGCGACCGTGCCGCGGCGCCCATCCGGTTGCGCAAATCGGGATTGGGCAGCAGGGCACCGACGGCTTCTGCCATCGCATCCGGATCGCGCGCCGGTACCAGCACGCCACGGTCGTCATCGACCAGATCCGGGTTGCCGCCGACGCGGGTGGCGACGACCGGCAAGCCGCAGGCCTGGGCTTCGAGGATGGCGTTGGAAAGTCCTTCCGTGTCGGAGGCGAGCACGAACACATCCAGCGCGGGCAACAACGCGTCCACGTCCTTGCGCGACCCGAGCATGTGCACGCCGTCTTCGACTTGTCGTGCGCGGGCCTGCGCCTCGATGTCGCTTCGCAGCGGGCCCTCGCCAACCAGCAGCAAGTGCGCCTGCGGGCATGTGTCGCGAATCCGCGCGTAAGCATCTATCAGGTCGACATGCCGCTTGACCGCGAACAAGTCGGCGACGCAGCCGATCAGCAGGGCGTCGGAGCCGAAGCCGAACTGCGTGCAAAGGCGCTGATGGGCGCTCGGGTCGGGTTTGAAACGCGCCGCATCGACGCCGTTCGGGATGCACAGCATGCGGCGGCGTGGCGCGTGTTCCAGCGAGGCGACGGCATCGAGAACGGCCGGGGAAGGCGCGAGGATCCGGTCGTAGCGATGGTTCAGCAATCGCGAAGCGAAGCGCAATCTGGCGCCCTTGAGAAAGCCGGTGTCGCGGCGATTGGATATCCGGATCGCATTGAGCGGACCGCGCGGCAGCAGCGCATTGAGAAAGTCGGCGTTCTCGTGTTGCGACTGGATGACGTGGAAGCCGTTTTCGAGGACCCGGCGGCGCAGCACGTTGTACGCGCGCATGCCCGATCGGCCGTACACCGCCCCGCATGGCAGGTACTCGAGATTGACGCCCACCGCGACCGAGGTCTCGTGCACCCGCGCAGACGGCGGCGGCTCCTCGCACAACTGGATCACGGTTATTGCAAACCGTGCTTGCGGAAGCCCATTCACCAGGTTGCGAAGGAACCGCTCGCTGCCGCCGGAAACCGTTATCGGGCTGTCGGTGAGGAAGAGCAACCGCACGGGCTGCGACGAAATAGGCTCGCGCATGTCCACGATCGCATCAGCGGCGGTAATACAGGAACGCGAACACCTCGTTCTCGGTGTATCCGAATCCGGGACGGGTGGAATGGCGCTGGTCATGGCGGAACGCCACGCTCCAGCTCCAGTGCGGCGTGAGTTCCTTCGACAAATTGATTGTCGCTGTGTGATCGCGGTCGCGGCTGTTGTCCGAGATGTATTCCGTGGTTTGATCGCCAACGGTGACGCCCAAGGTCGTGAGCGGCGTCAGCAAATAGCTCATGCCGGCAACTACACCGTAGCCGTTTTGCGACAGATCACCCCCGTTCAACTGCCGCAACTGTCCGTAATAAGGCGAAAGCGTGAAATTGAAGCGGTCGCCGCGGTAGCCGTACCCGACACTGATGTTGCGCTCACGAAAGACGGCCGGCGAGATGACAGTCCGCCCGACCAATACCGTGGGGCTGGTCAATTGGGCGCTGCCGAGGTCCGGCGGTTGGACGAGGTTAGCGGTGGCATCGGCAAGCTGGTCGACGCCGCTGGCCTGTAGTGTGTTGCGTGCGTCAGCGCGCCAGGAGATCGATGCGCGCGCCAGCAGCCCGGAATGGCCAGGCTGGTTCTGCGAGAAGTCGACTCGGCTTCCCCCGAGGGCAAAATCCAGATCCGTACGCGCGAGATTGCTTTGGTAGCGCGCATAGGCGTTGTATTGGTCATAGCGCGTCGCTGCGGCAAGCGGATTTGCATCATTGAAGCGGACGTCGATGCCTTCCAGGTTCAACGACAGATGATTGGTGAGACTGAGATCGCGAACCAGGCGCAAGGCTCCCATGCCACGTTCGGAGTTGAAATCCTTAGTCTTGGAGGCAGTCGTGTTGATGTAACGCAAATCAGCCTGACCCTGCCATCCGCTGTCGCCACCCAGCTTGAACGCCAGCGTCGGGCCGGTAGCGAAAACATTGACCTGCTGCTGGTTGGACGGTGCGTTGCCATAACGCGTATTCACCGGTTCCACGCTGCTGTAGTCCTGCAGCACGAAATTGAGCCGCTGCGGCGAGATCACCCAGTTCATTTGCCCCGTCAGCTGACCACGGAATTCGTTGCCCAGATAACCGCCCAGATAGTCGGTGTATTGCAGCAGCCCGACAACTTGTGTCTGGAGCGTCGAGCCCTGCTGGTTGAAGGTGAAGTTGAAGGATGGTTCAAGGATGTTCTGGCTGACGGTGTCGGTGGCACTGCGTGTCAGGTTGTCGGTGCGCCCCACGCCGAACCCGATTGCATAATCGAAAAGCGGCGGCGACTGCGCGGGTGGTGCGAAAGGGTCCACCGGCTCGGTCTGGGGTGACGGCTGGGTTGGTTGGACCTGCGCAAAGGCTGCCGGCGTGCCGGCGAGCGCCAGCACGATGGCGGCGGCGAGTGAACTGGTTCCCCGCATGGTTCCCCTCCGGCACGCGGCCTATGGCAATTCGTTGAACACCAGCCCGGCCAGCTTGGCCGGGTCGAAACCTGCGACGGCCTGGTTCACCGCGGCGGCGCTGTCGCGTCCGTAACCCACCACCACCACGATGAAGTCGGCGAGGTCGGACAGGATGCGCGCATCCGGTGCGCCCTTGATCGGCGGTCCGTCGAGGAACAGGTAGCGGTCGGGATAGCGGCAACGCAGCGAGTCGATGACCGCGCGCATGCGGAACGAGGACAGGTATTCCTCCTGGATTTCGGCCGGTTGACCCGCCGGGATCACGCGCAGGCGCGGCACGCCGGTGTGGTGCAGGATCGGTTCGATGCCCAGCGACGGATCTTCGAGATAGTCGATCAGTCCGTGGCGGCCCGCGTCGATGCCGAAGGCTTTGTCCTGGCACGGGTGCCGCAGGTCGCAATCGATCAGCAGCGAGGTCTTGGCGGGATCGAAGGCGAACGACAGCGCCAGGTTGCGCGCGACGAAGCTGCCGCCCGAGCCCGCGCTCATCGGCACCACCAGCGTGGTGAAGTTCTGGCCGTCGCTGAGTTCCAGCAGGCGCGTGCGGATTTCGCGGAACGCGTCGGTCATGCCCGATTCGGCGTACTCGCGATGGATCAGGCGCCTGGCCTCGAGTTGCGCCGGCGCCAGCGACTGCGTGTCGCTCATCAATGCGATCGAGCGCGTGCCCATCGCGCGGCGCTGCAGCGGATCGATCGGCGTCGGTGCAGCGTCCTCGTGCATGGCGGCTTCCGGTTCAACCTTGTTCATACGTGCCTCGCCACGCGGATGAGGTAAAGCGCGACGTAGGCGACCAGCACCAGGATCACGATGCCGATCCATTGCAGGTTGCGCTTGCGGTCCAGCGCATCATCGTGCGGGCCGCGATAGTACGGCACGCTGGCGAAAACGGGCAGGCCGGTCGCCCGGCCGAGCGCATCGGCGGAACGCGCGCGCGGATCGAAGCGTGCGATCAGGAACAACAGCCCCAGCGGCACGCACACGCCCAAGGCTATGCCCGCGGCCGCGAAGTGCATCAGCCGCAGGCCCACCGGCATCAGCGGCACGCGCGCCGGGTCCTGGATCTTGAACGTGAGCCCGCGCTTTTCCTTGTCGAGATCCATCGAGATGCGCGCCTGCTCGCGGCGCTTCAACAAATCCTGGTAGGTCGTGCTGACCGCATTGAAGTTGTTGGTGAGCTTGGTCAACTCGTTGGACGACTCCGCGATCTTCTGGCTGCGCGCCAGTTCGATTGCAAGTTGTTGCTGGCTTGCCGCCTCGGTTGCGTGCGCGGCGGCGAGTTGGCCGCGGATCTGCGCGAGCTGGGTCTGCAGGTTCGAGTACACCGGGTTGAAGGTGACCTGATTGTCGATTGCGGTGCCGATGGACGCAGCGGTCTTTTTCTGTGTCTGCGCGGCAGCCAGTTGTTGCTGCAGGTCCTCGATCTGGTGGCGCGTGCGCACGACGTCCGGGTAGTTGTCGGTGTAGGTCAGCAGCAGCTGGCTGAGGTGCGATTGCAATTGCGCGATCTGCGCGCGGTACACGTCTTCGCGGGTCTGCACGGTCGAGATCTGCGATTGCCCGCTCAGTGAACCGCCCATCGCGGCGGCTTGTGACCCGAACTGCGCGGCCTGGACCTTGGCGTTTTCGATCTGGTTGCGCAAGGCGGAAATGCGCGCGTTGGTGTCGGCGATGCTGCCGGGCGAAGCATCCGGGTGCTTCGCGATGTAGTCCTGCAGCGCGTCCGACGCCGCGACCAGTTTCCTGTGGTACTCCTCGACCTGGCTGTTCATGAAGTCGTAGGCGCTGGCGCTCTCGGCTTCCTTCGAGGCGAGGCTCTTGGCGATGAACAGCTGCGCCATGTCCTTGGTGAGTTTGTAGGCGCGCTCCGGGTCGGAATCGTTGTAGCTGATGTTGAGCAGCAGGTCGCTCTTCGAGCTGGTGATGTCGGTATGGCCCTTGATGCGGTCGACCAGCTTGTCGCGCTCGATGGGCGACAGCGTGGCCGGATTCCAGCCGCCGTCGCTCAGCAACTGGTCCAGCGAATCTTGGCTGAAAATGATTTCGCGCGCGATGTCGGCGCGGCTGGCCGCCTCGGTGGTGGCCGCGATGCCTTCGGTCAGCGGCTTGATGACGTTGTTCTGCTGCACCAGGATCGTGGTTTCGGCCACGAATTTCTTGGGCCAGAACGCGCCGATCACCAGCGCGAGCAGGGCGATGACCGCAAAGATGATGGCCAGCATCACTCGGCGGCGACGCGCTTCCTTGACGATCGTTTCGGTCAGCGTCGCGACGTTGAACGGGACGCTCGCGGGGAGCGGCGGGGGCGCCGCCGCGATCAGTTCGTTGCTCATGGCCTCGTCCCCGGATCCGTCAGAAGCTGCGGGTCGGGACCGTGATCACGTCACCCGGTTGCAGCGGGTAATTGGTCGCCAGGTCGCCCGATTGCAGGATCTTGTCCAGCCGCACCCGGTAGGCCTTGGTGCCGTCGCCGACCTTGCGGTACAGCACCGTGTCGTCGGCCGCGGCGTAGACGTTCACGCCGCCCGCGGCGAGGATCGCGTCGAGCACGGTCATGCCTTGGTGATACGGCGCCGAGACCGGATGCTGGACCGCACCGGTCACGCTGACGCGGGTCAGGTATTCATGGCTGCGCAGCTGGGTGACGATCACCGCCACCTGCGGATCGCGCACGTAGGCCTTCAGCTTGTCCTGGATTTCGTTGGAAACCTGGGTGGGAGTCTGGCCGCCGGCTTCCACGTCACCGATCAGGGGCACGGTGATCTTGCCGTCCGGGCGAACCGGCACGCTGACGCTCAACTCGGGGTTCTGCCAGACCGTGACCTGCAATTGGTCGTCCACGCCGATGTGGTAATCGGTGACCGCCTCGGGGTGGGCCGTGACCGGCGGGGCCTCGTTCGAAGCCGGCATGGTGGTGCAGGCGGCCAATAGCAGCAGGCACGCCAGACTGCAAAGGCGGACAAGGGTTTTCATTGCTTGAGCCCCTAAAAAGTGGTCAGGATGGCGCACTGGAAAACGTGAAACGTATCACGGTTTTCCATTCAAAGCATCAAGCAAGTTGCATGCCACAACGGGCTAAAAACTCGCCTCAAACCCCGTAGTAGCGCCGGTACCAGTCGACGAAACGCCGCACGCCTTCCTCCACCGGCGTGTCGGGACGATAGCCGGTGTCGGCCATCAGTTCCGTGACCTCGGCGCTGGTATCGGGAACGTCGCCGGGTTGCAGCGGCAACAGGTTCTTCTCGGCCTTGCGGCCGAGGCAGGCTTCCAGCATCTCGATGTAATGCGAAAGCTGGACGGGATGGCTGTTGCCGATGTTGTACACGCGGTAGGGCGCCGCCGACGTCGCCGAGTTCGGGTGCAGCGGGTCGTAGGCTGGATCGGGGCCGGGCACGCGATCGAGGGTGCGGACCACGCCTTCCACGATGTCGTCGATGTAGGTGAAATCGCGGGTATGGTGGCCATGGTTGAACACGTCGATCGGCTCGCCCGCGAGGATTTTCCGGGTGAACAGGAACAGCGCCATGTCCGGCCGGCCCCACGGACCGTAGACCGTGAAGAAGCGCAGGCCGGTGGTCGGCAGGTTGTAGAGATGGCTGTAGGTGTGCGCCATCAATTCGTTGGCCTTCTTGGTGGCCGCGTACAGGCTGACCGGATGGTCGACCGGGTCCTGCACCGAAAACGGCAGCTTGCGGTTGGCGCCATAGACCGAGCTGGACGACGCGTACACCAGGTGCTCGACCTTGCCGTGCCGGCAGGCTTCCAGGATGTTGATGAAGCCGACCAGGTTCGATTCGACGTAGGCGTACGGGTTTTCGATGGAGTAGCGCACGCCGGCCTGCGCGGCCAGGTTCACCACGCGCTGCGGCCGGAAATCGTGGAAGGCTTTTTCCAGCGCCGGCCGGTCCTCGATGCTGAGCTTGGCGAACCTGAAGGTCGGATGCGGCGTCAGCCGGTCCAGCCGCGCCTGTTTCAGCGTGACGTCGTAGTAGTCGTTGAGATTGTCGACGCCCAGTACGTCATCGCCGCGCGCCAGCAGGCGCAGGCTCAGGGCTGATCCGATGAAACCGGCGGCGCCGGTGACGAGGATGCGCATGCTGTCTCCTTACAGGCGGTCGTCCACGGCCTCGCGCGGCAACACGTTCTTCACGTCGAACAACACGCAGTCAGGTTTGCCCAGCGCGCGCAGCGCCGCCGCGCCCATGTCGGTGAACTGGTGGTGCGCGACCGCCAGGACGATCGCGTCGTAGGTGCCGGGACGCAGGTCGGGCGAGAGGTTCAGGCCATATTCGTGCCTGGCCGCGTCCGCGTCGACCCACGGATCGTACACGTCGATATCGGCGTGGCAGTCGCGCAGCTCGTCGATGATGTCGGTGACGCGAGTGTTGCGGAGGTCGGGACAGTTTTCCTTGAACGTCAGCCCCAGCACCAGCACCTTCGCGCCGGCGACGTTGATGCGCTTCTCCAGCATCAGCCGCACCACGCGATCGGCCACGTGGCGGCCCATGCCGTCGTTGATGCGGCGCCCGGAAAGAATGACCTCCGGGTGGTAGCCGATTTCCTGCGCCTTGTGCGTCAGGTAGTACGGATCGACCCCGATGCAGTGCCCGCCGACCAGGCCCGGCCGGAACGGCAGGAAGTTCCACTTGGTGCCGGCCGCTTCCAGCACGTCCATGGTGTCGATGTTCATGCGGTGGAAGATCAGCGCCAGCTCGTTGATCAACGCGATGTTGAGGTCGCGCTGGGTGTTCTCGATGACCTTGGCGGCCTCGGCCACCTTGATGCTGGGCGCCTTGTGCGTGCCCACGCTGACGACTTGGCGATATAGCGCGTCCACGAAGTCGGCGGCTTCGGGCGTGGAACCCGACGTCACCTTCTTGATGGTGTCGAGGCGGTGCTGCTTGTCGCCGGGGTTGATGCGCTCCGGGCTGTAGCCGGCGAAGAAATCCACGTTGAATTTCAGGCCGGACTCGCGCTCGATGATCGGCACGCAGACTTCCTCGGTCGCACCGGGATAGACCGTGGATTCGAACACCACGATGCCGCCGCGGCCGATCGCCTGCCCAACCGTGCGGCTCGCGGATTCCAGCGGCGCCAAGTCCGGGCGCTTGGCGCGATCGATGGGCGTCGGCACGGTCACGATGAAGACGTTGCAGCCGCGGAGGTCTTCCGCGTCGTGGCTGAAACCGAGTTGCGTCGCGGTTTGCAGCTCGCCGGGCGAAACCTCCAGCGTATGGTCGCGGTGCTGCTGCAGTTCACTGATGCGCGCCTTGTTGACGTCGAAACCCAGCGTCGGCAGTTTGCGTCCGAAACCGACCGCCAGCGGCAGGCCGACGTAGCCCAACCCGATCACGGCGAGGCGGATGGCTTCGGGGCGGGGCAGCGTAGCGGTGGCCATGCGGATTCCTTCTGGGATGCGTGCCGGGCACGGTTGAAAGCGGGTTATGCTGGCACGCGGCGCCTGAATTGCAAAGCAAGCAGGGCCACTCCGATCAGCGCGATCCCGATCCATTCAGGGTTGGATGGCTGCTCGTGCAACAGGCCCCACGCGAACAGCACCCCGGCGACCGGCACCGCCAGGCTGGTCAACCCCGCCACGTTGGCCGACAGGCGCTGCACCACCAGCGCCCACAAGACCCAGCACACGCCCGACGACAGCAGGCCGTTGTACAACAAGGCGGCGACGTAGGTGCCGGTCCATTCCAGCGGCCGCTGCGGAGCGACGAGCGCGACGATGACCAGGCCGAGGGTGCCAATCAGCATCTGCCACGCGGTCAGGCGCAGCGGCGTGACATCCGGATGCCGCTGGAACAGGCGCTTCGACAACACCGTCGCGACCGCCCACGCCAAGCCTGCAAGCAGCGCCAGCGCGATGCCGTGCGGCGCACCCAGCGGCCGCCAGGGTTCGACCACGCACGCGAAACCCGCAGCCGCCACCACGATGCACAGCCAACGCGTCGGGCCCGGTTTTTCGTGCAACCACCACCACGCCAGCGGCACCACCCAGAACGGCATCGTGTAGGCGAGCAACGCGGTCTTGCCCGCGCCGCCCGACACCAGCGCCCACTGCGCCAGCGCCTGGAACGCGCAGGTCTGGCACAAGCCGATCGCGATCGTCGGCAGCCACGGCGTCGGTTGCAGCGGATCGCGGCGCAAGGCCAGCAGCGCGAACAGCACGACCGTGCCGATCACGTAACGCTGCGCCGAGAAGGTGAACGGTCCGCTGTAATGCGTCGCGACCTTCATCACCGTCCAGTTGAGGCTCCACACGATGGTGAGGACCAGCAAGCCGATCCATGCGGCGCGTTCGGGGGCATGGGTGTGGGACATGGCGCGAAGCGTCCGCTAAGGAACGCCAAGGATAGTGCGCGGCTGGTCCTGACGAGACGGGAGTCATCCATGCAACGCTCCGCACTGGCCGTGTTCGCGATGTTGATGCCCGTTTGCGCTTTCGCCGCGACCGGCGGCTGGAAGATCCAGCAACGTTATCCGCTGGGCGGCGAAGGCGGCTGGGATTACCTTGCGCTCGATCAGGCCTCGCAGCATCTCTATATAAGCCGCTCGGACCGCGTGATCGTGCTGGATGCGCGCGACGGCAAGCGCGTCGGCGAGATCGATGGCTTGTCCGGAGTGCACGGCATCGCGCTCGCCGACGATTTGCACAAGGGTTTCATCAGCAACGGGCATGCAGATACCGTAACCGTGTTCGATCCCGCCACGTTGAAAGTGGAAAAGACCGTCGCGGTGGACGCGAAGGATCCGGACGGCATCGTGTACGACCCGTATTCGCATCGCGTATTCACGTTCAATGGCGACAGCAACGACGCCAGCGTGATCGACGCGAAGAGCGGCAAGCTGCTGGGCCACGTCGCGTTGCCGGGAGGACCCGAGTTCCCGGTCAGCGACGGACACGGGCACGTGTTCGACAACATCGAAAGTAAAAACGCACTGGTCGAGATCGATCCCGTGGCGATGAAAGTCACCGCGACCTGGCCGCTGAAGGATTGCGACAGCCCGTCGGGGCTCGCGATCGACGTCGCGCACCACCGCCTGTTCTCGGTATGCCAGAACAAGGTCATGGCGGTGACCGACGCGACCGACGGCAGGCAGGTCGCGAGCGTGCCGATCGGTGAAGGCCCGGACGCCGCGCGGTACGACGCGCAACGCGGACTGGTGTTCAGTTCCAACGGCCACAGCGGCACCTTGACCGTGGTGCGCGAGGCCGCGCCGGATCGTTACGAAGTGCTCGCGAACGTGCCGACCCAGAAGAGCGCGCGCACGATGGCGCTGGACGACGCGACCGGGCGCATCTATCTCTCCGCCGCGGAATTGGGACCGCGGCCCGCGCCGACCGCGGCCGATCCGCATCCGCGCCCGACGGTGAAGCCGGGCAGCTTCACGATCCTGGTGGTGGGGCCGACGCACTGAGCCTCGCGCTTCATCCGCCGATCACGCGTGCGCCCGTTCAATGGGCGGATGGCAAGGATTCGCATCGGCATCTCGGGCTGGCGCTACCCGCCCTGGCGCGGCGTGTTTTATCCGAAGGACCTGGTGCAGCGCGACGAACTCGCGTACGCGTCGCGGCATTTTCCAAGCATCGAATTGAACGGCTCGTTCTATTCGCTGCAGCGGCCGGAAAGTTATGCAAGCTGGCGCGAAGCGACGCCGCGTGGCTTCGTGTTCGCGGTGAAGGCGCCGCGCTTCATCACGCACGTCAAGCGGCTGCGCGACATCGACGCGCCGCTGGCGAATTTCTTCGCGTCCGGCGCGTTCGAACTGCGCGACAAATTCGGGCCGGTGCTGTGGCAGTTCCCCGCCCGCTTCAAGTACGACCACGACCTGTTCGCGCGCTTCTTCGAGCGCCTGCCGCGCGATACCGAAGCCGCGCTGAAGCTGGCGCGCCGGCGCGACTTCCGGATGAAAGGCCGCGCGCGGCTGGCGATCGACCGCAATCGCCGGCTGCGCCACGCCATCGAAATTCGCAATCCGGAATTTCTCGAAGCATCGTTCATCGCGCTGCTGCGTGAGCACGACATCGCGCTGGTGGTGGCGGACACCGCCGGCAAGTGGCCGTACGTCGAGGAAGTCACCGCGAGCTTCATGTACCTGCGCCTGCACGGCGACGTGCAGTTGTACACCAGTGGCTACACCGATCAGGCGCTGGAGCGCTGGGCCGCGCGCATTCGCGCGTGGAGTACCGGCTCGCAACCGCGCGATGCCGCGCGCGTGCAGGGTGCGCCTGCACCGCCACGCCGCAAGTCGCGCGACGTGTACTGCTACTTCGACAACGATGCCAAGGTACGCGCGCCATTCGATGCGGCGAAGCTGATCGAAAAACTGAGCTAGAACCTATTTCAATATTGGAACCGTTCGTGTTGAGCGTAGCGGAGCGAAGCTCCGCGAAGTCGAAACACATATTTCACAGCGATTTCCTGGCCCTTCGACTTCGCGCCTTCGGCGCTACGCTCAGGGCGAACGGGGACTTTGAGATAAGGCTAGTCAAGCGCGCGGCGGACGTTCCGCCCACTTGATCACTTCGAACGGCGTTTCGCGTCCGCCGTGGCGCGGCAGGAAACCTTCGGGCGCGCCCCACGCGTGCAGCGTGATGATTTCCCACGTTGCCGGAATGCGCCCGTTGCGGCGGCGGGTTTCGTACGCGTCCAACATCTTCTGGAAACGCGCCTTGCCGGTGAGCGCGTGCGGACGTTCGCGATCGGCGTTGGTGGCGCCGAGGCCTTTCAGATCCGCCAACAGGCCGCGCACGTCGGCGTAGTCCAACATGATGCGGTCGGTGTCCAGCACCGGATCCTTGAGGCCAGCTGCCAGCGCCGCGTCGCCGACGTCGCGCAGGTCGAGAAAACGGCCGACATGCGCCTGCGTCGCGTCTGCGGCGGCCCACGCCGCGCGAAGCTCGATCAACGTGTCGGGGCCGACGCTGGACGCCACCATGAAGCCGCCGGGCTTCAACACCCGCGCGCATTCCTTCAGCAACGGGCGCGGCGTCTCGCACCATTGCAGGCACAGGCTTGAATACACCACGTCCATGCTGCGGTCGGGAAACGGCAGTGCCTGCCCGTCCGCGCACACGCGCTGATACGGCTTCCACCAACCGCGGTGCCGGCGCGCTTCGCGCAGCATCGGCAGCGACACGTCCAGCGCGATCACTTCGGCGTCGCGCCAGCGTTTTTTCAACAAGGCGGTGCCGCGGCCCGTGCCGCAACCGATGTCGAGCACGCGCTGCGGTGCACCTTCGTAGTAGTCGAGGCTTTCGAACAGGCGAGACTCTACTTCGCGCTGCAGCGCGTCGTGCAGCTCGTAGGTCGATGCGGCGCGCGCGAAGGCACGCCGCACCTGCCGCGTATCGAGCCGTTGTTCCGTCATGCCGGGCTCGTCGCGAAAAGGGGCACCAGCGCGGCGACGACTTCGCCGGTATGGCCAATGAAAGGCGCGTGGCCACCGCCGGCGATGCAGGTGAACGCGCCGCCGCATTGCGCGGCGCTCCATTGCATCGACTGCCACGGGATCAGACGATCGCGGCGGCCGGCGATCCACGCGCTGGCTTGCGTGAGTTCCGGCAGCCGTGCGCGCAGGTCGGTATGTTCCAGCACGTCCAGCCCTTCGGTGAGCGCGCGCACCTGCGGGCGGAACTCGTTGAAGGCGTCCGCGCGCAACTTGCGCAAGTCGGCCTGCGCGCAATCGCTGCCCAGTGCCTCCAGCGCGAGGAAGCGTTCCAGCGTGCCTTCGTAATCGGTCGCGAGATCGCGCCCGAAGTCCTGCAGGATTTCCGGCGATACCGCATGCGTCCAACCTTCACCGCGCACGAAACGCGGCGACGCGCACAGCATCGCCAATCCCTGCACATGCTGCGGAAAATCCAGCGTGGCCTGCAGCGCATACAAACCGCCCAGCGACCAGCCGAGCCAGATCGCGGCCGGCACGCGCGCGGCGATCGCTTGCACACACGCTGCGGGTTGCAACGACACGCCGCAATCACGCGAACGGCCGTGTCCCGGCAGGTCGACGATGTGCAGCGTGCAGCGGTCACGCAGCGCTTCGACCAGCGGCGCGAATACGCCGCCGTGCATGGCCCAGCCGTGCAGCAGCACGAGGTGCGTGTCGCCGCGGCCTTCGCTGTGGATGAAGAGTTCGGACATGAACCGGTAATTTTAGGTGATCGCGTGGCTTGGCAGTTGCGCCAGCGCATCGAGCAATCTGTCCACGTCGGCTTCCGCATGCGCCGCCGACAACGTGATCCGCAGCCGGGCCGTGCCGGCCGGCACCGTGGGCGGGCGGATTGCGGTGACGAGCAGCCCGCTTTGTTCCAGCGCACGCGAAGCGTTGACCGTGCGCTCCGCATCGCCCAGCACGACGGGCTGGATCGCGGTGGCGGAGTCCATCAGCGGCAAGCCGAGTTGCATCGCGCCTTGGCGAAAGCGTGCGATCAGCGCACGCAATTTCTCGCGCCGCCACGCTTCTTCGCGCGCGACCCGTACCGCTTCGCGTGCCGCCGCGGCCAACGCGGGCGGCATCGCGGTGGTGTAGACGAAGGTGCGCGCGAATTGCGTCAGCCCTTCGATCAGGGCACGGCTGCCGGCCACGAATGCGCCTGCGCAACCCAGCGCCTTGCCCAGGGTCGCCATCAGGATCGGCGCGTCTTCCTGCGACAGCCCGGCTTCGTCGAGGCTGCCCGCGCCATGCGTACCCAGAATGCCGAGTCCGTGCGCGTCGTCGATCATCAGCGTAGCGCCTTCGCGTTGGCACAGCGATGCGAGTTCGCGCAGCGGCGCCACGTCGCCATCCATGCTGAACACGCCGTCGGTCGCGAGCAGCGCGGGTTTATCGGGGATGCTCGCGAGTTGTCGTGCCGCGGCTTCGATATCGTTGTGGGGATAGCGTTTCAAGGTCGCGCCCGCGAGTTGCGCCGCATCCAGCAGGCTGGCGTGGTTCAACTTGTCCTGCACGCACACGCTTTCGCGATCCAGCAACGCCTGCATCACGCCGAGGTTGGCCAGCCAGCCGGACGAGAACAGCAGCGCCGCGTCGCGGCCCGTCCACTCGCAAAGCGCTTCTTCGAGCCGTGCGTGTTCGCGGTGGTGACCGCAGACCAGATGCGCGGCGGTGCTGCCGACGCCCGCTTCGTTCGCGGCGTTTTGCAGAGCCTTGATGATGCGGGCGTCCTGCGCCAGGCCGAGGTAATCGTTGCTGCAGAAATTCAGCAACTCGCGGCCATCGATCGTGACGTGCACGCCGCGTGTGTGGTTGAGTGCGCGCGCGCGGCGCAACAATCCCGCGCGTTCGCGTTCCGCCACGCGCGCGGCCAGCGATTGCAGCAGGTCCGTGCGCACGCACTCACCCCCTTCCAGAGGAAGGGGGTCGGCGTGTCAACGCCGGGGAGATGCCGGCTTGCGAAAAGCCATCCCCTTTGGCCGCGCTGCGCGCGCGTTCGCTTCGCTCCGCCCTTCGTTCCGAAGGGGGAAAGCGCGCTGTCGCGTACATGTCACGCGTCCGACACGCGATAGTCAAGGATGTCCGCGTGCACGGTGCCGGGTTCGTGTGCCTCAACATCGATCTGCATGGAATGCAGATCCAGCCGGCGGAACAGCGCACGATCGTGTTCGACGTCGGGGTTGCCGGTCGTCAACAACTTCTCGCCCATGAAGATCGAACCCGCGCCCGCGAAGAAACACAGCGCCTGCAATTCGTCGCTCATCTGCTGGCGGCCGGCAGACAAGCGCACCACGGATTTCGGCATCACGATCCGCGCGACCGCGATCGTGCGCACGAACTCGAACGGATCCATGTCGGCCGCATGTTCCAGCGGCGTGCCGGCGACGCGCACCAACCGGTTGATCGGCACCGACTGCGGATGCTCGGGCAGGTTTGCCAGCGCCTGCAGCAATCCGGCGCGCTGCGTGCGCGTTTCGCCCATGCCGACGATGCCGCCGCAGCAGGTTTTCAGGCCCGCCGCGCGGATGTCCTGCAGCGTGTCGAGACGATCTTCGAACTCGCGGGTGTGGATGATCTCGCCGTAAAAGTCGGGCGACGTATCGATGTTGTGGTTGTAGTAATCGAGCCCGGCGTCTTTCAGTTGCTGCGCGTGGCCTTCGCCCAGCAGGCCCAGCGTCGCGCAGGTTTCCAGCCCGAGCGCCTTTACCTCGCGGATCATCGCGGCGACTTTCGGGATGTCGCGATCCTTGGGGCCGCGCCACGCGGCACCCATGCAGAAGCGCGATGCGCCGGCCGCCCTGGCCGCGCGCGCACGCTCCAGCACGTCTTCCACGTCCATCAGTTTCTGCGCTTCGACACCCGTGTGGTAGCGCTGTGCCTGCGGGCAATACGCGCAGTCCTCGGGGCAACCACCGGTCTTGATCGACAGCAGCGTGGAGACTTGCACCGCGTTCGGATCGTGATGGGCCGCGTGCACCGCGTGCGCGCGCGCCAGCAAGTCCATGAACGGCAGATCGAACAGCGCTTCGATTTCCGGCAAGGTCCAGTCGTGCCTGACCGGCGCGTCGGGATGCATTCCGTCCATTGCGGGCTCCGCGTTACAGTGAAGGCAAAGTTTCACGGGCCGGGGAGATACCTGTCAACTTGAAAGCCACCAATCTGGTTGACAATGCACTGGATGCATTGCTGCCTTCGCATTGCCTGTTGTGCGGCGCGCGTGGGCAAGGCACTTTGAGTCTTTGTACGGCGTGCGAAGCCGACATGCCGCGCAACGACATCTGCTGCGCGCGTTGTGCCTTGGCGCTGGAAACGGCCGCGCCGCTATGCGGGCGTTGCATCAAACGTGCGCCACCGTGGGACGCGGCGTGGGCGCCGTTCCGTTACGAATGGCCATTGGCGCAACTGGAAGCGCGCTTCAAGTTCGGTGGCGATCTCGCGGCCGGGCGCACGTTGTCGTGGCTCTGGAGCGCATCATCAGCACCGTTCGATTTGCCAGACGCGATCGCGCCGGTGCCGCTGCACCGGTCGCGCTTGCGCCGGCGCGGCTACAACCAGGCGCTGGAACTGGCGAAACCGCTGGCGAAACACTTCGGCATTCCGTTGCTGCGCGATGCGTTGCAGCGCAGACGCGCAACCAACGCACAAACCGAATTGACCGCGATCCAGCGCCGCCGCAACGTGCGCGGCGCATTCGAGGCGTGCTTCAACGATTCAGTCCCGCAACATGTCGCCGTGCTGGACGATGTGTTCACCACCGGCGCAACGCTGGCCGAATGCGCGCGTGTGCTGAAACGCGCGGGCGTCAAACGCGTGGATGTGTGGGCGCTCGCGCGTGCGCCCGCGCGCAGATGAATCACTTCATCGTCAGCGCGACCACCATCCCAAGCCAGACCACGCCGCCTACCCAGTTGTTGTTGCGGAACGCGGCAAAGCAGGCGTCGCGCTGGCGCCAGCGCATGTTCCACAGCTGCCACGCAAACAGCAGCAACGCCACGGCCAGACCAATCAGGAACGGCCATTCGAGTTGCGCGCGCTGCGCGACCAGCAGCAGCGTGAACAACAATGTGACCATCAAGATGCCGAGGATCGGCAGGTCGGCATCGCCGAACAGGATCGCGGTGGACTTCGCGCCGGCGCGCAGGTCGTCGTCGCGATCGACCATCGCGTATTCGGTGTCGTAGATGGTCGAGAACAGCACGTTGCCGAGGAACAGCAGCCAGCACACCGGCGGCAATCCATTCGTGATCGCCGCGAACGCCATCGGAATGCCCCAACCGAACGCGGCGCCCAGCACCACTTGCGGCAGTTGCGTGTAGCGCTTGGAGAACGGATACAACGCGGCCAGCGCGGCGCCCGCGAAGGAAAGATAGATCGTCAGCTGGTTGGTGAACGCCAGCACCAGCGCGAAGCCGACCAGCGCCAGCACCACGAAGGTCAGCACGGCTTCCCACGGCTTCACGCGTCCGGCCGCGAGTGGCCGCCCCGCGGTGCGTTGCACCAGCGGATCGAGTTTGCGGTCGGCGAAATCGTTCATCGCGCAGCCGGCCGCACGCATCACGAACACGCCCACGGTGAACACGATCAAATACTTCCACGGCGGGAAACCGTCGGCCGCCAGCCACAACGCCCACCACGTCGGCCACAACAACAACAACGCGCCGATCGGGCGATCCATCCGCACCAGCACCAGCAGGTCGCGCGCCTTGTCGCGCCAGCGCACCGGCGACGCGCGCAGCAGGAATTCGATGGTGCGCGTCGAGCGCGGCGACGCGTCTTCGGGGCGCGAGGTGTCCGGCGGCGGCGCGATCGGCAGGTCGGCCGCACGCAAGTCCAGCAACGGCAGTTCTTCCTGCGTGACGGGACGCGCCGGCTGCTTGCGTTTCGACGGGTTGCGTTTGCGGGCCATGCGCCGGCGGGGCGTGCGGGATCGACCCCGATTGTCGCGCAACCGGCGATCGGCTCCAACCGCGGCCGGCAGGACTCCCGGCACACCAACACGCAGGCGTGTCCGGCTATGCTCGGCCGGTTCTTGCGCACCGGGGTAAACGCGATGAGCTTGATCCAGAAAATCATCCGGCACAAATCGGTCGAGCAGTTGCAGGCCGAGGCGGGCACGGCGAAGGATTTTCGCCGCTCGATGGGCGTGTGGCAGCTCACTGCCATCGGCATCGGCGCGATCGTCGGCGTGGGCGTGTTCGTGCTGGCGCCGCACGAGGCCGCGCTGCATGCCGGCCCCGCGATCGTGCTGAGCTTCGTCATCGCCGGCATCGGCAGCGCGTGCGCGGCGCTGTCCTACGCCGAGTTCGCCGGCATGATCCCGGTGACGGGCAGCGCATACACCTACGGTTACGCGGTGCTGGGCGAGTTGCCCGCGTGGGTCATCGGCTGGGATTTGCTGATCGAATACGCATTGATCGTCGCGGTGGTGGCGGCAGGCACGTCCAATTACCTGCAATCGTTGATCGCGCAGATCACCGGCTGGCATCTGCCGGTGTTCCTGCAGGGCGCATACGGCGAAGGCGACGGCATGGTGTTCAACCTGCTGGCCGCGATCGTCGCGCTGCTGATCGCGGGCTTGCAGATTTTTCGCACCGAAATCGGCGCGCGCTTCAACACCGTGGTGGTGGCGCTGAAAGTGTTGGGCGTTGCGGTCGTGATCATCGTGGGCGCGTTCTACGTCGACACGGCGCTGTGGCACCCGTTCATCCCGAAAATGGTCGAGCACGCCGATGGTTCGTCGCAATACGGCTGGGCCGGCGTGATGGCGGCCGCCAGCATCGTGTTCTTCGCGTGCTTCGGTTACGACACGCTGACCACGGCCGCGGAGGAATCGAAAAATCCGCAACGCGACCTGCCGTGGGCGGTGGTGTTGTCGCTGCTGGTCTCGATGGCGATGTATTTCGGCGTATCACTGGTGCTGACCGGCATGGTGCCGTACGCGCAGCTCAACGTGCCGGCGCCGGTGAGCGCGGCGTTCCAGGATCGCGGCCTGCACTGGATCAGCGGCGTCATCAACGTGGCCGCCGTGTGCGGCATCGCCAGCGTGGTGTTCGCGTTCATGCTGGGCGCCGCGCGCATCTGGTTCGCGCTGTCGCGCGACGGCTTGCTGCCGCGCTGGTTCGCAGAAAGCCATCCGAAATACAACACGCCGTATCGGCCGACCATGATCCTGGGCATTGCGACCGCGGTCACGGCGGGGTTCATTCCGCTCACCGAACTCGCCAAGCTGGTGAACATCGGCACGCTGTCGGCGTTCATCCTGATCTGCCTGTCGGTGCTGATCCTGCGCATCCGCAAACCAGGACTGCAGCGCCGCTTCCGCACGCCGTTCCTGTACCTGCTGGCGCCGCTGGGCGTGCTGTTCTCGTTGTTCCTGATCATCGGCTGGCCGTGGCGGGTCGACGGGCATTTCCAGCTCATCGGTGGCCTCGATCGCGACACCTACATCCGCTTCATCGTGTGGATGCTGATCGGCTTCGTGATCTATTTCGGCTACGGGATCCGCAAAAGTTCACTGAATCGCGAAAGCCAAGACTTGCGATAGCAGTTGCGCGGCACCATCTGGAAAGGTGTCGTGCGTGGCGCGCCCGGCGCGCCGCATCACCGCAATCCCTGTCGCGAGGTTTTCCGATGATCGATCTCCATTACTGGCCGACTCCCAACGGCCACAAGATCACGTTGTTCCTGGAAGAAGCCGGGCTGCCCTACGTCATCAAGCCGGTCGATATCGGCAAGGGCGACCAGTTCAAGCCCGAATACCTCGCGATCTCGCCCAACAACAAGATGCCGGCGATCGTCGATCACGATCCCGTCGGCGGCGGCGCGCCGCTCAGCGTGTTCGAATCCGGCGCGATCCTGGTCTACCTCGCGGGCAAGACCGGCAAGTTCATCCCGAAGGATGCGCGCGGCAAAGTCGAATGTCTCGAATGGCTGTTCTGGCAGGTGGGCGGCCTGGGTCCCATGACCGGCCAGTACGGTCACTTCCACGTCTACGCGCCGGAAAAGATTCCCTACGCGATGGAACGCTACCGCAAGGAAGCCGAGCGCCTGCTCGACGTGCTGGACCGCCGCCTGCGCGGACGCGCGTTCCTCACCGGCGACAATTACACCATCGCCGACATGGCGTGTTATCCGTGGATCAATCCCTATTCGAAAGCGCCGCTCGATCTCGAACCGTTCGCCGAAGTGCGGCGCTGGCACGCAGCGATCGCCGCGCGGCCGGCGACGCAACGCGCCTATGCGCGCGAAGGCGAGGTGAACCGCAACGCCGGCCAGGAGATGAGCGACGAGGAAAAGAAAATCCTGTTCGGGCAGGGCGCGCGCAGGAGCTGAACGGGCGGCTGACATCCCCGACCGTGGCGTATATACTTCGGCAATATACGTAATGGGAACCCGTCATGACTATCGCGCGTATCTTCCAATCCGGCAACAGCCAGGCCCTGCGGCTGCCAAAGGCATTCCGCTTCCAGTCGAGCGAAGTCGAGATTTTCCGCCGCGGCGATGAAGTGGTGTTGCGCGAACATCGCGGCAATGCCGGCGAAAGTCTTGCCGAGGCGTTCGCGGCCGTACCACCGATGCCGCCCGACTTCTTTGCGGAGGGGCGCCACGACGCGCCCGCGCAAGCCCGCGAGCGCCTGTGATGGCGGCCGGTTATCTGCTCGATACCAACATCTGCATTTACTGGCTGAACACGCGCCCGGCGGGCATCATCGAGCGTCTGCGCAGAATACCGGCTGGCGATGCGGCCATGTCGGTGGTGACCTGGGGCGAACTGCTGTACGGCGCGGCCAAGAGCCGACACAAGGCGCTGGTGCGCCGCAACCTGGAAGCGCTGGCCGCTGCGATTCCTCCGCTGCCGCTGCCGGCGGACACGGCGCAACGGTACGGTGAAGTGCGTGCCGCGCTTGAACGCAAGGGCACGCCCATCGGCGGCAATGATCTTTGGATCGCCGCGCATGCGCTGGCGGTCGGCTTCACGCTGGTCACAAACAACGAACGCGAGTTCAAGCGCGTGTCCATGCTGAAAATCGAAAACTGGACGAAAGCTTCCTGAACAGCAGCACTGAAGAACGCATCGTCGATACAGCGTGTATATCGCGTTGATCACCGACGGCCGACGCGCCATGCGTTCGTTGCTCGCGCAACGGCTGCTGGGGCGTAAGCCGCGCTCGCGGCGCGTTGCGAAACACCATCCATGCCGTTCGGCCTATGCGCGCGGGCGCGCGCGGTGTTACGTTCGACGGGATCAACTCGTCGCCGGAGCACCCCGCATGTCCCGTGTGCAGCACCTGTCGGTTTTCGCCCGCTTCGCGGCGATATTCCTTTTCGGCCTTGCCGCGTCGCTCGGCGCCGGCAGCGCATGGGCCGACGCGGCCGACGCGCACATCGCGAAGCCCGAGGACACGCCGTATCCCGGCACGCTGCAGATCCACGTCGATGCCAGCGACACGCGCCAGGGCATCTTCCGCGTGCACGAAACCATTCCGGTGCAGTCGGGTGAACTGACGCTGCTGTATCCGAAGTGGATACCGGGCAACCATTCGCCTTCGGGTCCGATCGACATGCTGGCGGGGTTGCAGGTCACCGCCAACGGCAAGCCGCTGAAGTGGAAGCGCGATACGTATGACGTGTACGCGTTCCACATCGACGTGCCGCAGGGCGTGGCGGACATCGAGGTGAACTTCCAGTACCTGTCGGGCCGCACGCCTGCGCAGGGCATCGAGATGACCAGCAAGATGCTGGACCTCGCCTGGAACGAAGTCTCGCTGTATCCCGCCGGGTATTACTCGCGCCAGATCAAGGTCGAACCCAGCGTGACGTTCCCGGCCGGCTGGCAGTTCGGCACCGCGCTGGAAGTTGCTCATCAGAATCGGGCTTCGCAATCCGGCGGCACGGTGACGTTCAAGCCGACCACCTACAACACGCTGGTCGATTCGCCGATCTACGCGGGCAAGTATTTCAAGCGCGTCGACCTCGATCCGGGCGCCAAGGTGCCGGTGAACCTGGACATCGTCGCCGATGCGCCGAAGGATCTCGAAATCACGCCCGAGCAGTTGCAGGTGCATCGCAACCTGGTCACGCAGGCGTACAAATTGTTCGGCTCGCACCATTACGACCACTACGACTTCCTGTTCTCGCTGTCCGATCACCTCGGCGCAAACGGCCTCGAACACCACCAGTCCAGCGAGGACGGCATGGGGCCGGATTACTTCACCAACTGGGACGACAACGCGCCGAACCGTGACCTGCTGGCGCACGAATTCACGCATTCGTGGAACGGCAAGTTTCGCCGTCCCGCGGATTTGTGGACGCCCAACTTCAACGTGCCGATGGGCGATTCGCTGTTGTGGGTGTACGAAGGCCAGACGCAGTACTGGGGTTACGTGCTGACCGCGCGTTCGGGCATGTGGACGCCGGAACAATTCCGTGATGCGCTGGCGATGACCGCGGCCAACTACGACCGCAACCGCCCCGGTTTCGAGTGGCGCACGCTGGAGGACACTACCAACGATCCGACCGCTGCCGAGCGCGCGAGCCTGCCGTACCGCAGCTGGCAGATGAGCGAGGAGTATTACTCGGGCGGCCAGATGATGTGGCTGGCGGTGGACGCGAAGATTCGTGCACTGACGCACGATGAGAAATCGCTGGACACCTTCGCCAAGACTTTCTTCGGCGTCGACAACGGCAGCTTCGTCACCAGGACTTACACGTACGACGACGTGGTGAACGCGCTGAACGGCGTGGTGAAGTACGACTGGGCCGGCTTTCTCGATCGCTACGTCGATGAGCTGGAGCCGCCGTTCACCAAGGGGCTCGAAGCAACAGGCTGGAAGCTCGTGTACACCGACAAGGAAAGCCCGTACGAAAAACAATACGAGTCGAATCCGGAATCAGCGCGCCACATCTTCAACTTCACGTACTCGATCGGCCTGACCCTGACCAAGGACGGCAGCATCAACGACGTGCGCTGGAACGGTCCGGCGTTCAAGGCCGGCATCGGTTCCGGCGGTACGGTGGTGGCGGTGAACGGGCAGGCCTACAAGGCCAGCGTGCTGAAGCAGGCGATCACCGCGGCCAGGGATTCGCAGCAGCCGATCGAATTGCTGATCAAGTACGAAGGTGAGTACACCAAGGTGCCGGTGGATTACCACGGCGGCCTGCAATATCCGCACCTGGTGCGGATCGACGGCACGCCGGATTACCTGTCGCAAATCATTGCCGCGAAAAAGTGAGCGGGAGCCCTTCCATGTCGAAACCCATCGCGTTCCATCCACGTCCCTCGCGACTCGCCACCGCAGTCGCCGCGCTGTTGCTGATCGCGCCCTTCACCGGCACCGCCTTCGCCGATGCCGCCGATGCGCACGTCCCGAAGCCCGAGGACACGCCGTACGCCGGCACCATCCGGATCGCCGTCGATGCCAGCGACACCAATCAAGGCATCTTCCGCGTGCACGAAACGATTCCCGTGCAGGCGGGCGAACTGACCCTGCTGTATCCGAAATGGATTCCCGGCAACCATTCGCCCAGCGGCCCCATCGACAAGCTCGCGGGACTCGTGATCACCGCGGACGGCAAGCCGCTCAAGTGGACGCGCGACAAATACGACGTGTACGCGTTCAAGGTCGACGTGCCGCAGGGCGTGTCCAGCATCGACGTGCAGTTCCAGTACCTGTCCGCGCGCGACCACGACGAGGGCCCGGTCGAAATGACGGGCGACATGCTGGACCTGGTATGGAGCAAGGTCTCGCTGTATCCGGCCGGCCACTACACGCGCGACATCACCTTCGCGCCCAGCGTGACGCTGCCCGCGGGTTGGCAGTTCGGCACCGCGCTGGAGAAGGTTTCGCAATCGGGCGACACCACCACCTTCAAGCCGACCACCTACAACACGCTGGTCGATTCGCCGATGTACGCCGGGCGCTATTTCAAGCGCCTCGACTTGGCGCCGGGTGCCAAGGCGCCGGTGCACATGGACATCGTGGCCGACTCGCCGAAGGATTTCGAAGTCACGCCCGAGCAGCTGCAGGGCCTGCGCAACGTCGTCACCCAGGCGCACAAGCTGTTCGAGTCGCACCACTACGATCACTACGATTTCCTGTTCTCGCTGTCGGACAACCTGAGCGGCAAGGGACTGGAGCATCACCAGTCCAGCGAGGACGGCGCCCGCCCGGACTTCTTCATCAAGTGGAAGGACAACTGGCCGACCGTCGGCAACCTGCTGGCGCACGAATACACGCATTCGTGGAACGGCAAGTTCCGCCGTCCGGCGGATCTCTGGACGCCGAACTTCAACGTGCCGATGGGCGACTCGCTGCTGTGGGTGTACGAAGGCGGCACGCAGTACTGGGGCTTCGTACTCGCCGCGCGTTCCGGCTTGTGGACGCCCGAACAGTTCCGCCAGGCGATCGCGATGGTGGCGGCCAACTACGATCGCAACCGGCCTGGTTTCGAATGGCGCACGCTGGAAGACACCACCAACGATCCGACCATCGCGCAGCGCGCGCCGCTGCCGTACCGCAACTGGCAGATGAGCGAGGAGTACTACTCGGCCGGCCAGATGATGTGGCTTGCGGCCGATGCGAAGATCCGCGCGTTGACGCACGGCCAGAAATCACTGGATACGTTCGCGAAAAACTTCTTCGGCGTCGATGACGGCAGCTTCGTCACCAGGACCTACACCTTCGAAGACGTCGTGAATGCGCTGAACGCCGTCGCGAAATACGACTGGGCCGGTTTCCTGCACCGCTACCTCGACGAACCGAATCCGCCGCTCGCCAGCGGCATCGAGGACACCGGCTGGAAGCTGGTCTACACCGACCAGCCGAACGAATACGAGAAGCTGATTTCAAAGCGCTACCACGGCGACGTCGGCTCGGCGTTCGGCATCGGTCTCTCGATCGGCAAGGACGGTGAGATCAGCGACGTGCGCTGGAACGGGCCGGCATTCAAGGCCGGCATCGGCTCCGGCGAAACGCTGGTGGCTGTGAACGGGCAGGCTTACAGCACCGACGTGTTGACGGATGCGGTGAAAGCCGCGAAGGGCGGCAACGCGCCGATCCAGCTGCTGCTGAAGTACCAGGACAAGTACCGCACCGTGCCGGTGGATTACCACGGCGGCCTGCAATACCCGCATCTGGAACGGATCAAGGGCACGACGGATTACCTGTCGCAGATCATCAAGGCGAAATAAACGAGCGTAAGGCCACTGCGAGGCGCGCTGCACCACGCGGCGCGCCGTGCTTCCGTTCCCTTACGCGATCGCGCGCGGTGCCGATGATGCGGCTGCGCGAAGGCATGCCCGCACAACGCGCTCTTCATCGGGCGGCAGCGTTTGCAGCAGCGCGACTTCACCCGCGATGCACGTCGCCACGGGCAAGCCATCGCGATACACCAGCCGCGACGTGGCAAGCGCAGGCACCTTCGCGCCCGCCAGCACGCCGCCGACGAGATTCAGGGGATCGGCGCCGCTGATGGTGATGAATGCGCCATCGTGCTCGCGCTTGCGCACGCGGCGCAGCGCCTCGACCGCTTCGGGAAGCGCGAATTGTTCGCCCACCACGCCCTCGACGAAGCGGCCGCCGCGGATTTCGCCACGCGCTTCCAGCCGCTGGAACACGCGACGCAATTCGCGCCACGGCGGCAGCCACGACGCTTCGCGTTGCAGCAGCTTCCAGAACACCACGCCCCAGCGGCGCAGCAGCACGCGCCCAACGTGTTCGAGATTTTCGGCCGAGTGCCCCCCATCCGGCCTGCGGCCACCTTCCCCCGCAAGCGGGGGAAGGGAAAGATCGGGTTGCCGGACCAAACTCCAGCGCCCCGCATCCTCGATGCCGTTCAACAGATGCCGCGCCAGCCGGCGCTGGCGCGGATGCTTGCGCTTCGAGGCGGGCCGCAGCAACGCGCGCAAACCGGCGAAACTGTCCGCGCCGACCATGCCGGCGCCCACCAGTTCGCCCAGCGCATCTTCCAGTTCCACCTTCAGCAAACGCGTGCCCTCGGCGATTTCGCCGAAGAACGACGCACCGTGCTGCGCGAGGAACTCGACCACGGATTGCGCACGCGACGACAGCGCCGGCGCTTCCGCGCTGGCTTGCGCGCCGACGGCGTTCCACGTCGCCAGCTGCTTGCGCGGCAACAGCACGATGGGTGATGCGCGCACCGGTGACGCGTGCGCACCGCCTGCGGACGCACGCAGCCGCGTCCACGCGATCCGGCCGGCGCCGCACAACGCGTCCAGCCAGGCGATGTCGTAACCGGCGACGCGCGCGGGCAACAGTTGCGATTCCCATGCACCGGCCGCGGCCTCGAAGCCTTCGAGTTGCGACAGCACCGCGGCCAGCGAGTCGGGCCCACGCAACTGCGTTTCCGGCGAGACGTGCTGCCAGTCGATCAGGAAGCGCACGAAATCGCGCGGCGCGACCGGCTCGATTTCGCGGCGCAGGCGCTGCAGCGTACGACGATGGATGCGCGCCAGCAGATGCCGGTCGCACCATTCTTCTTCGCTTGCGCCCGGCGTGAAGCGGCCGCGCATCGCGCAGCCTTCGCGTTCCAGCGCGGCCAACGCGATCGCGATGTCGCTGTCGCCGACGCCGAAGGTTTGCGCGAGGTCGCTTGCGTGGACCGGGCCGATGCAACCGAGACGCGCACGCAGGATTTCGACTAGCGCGTCTTCGCGCGTCCATCCCTTTTGTGCGAATTCCGCCGGCGCTTCGATGGACGGTTGCAACGTTGCAACCGGGTGGACGGCGTGCCACATCGGCAACATTTCGGCGGCGATCCACAGCTCTTTCCTTCCCCCGCTCGTGGGAAAGCCACCATCCATGGCTGAAGAGCTCCGTGGTGCCGAAGGCGGATGGGGGGTGCTCTCGCAAGATTTCCCCAGCCCTCCCCCGCGAGCGGGGGAGGGAGTCAAAGTTGTTGCGCGTTTGGCCTCTGCGAGTTCATCGAGCAATGCTTGCCATGTCGAATTGCGCGCCAACTCATTGCCGTTGACTGCACCCAGTGCCAGCAACGCCTCGTGCATCTCGTCGGCATCGCGCGGCGTCGGCCACGCTTCCTCGCGCACCGCGGCGATCGCGTCGGCATCCAGCTTGCCGAGGTCTTCCGCGCTCTGCGCATCGACGAAACCGCGCGACGCGACGGCCTGGGTGCGGCGTTCCTCCAGCGGCGCGCCATCGAGATAAGCATACGGCCGCGCGCCCAGCACTTCGGCGGCCAACTGCGACGGCGCGGTCAGGTCGCGTGCAACGATGTGCGCTTCGCCGCTTTCGAGCCGCTTCAGCAGCGCGGTCAGGCCGTCCAGGTCCATCCCGTCGTGCAGGCAATCCTGCAGCGTCTGCGCGACCAGGGGATGGTCCGGAATCTTGCGCTCGCCCACGATGTTTTCGAGGCACGCGACCTGATCCGGAAACACGGTGGCCAGCAGGTCTTCCGATTTCATCCGCTGGATTTGCGGCGGCACCTTGGCGCCACCCGCGAAGCGCGGCAGTGCCAGCGCGGCGCCGGCGTTCCAGCGGAAGCGCAGCGCGAACATCGGCGCGTCCAACAGCGCCTGCGTCAGCACGTCGTGCACGGAATTGGAATGCAGGTAGCGCGCGACTTCCTCCAGCGGAAAACTGTGGCTGGTCGAAAGCGACAACACGATCGTGTCTTCGGTAGCGGCCGCCTGCAGTTCGAAATTGAAGCTGCGGCAGAAGCGCTTGCGCAGCGCCAGCCCCCACGCGCGGTTCAGCCGGCTGCCGTTGGGCGAATGGATGATCAGCTGCATGCCGCCGGATTCGTCGAAGAAGCGCTCCATCGCCAGTGTCGATTGTGTCGGCAGCAGGCCGAGTTCGATGCGCGCGGCGGCGAGGTAGTCGATGAGTTGCCGTGCGGCGTTGCCGCCGAGGCCGACTTCGCCGGTGAGCCACGCGAACGCCGCTTCGGCTCCCTCTCCTCCAACGCATGCGTTGGGGGAGAGGGCTGGGGTGAGGGGGCAAGCTGTTTCGGGAATCCGAGCGTCGCCGTCAGCTTGCGAAACATCCCCCCTCACCCAACCCTCTCCCCCATCACGGAAAGCGTGATGGGGGAGAGGGCTTTCTAGGCGCGCGGCGATTTCCGCGCGCAAGCGCGACACGGCCATCGACAGCTCATCGCTGCGCCCCGGCGCTTCGCCCAGCCAGAACGGAATCGACGGCGGCGCGCCTTGCGCGTCTTCCACGCGCACACGGCCGCGTTCCACTTTCAGGATGCGGTAGGACTGGTTGCCGAGCTGGAAAATGTCTCCCGCGAGCGACTCCACCGCGAAGTCCTCGTTGACGCTGCCGACGCGCAACGACTGCGGTTCCAGCACCACGTCGTAATCGGCGGTGTCGGGAATCGCGCCGCCCGAGGTGAGCGACGTCATGCGTGCGCCGCGACGGGCGCGCAACTTGCCGTTGACGGCGTCGCGGTGCAGGTACGCCGCGCGCGTGCCGCGCCGCGTGCTGTAGCCCTCGGCCAGCATCCGCAGCACGTCCTTGAAAGCCTCGCGCGAGAGCGAGCGGTACGGATACGCGCCGCGGAACAGGTCGAACAACGCCGCTTCGTCGCGTTCGCCGCAGGCGACTTCCGCGACGATCTGCTGCGCCAGCACGTCCAGCGGCGCGGGCGGAATGCGCAGCGTGTCGAGTTCGCCGCGGCGCACCGCGTCCAGCAGCGCCGCGCACTCGACCAGGTCGTCGCGCGAGGTCGGGAACAGCCGCGCCTTGGAGACCCCGTCCACCGCGTGGCCGGCGCGGCCCGCGCGCTGCAGGAACGCCGCGATCGATCGCGGCGAGGAAAGCTGGCACACCAGTTCGACTTCGCCGATGTCGATGCCGAGTTCCAGCGAGGCGGTGGCGACCAGCGCGCGCAATTGTCCCGACTTCAGGCGCCACTCGGCGTCGTGGCGCTTTTCCTTCGACAGGCTGCCGTGGTGCGCGGCCACGGCGTCCTTGCCGAGGCGCTCCGCGAGATGCCGCGTCGCGCGTTCCACCGTGCGGCGGGTGTTGGCGAAGATCAGCGTGGTGCGATGCTGCTCGATCAGTTGCGCGAGGCGGTCGTACACCAGTCCCCACGCATCGTTGCTCATCACCGCCTGCAGCGGCACGTTGGTCAGTTCGATCCCGAGATCGCGCGCGCGCTGGTGGCCGGCATTGATGATGCGACACTCCCTCTCCCCCTGCGGCTCCATCGCAGGGGGAGAGGGCTGGGGTGAGGGGGTGAGCGTTTCGTGGTGCGACGAAGTTTCAGCCGGGGCGGGATTTTCCCCCCTCACCCTGCCCTCTCCCCCATCGCAAACAGCGCGATGGGGGAGAGGGTTTTCGTTCGCATCGTTGCCGCTTCCTACAAGAAACCGCGCCACTTCCTCGATGGGCTTTTGCGTCGCCGAAAGCCCGATGCGCGTGCAGCTGCGTCCGCACAACGCATCCAGCCGTTCCAGCGTCAGCGCGAGATGACTGCCGCGCTTGCTCGACACCAGCGCGTGGATCTCGTCCACGATCACCGTGCGCGTGGTCTGCAGCATCCGCCGCCCGGATTCCGAGCCGAGCAGGATGTACAGCGATTCCGGCGTGGTCACCACGATGTGCGGCGGCCGCTTGCGCATCGCGTTGCGCTCGGCCTGCGGCGTGTCGCCGGTGCGCACCGCGGTGCGGATTTCGACGTCGGGCGAAGCCCTCCGTTCGAGTTCCGCGCGGATGCCTTCGATCGGCACTTCCAGGTTGATGCGCACGTCGTTGGACAGCGCCTTCAGCGGCGACACGTACACCACGGAGGTTTCATCGGCGAGCGTTCCCGCCACGCCTTCGTGCACCAGTTCGTCGATCGCGGCCAGGAACGCGGCCAGCGTCTTGCCCGAACCGGTCGGCGCCGCGATCAGCAAATTGCGGCCCGCGCGGATCGCGGGCCAGGCTTCGCGCTGCGCTTCGGTGGGCGCGGCGAACGCCGATTCGAACCAGGCGGAGACGGCGGGATGGAAGGAATGCATGGACATGAGATTGGGACCGCGCCGCGCCACTCAAGTGCCCGCCGCTTCGCGCAAGCGGTCGGTCAAGCCATTCCAGCGCAGCGTACGCCGCGCGATCCCGGCGCGCAGGACCTCGGGCGTCGAATGCAACGCAACCGCTGAACGCGCGCGGGTCACGCCGGTGTACAGCAGTTCGCGCGTCAACACCGCGGAATCCGGGCCGGTCACCAGCGCCACGCGTTCGAACTCGGAACCCTGCGCCTTGTGCACGGTCAGCGCGAACGCGCCTTCGTGCGGCGGCAGCGCGGCCGGCGATATCGCGCGCAACGCGCCTTCGGCGGCCTGGAACCACACCTTCATGGCGCCGTCGGCATCGGGCCAGACCACGCCGACGTCGCCGTTGAACAGGCCGAGCTCGGCGCGATTCACCGTCACCATCAACAAGCGTCCCTGCCACCACGGTGTATCCGCGCGTACGCCGGCGTGGCGCTTCAGGCGCTGCTCGATCGCGCGATCCAGCGCAAGGTTGCCGGACGATCCGTGCCGCCGCGCGGTCAGCACCCGGAAACCGTCGGCGACGCGCAAGGCGGTAGCCGCATCCGGCGCGGCCCGAATCCGCTGGTAGGCATCCACCGCCTGGTCGAGCAGGCGCGCGCCGCGCGCATCGTCCGTGAAGAGCTGCACTTCATCATCGACGTCGAACGCCGCAAGCGCCGACTCCGCATCCCCCGCGGCGATGGCGTTGGCGAGCCGGCCCAGCGCGCCGTGTTCGTCGAAGCGGCGGCTTCGCGTCAGGTGCGCGTGGCAGTGCGACAGCGGCGGTTCGCGCGCGGCGTCCACCAGCGCGCCCAGCACGTCCCCCGCTTCCACCGCCGCGAGCTGATCGGGGTCGCCCAGCAGGATCAGCGTCGCGTCCTCGCGCACCGCGTCGGCAAGTTTTGCCATCAGCGGCAAGTCCACCATCGATACTTCATCCACCACCACCACGTCGTGCGGCAGCGGCGCACCGCGGTGGAATTGCGCGCGCGTGCTGGCGGGCGACAGGCCCAGCAGGCGATGCAAGGTGGAAGCGTCGCGCGGGATCATCGACGCGGCGGCTGCGGGCAGCGCGAGCCCCGGCAATTGCGCACGCACGCTTTCGGCGAGCCGCGCCGCGGCCTTGCCGGTCGGCGCGGCCAACGCGATGCGCAAGCTGCGCGATGCCGCGTGCGCTGCGCCCGCCAACGCCGCGAGCGTGCGCACCACGCCGTGGGTTTTGCCGGTGCCGGGACCACCCGTGACCAGCTTCAGGCGATCCGCTTGCGCGCGCGCGACCAGATCTTGCGCCAACCGCCGCTCGTAACCGAAATAGCGCGCGAGGTACACGCGGCCTTGTGCGTCCAGCACCAGCGGTTTGGAAAGCGCTTCGTCTTCGGCGGCATTCGAATCGCAGCGGACTGCATCGCTCGCGCGCAACGCTGCCTGCCACGCCACCGCATCGGGAAGCACGGGTGTTTCGCCGCGGCCGTCCAGGTTCGCCAGCCACGCCTGCGCGGTGTCCAGACGCAAGGCGCTGTGGCCATCGGCGACCGCGCGCGCCGCCATCGCCGCAGCCAGCGCGACATCGGGATGCGAATCCGGAAACGCGCGCGCGATCCATCCGCCCAGCGCCGCGTCGGCACGGCGCAGCCGGCCCGAGCGGACCAGCGCTTGCAGGTCGGCGCTCATGCGGCGCGCTCCACGCCGCCATCGAACAGCGCGTCCATCGCTCCGATCAAGGCGCGCGGCGGACGGTCGCGATGCACGCCGCGCCCTTCCTCGAGGTCGCGCACGAACAGGTAATAGACATCGCCCATATGCGTTTCGTAGTCGTAACCGGGCAGCACGCGGCGCAGCCAGCGGTGCAGCGCCAGCACGTACAACAGGTATTGCAGGTCGTAGTCGTGCGCGGCGATCGCTTCGCGCAGCGCGCCGGCGTCGTAGGCCGGCAGCAGGTTGGTCTTGTAATCGACGAGGTGATAACGGCCGCCGTGTTCGAACACCAGATCCATCACGCCGGTGAGCAGGCCGTGCAGGTGCGGCACGCCGAAGCCGTTGCGGCCGCGCTGATAACCGTGGCCGTGCAGCAGCGCGAACAGCGCATCCACGCGCGATGGCGCGAGCCGCAGGTGGAATTCCATTTCGGCGCGCCGCTGGGTCGGTGCAACTTCGCACAGCCGCACGCCGCAGGCGAGCGGCACGTTCAGCGCGCCGCGCATGCAGTCGCCCACTTGCGCCACCGCGCGTTCCAGCGAAACCGTGCCGGGTTCGGGCAGGCCTTGCGCACGCAGGCTGCGCACGATCAGGTCGCGTTGCGCATCCGGGATACCGTCCGCGTCGCGCCATGCCGCGAAATCCGCATGTTCGAGCGCGGCGTGGACGGCGCTGCCGAAGCGTGCGCCGGCGAGCGGTGCAGCGGTCGTCGCAGGCGCCACATCGACATCCGCCGGAGACGCATCGCCGCTGCCCGGTGCCGGATCGGAGTCATCGTTGCGCGCTTCACCGCGCACCAGCCGCGAGAACGACCACGTGCGCCAGTCGTGTTCGAGCGCGCCGTGGAACTGCGCCGCCGCGACGTGCGTCGTGTCTGTGCCCGGTTGCGGCAAGCGTTTTGCGTCCGCCTGCGGAAGTGGTGACACGACGACGTGGCCGCCGCCGCGCGCAACCAGTTCTTCCACTGCCTGTCCGCACGCCGGCTCATCGAACGACAACGGCGTTTCGCGTCCGGCGGCGTGCAGCAGCCAGTGCAGCGCGGTTTCGTTGGCCTGCTTCACGCAGCCCCAGGGGATGATGCAAGCCGCGCGCGCGCGCGTCACGCCGACGTAGAACTTGCGCACTTCCTCTGCCAGCGCTTCCCGCTTTGCCTCGACCTCGATCTCCGTGGCGACGCCGTTGCCCACGGCGACACGCGCCACGTCGCCCTCGTGATACCAGGTCAGCGCCGGCTTCCTGCCGTTCTTGCCGGGCGCGTAACCGGACGCCGCGCAGGGCAGCAGCACCACGCCGTATTCCAGCCCCTTGGCCGCGTGCACTGTCGCGATCTGTACGGCTTGTGCATCGGTATCGAGGCGAAGCCGCACCGCATCGGCGTCGGTGTCGCCCGCGCTTTCGCGCAGCGCCACCGCGTACGCATCGCAGAGGTCGCCGATGCCGAAACATGCCGCGCGCGCGTCCTGCAACAGTTCGGCGAGCTGCAGGTAGTTGGCAACGCGCCGTTCGCCGCCCGGCATCGCCAGCAGGCGCGGCGCCGCGCGCGCGATCAGCCGGTGCAGCAGCGGCAATGGGCCGCGCCGTTGCACCAGCGATGCCCATTCGGCGGTTTCGGTCAGCAATGCGTCCAGCGCCGCACTGTCGCTGCAGGTTCGCGCGATCGCGAGCGCGTCGTCGCCGACCAGCAGCGAGGCACGCGCGGCGCGGGCGCGTGGCGCGTCGGCCGGATCGCGCAAGGCTTCCAGCACCAGACGCAGGTCGGCGGCTTCCTCGCTGGCATAGACGCTGGCGTGCAGGCACGACGCCGCCGGCACGCCGGCACGCGCCAGCGCGCGTTGCATCGAACGCGCTTCGCGATTGCTGTTGACGAGCACGGCGATGTCGCGCGCGCGCAACGCGCGCGTGCCGCCGTCACCCTCGCGCAAGAAGATGCGTCCGTCGCGCGCGCCTCGCAACCATTCGACGATCTGCGCGACGCACGCGGCTTCGATCAGCGTCCGCGCGTCGCCCTTGTCCCGGATGTGCGTGCTGCCATCCTTGTTGGTGATGCCGCTCGGCGGCAGTTGCCACACCTGCAAGCCCGGCACGGGCATGCCGTCCGCCATCAGCGCGCGCTCGGCCACGCGCGGCGCGGCGTGCACGTCTTCGTGCGCGATGCCTCGTTCGACGAACGCATCTTCGCGCGAGAACAACGCGTTCACCGCAGCGTTGACGCCGCGGCCGGCGCGCTGGCTTTCGTCCAGCCGCAGCGGTTCGCCCTGCGCATCGTTCTTCGCCATCAACCACGCGTGCACGTCGCCGCCGCGGAAACCGTAGATTGCCTGCTTGGGATCGCCGACCAGCACCAGCGTGCCGTCGTCGTGCGCGAACAGTTTCTTCAGGATTTTCCACTGTTGCGGATCGGTGTCCTGGAATTCGTCCACCAGCGCGGCCGGCCAGCGCTGGCGGATCGCGCGCACCGCACGCGCGCCGCGCCGCGGATCGTCCAGCGCGGCCGCGAGTTCGTCCACGGCCTGGTCGTGGCCGAGCATGCCCAGCGCTTGCATGCGCGCGGGCAGCTCGCGATCGAGGTACGCGCGCGCATCCAGCAGCAGTTTTGCGCGCGCGACTTCGTCGAGCCGTTCGAGTACCGTGATGCCGGCATCGAGGTCGGCGATCGCCGCAAACACCGGACCTTGCGGCAGGCGCTTGCAGCTTTTCATTTCGGAAAGCTTGCGCTGGGCGAGATCGTCCACGGCCTTGCGCGCGGCGGCCGACAGAAGATCCGCAGCGGTGTCCGCGCGCGCCCAGTCGCGCAATGCGCGCAGGCCGCGCGTGCGGCTGTCGCGCGCACCCTTGTGATTGATGCACGCGGCGATTTCAGCGTCCGCCTTCAGCAGGGCAGCATCGTCCCAGCCCGCGATCGCGTTGCGGATTGCGTCCAGGTGCGCCAGCGTTTCGTTGCGTTGCGCGCTCGCCTCTTGCGTGACCGCGTGCAGCTCGTCGCCGTTGGCCACGCTGCGGCCGCGCCAGCGCGGGTCGCCGGCCTGCTTCGCAAGCGCGTCGGGCGTGCGCCAGGTTTCCGAGAGCAGGCGCGCGGCGTCGGCATCGATGGAACAGGCGCGCCAGAAATCCTCGATGATTTCCTGTTGCAGGGCGCGCGCGTCTTCCAGCAATTCCGGTTCGCCCGGCGCGCGGCCGGTTTCGAAACCGAATTCGCCCAGCACCCGGTTACAGAACGCGTGCAGCGTGCCGATCACCGCGGTATCCATCGCCAGTTCCGCGTCGCGCGCGCGTGCGACGAGCGTGTCGATACCGGTGCCGGATAATGCATGTGCGATCACCGCGCGCGTCGCCTGCATTTCGCCCTCGTCGCCGGCGCGCGTTTTTGCGGGGTCTTCCTCGCGCAGCATGTTCGACGCCGTGCGCAAGCGCTGGCGTAGGCGCATCGCCAGTTCCGCGGTGGCCGCGCGGGTGAAGGTGGCGACCACTATGCGCTCGGGTGTCAGTCCGCGCTCGAGGATCAGGCGCAGGTAAAGCGTGGCGATGGTGAAGGTCTTGCCGGTGCCGGCGCTGGCCTCGACCAGGCGCACGCCAGAGAGCGGCACGTCCAGCGGGCCGATGTGCGCGGTCACTTGAATTGCTCCGCCCATGCGCGCGCGGGTTGCGCGAACACGGCCAACGCGGTGCGGTGCAGGGCGCGCGCGAGCTCGCCGTCCGCAGGGCCGGGAAGATCGCGGCCGCGCCAAGCGATGCACACCGCGTCGCTTTCGAATTCGTTGGGACCGCCGAAGGTACTTTCAGTGTCGGCGTCGCGCGCGGCTCTTTCGAACATCGTGATGTCGATGCCGACAGGCGCATTGCCGCCTTTGCGTTCTCTCTGCGCGCAGGACAGCGCGTGATTCCATGACGTGCGCACGAAGAACGGCAGCGGCGCGCGCCGGCCTTCGTGATGCAGTTCGATGAACGCAAGCAACTGTTCGCGCGCTTCCGCCTGTGCAAGCCGCGGCAATGCGAACGAACGGGCCTGCTTGTCCTTGTCCAGCCCAATCAGCACCACCGGCCCGTCCACGCCCGCCGCCGCGCACAGCAGCGCGTCCAGCCACGCGCGCAGCACGTGGCGGCCGTCGATCACGCCGGGTCGCACGTGCAACACGCCAGCGGGATAACGATCGACCGGCGCGCCTTCGAGTGACATGCCGTCATCCCCGTCGACGCGCAATGTCGTGGTCGGCAGCGGTGCGGCGCCTTGGGTGAACGCCAGCACCTCGCTTCGCAGCGCATCCGCCAGGACGTGTGCATCGCGCAGCGCCTCGTCGCCGAGCGCGCCGGGCGGCAACTGGCCGCGCGCGCGCAGCAGGTCGCGTTGTCCGGACGCATTGCCGTCGCCGAAATCCAGCAGCGCGCGGGTGAGGCTCCAGCGCGTCAGTCCATCCGTGGGCGACAGCGGTTCGTCGTCGGGATCGTCGCGATCACGCGGCAATACCAAACCGAGCCCCTGTTCCAGAAAACCGCGCGCGGGATCGAGCAGGAAGCGGCGCAATGCGTCCAGCGACAATGCCGCCGTCGGCAATGTGGCCGCTTGTTGCGGCAGCGCATCCGGCACGAAAGGTCCGCTCGCGTAGCCGGTTTCGAGCGTGCCGGCCGCCGCCAGCCATTCCTTCCGGAACGACCGCGGCGCACGTGCATCGAACAGCGAGGCGTCGAATGGATGCAAGGGTTGCACGCGCGGCAGCAGCGCGTGCTGCGCGTCGCGTGCCGCTTCGTCCTGCGAGAGATAGCCTTCGCGCACCGCGTCCATCAACTCCGCCACCGCCACGGAAGGCGCCAGCGATTCGTTGGTGTGCGCGTCGCGGCCGATCCAGCTCAGGTAAAAGGCGTCGCCCGCGGCCGCGAGCAGTTGCAGGAACAGCAGGCGATCATCGTCGCGCACGCTGCGGTCGCCGCGCCGCGCGCGCCCGGCGCGGCGGTCGGCACTCAACGGATCGAGGCCGGAAGGATCGCGGCGCGGGAAGGACGCTTCGCCCATCCCGAGCAGGCAGATCACGCGGAACGGCACCACGCGCAGCGGCACCATGCCGCAGAAGGTCACGCCGCCGGCGAACAGTTGCTGGCGCTGGTCGGGTCGGTCGAGATGTTCGCGCAGGAAAGCGCGCAGGTCGTGCCACGGCAGCGCTTGCACGGATGCGGCGCCGGCGTGTTCGACCAACTCGGACAGCGCGCGGCGCACGCGCTCCAGCGCGCGCGTTTCGGCGATGTCGTCCGGATCGCCGGCGTACAAACCATCGAACAGCGCGTTCAAGCGGCGCTGCCATTCCGCCGGTTCCAGCGCGCGCGACGACCACTCGCGCAATGTCCGCCACGCCGCCAGCATCGCCAGCAGCGCGTCCATGCGCGCGAATGCCGCGCCTTCGATGCCGGGTAGCGGCGCCACGCCCGCGACGAGCGTTTCGTCCGCCTCACCGCAGGCGAATCCGGCCAGCATGCGATCCAGCCCGAATGCGAACGAGAACTCGCGATAACCGCCGACCGCGGCGCGCGCGTGTTCGTCTTCGCCCCAGCGCACGCCGCTTTCGCGCAACTGCTGCGACAACTGTTCGCGTTGCGAGGCATCCAGGTCCAGGCGCCGCATCACGCCGGGCACCGCCAGCACGTCCACGATCTCGCTGCATTCCCAGCGCGACGCCGGCGCATCCAGCAGGGCCAGGAACAGCCGCACCGCGGGGTGCGCGGCGCTCGCCGCGAGGTCGCCGAGGTTGTACGGAATGAAGCGCGCGTCGTGTTCGGGTACGCCGCCGAACACCGCCTCGATCGCGGGCCGGTACGCGGCGACGTCCGGCATCATCACCGCGACGTCGCGTGGCTTCAGCGAAGGATCGGCCGCGAACATCGCCAACAAACGATCGTGCAGCGTCTGCACTTCGCGCAGCGGAGTGTGGCAGGCGTGGAATTGCATCGAATCGTCCGGCAGCGCCACGCGTTCGTCGCCGCGCGCGGCGCGATGCTCGAGGATGTCGTCGCGCACGCGACCCAGCAGCGTGGTGCGCGCGATGTGCTGGTCGAACAGATCGGATTCCTCGTCCGGCTGCACGTGCTCGTAGCCGTACAGCAGCTCGACGAATTCCGCCGCCGCACCGCCCAGCGACGTGATCAGCGGGTTGCCGCCATCCTTCTCCAGCAGGCGCGCACGCACTTCGCGGCGCGAGCGGGGCGTGTCGCCGAGATAACCGCGCGATGGCAGCGGCAGGTGGAAATCCACTTCGCAGTGCCGGCCCGCCACCGCAAGCATCCGCAGCACGTCGGGCGAAACGTTGGCGCAGGCGAAACACGCGAAGGCATCGGGCAGGCCCGGTGGCGCAGGTTTTTCGCTGAAGCTTCCGGGTGGATATTCCGGGTCGAACGCGCGCAGCCATTCGTCCACCCGCGCCGCACGCGACAAGCCGCCGACGCGCGGCAACAGGCGCCGCCAGAGTTCGGCTTGCCAGTCATCCGCACCGTCGCCGCGCTCCCACGCCAGCAGTGTGTCGCGCCGGTAACCCTGCATCCGTTCGTAGACGCGTGCGAGTTCGAAGCTCAGCGCGTAACGGCGCAGCGGATCGCCGCCGGATTCGAGGTATTCGCGCAGCGGTGCCAGCGCCGCCCCGTCCAGCCTCTCGCCCAGCAACACGTAGAGGTGCCAACGCAGCACTTCGACGTCGAACGGCGAGTGCCGCGGCAGATCGGGACGCGTGGCGCGCAGCAGTTCCCAGGTGAACTGCGCGGGCGGGGTGAATTCGACGTTCGCGACTACGCCGAAACGCTCGGCCAGATGCACTTGCAGCCAGCGCTTCAAGCCGGCCTGCGGGACCAGCACGCGCGCGGGTACCAGCGGATGGCCGCGCGATGCATGCAGCCGCTCGCCGAGGGCGTCGGCGAGCCGGGCGGCATCGTTGGAGGTGTGCAGTCGAAACATGCGCGGGCCGCGGAAGGGATCGCGCCAGTATGCCTGCTGCGTGCTCACCGGTTGAGACGGACGCCGGTCATCCGCGGAGGTTTGTTGCGAATGATTCGTATTCATGAAATGATGCGGCACCGTTTCCCAGAAAATCCCGCATGGCAGCTCCGCACCGCCGGCTGAAAGTGTTTCGCACGCTGCACCTGTACCTCGGCGTGTTCACCGCGCCGGCGTTGCTGTTCTTCGCGTTCACCGGAGCCTTGCAAAGCGTGGATCTGCACGAAGCAGCGCGCGGCAGCGACTACAAGCCGCCGGCGTGGCTCGCCAGCATGGCGCACATGCACAAGAAGCAGAGTTTCGAAGCGCCGGCGAAGCGGGCGCCGAAGACGTCCAGCGCGCCCGCAACCTCCGACGCACCCACGCAAATCGATGCGAAACCTTCGGCACCGAACCGCAAACTGTGGCCCATGAAAGCGTTCTTCGTGCTGGTGGCGCTGAGCCTGCTGCTCTCGACGCTCACCGGCGTCTACATGGGCTGGCGTTGCACGCGCCATCGCCGCCGTTACGGCGCGATATTGGCCGCGGGAATCATCGTGCCGGCGCTGCTGATGCTGTTCTGATCCGCGAACCGCAAGAAGCGGATGGTCCGACGTGCGGTCGTGCAGGGACAATGGCGTGATGCGTTCGCCGTCGAAAACCGAAACCGCATCCGCCGCGGACACGCGTGCCCGTGCGGCCACGATTGCGTGGGCGGGCTTGGTCGCATTGGCCGTCGCGATGGGCATCGGCCGCTTCGCGTTCACGCCGATCCTGCCGATGATGGAAGCCGACGCGGGCCTGACGTTGGAAGCCGCCGGCTGGCTGGCTGCCGCGAATTACCTCGGTTACCTGCTGGGCGCGTTGAGCGCGGCGCGCTTGCCGCGCGCGGGAGCGATCCGTGGCAGCTTGTTGCTGATCGCGGTGGTGACGTTCGCGATGGGCGTGACGGATGTGTTCGCGCTGCAATTGCTGCTGCGCCTCGCCGCCGGCGTCGCCAGCGCGTGGGTGCTGGTGCACGTGTCGGCGTGGGCGCTGGATCGCCTGCACGCGCTCGGCCGCGCCGATGCCAGCGGCACGGTGTACGCAGGCGTCGGTATCGGCATCGCGGGCGCCGGCCTGTTGTGCATCGCGCTGATGGCCGCGCACGCGGATTCGATGCGCACGTGGCAGGTGTTCGGCGTGGTCTCGCTGGTGTTCACCGCGGCGACCTGGCCGGTGTTCCGCGGCGATGCGCCGCAGACGGGCGCCGCGGCAACGGCGATGCAACCGCTGCGCTGGAACGCGGGCCGCGTGCGCGTCGCGCTGTGCTACGCCGCGCTCGGTTTCGGCTACATCATTCCGGCCACGTTCCTGCCGGCGATGGCGCACCGCTACATCACCAATCCCGCGGTGTTCGGTTTGGCGTGGCCGGTGTTCGGCGCGGCCGCGGCGCTTTCGACCTGGATCGCCGCGCGCTGGCTGCGCGCGATCGACAACCGCAGGTTGTGGGCGGGCGCCTACGTGCTGATGGCGATCGGCGTGGGTTTGCCGGTCGCGTGGCCCGGGCTCACCGCGATCCTGGTCGCGGCGTTGCTGGTGGGCGGCACCTTCATGGTGGTGACGATGGCGGGCCTGCGCGAGGCGCACGCCGTGGCGCCGGAATCGGCGACGGCGTTCATCGCCGCGATCACCGCCGCGTTCGCGCTGCTGCAGGTGCTCGGCCCGCTGGTGGTCAGCGCGGTGGCGCACCTGCGCCACGGCTTCGAAGCCTCACTGCTGGCCGCAACCGCGGTGTTGCTGGCGGCGGCGCTGGCCCTGTGGCGACCCGTCAAACAATAGGCACCTTGCGGATATTGCTCTTCGGATCGAGCCAGAACGAATCGTTGACGAAGCGCTTGAACAGGTCCGGCGGCAGCACCGTTTCGCGCTTGGGCGCGGACACCTTCGACTTCACCGTGTGCAGGCCGGGCAGGCCGAGACGCGCGTCGAATTCGTCGGCGTTGTACTCGATGTGTTCGAAGTCGTGTTCGAACCATGGCTCGCCGATGAACTTGTACACGGCCTGCATCGCGCCCTGCGGATTGCCGGTGAGGCCTTCGTAGGTCAGCAGCAGCAGGCGGCCGGGCGCGTACTGGCCGTAGAACGCATCCTTGGTGGCCTGGAACGAAAAGCCCACCATGCCGTTCACGTCGATCAGCGCCTCGGTGCGCGAATACACCGTGCCGTTCGGGTTGAAGTGGAAGATCTTGTTGGCGCTTAGCGGCTGCTTGCGCACCAGCCGTTCCACGCTGTCGAGCACCCACGGCATCTCGCGCACGCAGGCGATCACCTTGGAACCCGGAAACAGCTGCGCCAGCATCGGCAGCTTGCTGCACCACACGCGGCCGGTGTCGAACACCACTTCCGTGCCGAAGAAGCCGCCGTAGTAATTCTGGAACACGCCGCGCAGGACCGCCGCGCGCTGCGCGTCGCTGATCACCACCGAGAAATCGTTCTTGCCGCTCATCTCGGCGACCAGCGCGCTGATCATGTCGCCCAGCGGGCTGGTCATGCCGGCGTGGAAGCGCGGGTTCTGCTTGAGGATCGCGGAAAGCAGCGTGCTGCCCGAACGTGGCAGGCCGGAAATGAAATGCAGCTTCTCAGGCGGCTTCGCCGTCTGCGGCTTGGCGGGCATGCGAGGTCTTCCCCGTGACGTTATGGAACGGCGAGTGTACCCAAACTGCCCACGCGTGGAAGCAGGGCGGCGTCACCGAAGCGGCGTGGCGCCGGCGCGCGGCGGCGTCGCGGCCTGCGGGTGCTGGCCTTGCGCGTTGCCGGAAAGCGGCGAGGCGAGGGTGCGCGCACCCGTTTCCGGACCCTTTTCCCGCTGCGCCAGCGTGGCGGCCCTGGGCCAGAGTTTGTCCAGTTTGTTCTTGAGCCGCAGGTCGGCGATGTTGCGCATGCCGTCGTCGAGTTGCTGCTGCTCCACGCTCTCCGGCATCGCCGGCGCATCCGGCGCGTGCGTGAGTGAGGCGAGTTGCGGCGCGACCAGCCGCGTCAGCGCGAAATACGCATCGTGGTCGATCCCGGCCCGCTGCAGCAGCATGCCCGGCAGTTCCCATGCCGCGCTGTCCTGGCGCGCCGCGTGGTCCATGTGCGCGGTGTCGATCAGCAGGTACGGCACCGCCTGCGTGAGGAAGCCCTGCCCGTTCCTGAAGCCCGTCTGCTGGAACGCCGGCACCAGCGCCGGCAGGTGGTCGCCGAAGAACAGCACGAGGGTGCGGCGCTTGCGTTGCGCCAGCGTGTCGACCAGCCGCCCGAGCTGCTGGTCGGCGTGCTGCATGTGGTAGATGTAATTCTGCAATTCCAGCTTGGCCTGGTGGTCGGTGACGCCCGCCGGCACCGGAATCGCGTCGCGCACCTTCGCATCGACGCCGGGGTTCTGGTCGTAAGGTCCGTGCGCCTCGATGCTGATGCCCAGCACGAAACGCGGCGGGCCGTCGTCCGGCAGCTGGCGCAGCAGTTCGTCGGTGAACGACTTGTCCGACATGTACTTGCCGTCGTTGATCGCGTCGTCGGGCGGGAAATCGGCGATCGAGATGAACTTGTCGAAGCCGAGTTCCTTGAACGCCGTGCTGCGGTTCCAGAAGCCGGGATTGTTGCCGTGCACCGCCAGCGTGGCGTAGCCGTCGCCCGCCAACAGCCGCACGATGCCGGGAATCTTCTTCTGGTGGATCTGCAGGTACGGGAACTGCACGTCCGGGAAATAGCGCAGCGACAATCCGGTCAGCACTTCGAACTCGGTGCGGATGGTGCCGCCGCCGAAGGTCGGCACGTGCAGCCAGCCCGAGGTGCCGTGCTGCTGGAGGCGGTGCAGGTTGGGCGTGAGGTCGGTGCCCGGCGGATAGCCGTTCATGATCGTGGGATCGAAGAACGATTCCGACAGGATCACCACGATGTCGGGCTTCTGCGCATCGGTGCCGACGGGCGCGCGCGCCTGCGCAGCGATCGCCGGTTCGTAATGCGCCATCAGCGCCAGCGCGGCCGGCACGTCGGCCTTGCGGTGCTGCGAGCCGTACTGCAGGTGGAACATCAGCAGCGAGCCGATCAGGCCATCGTGTTGCCGCGTCCCGATGGGCGACCACGGCTGCATCCCGAGCAGTTGCTGGTTGTACACGGCGCGCCAGAACGGCACGCCCGCGATCAGCGAAAACAGCGCCGCGAACAGGAGCACCGACGCCAGTGCGCGCCAGCGCCGCGGATGTTTGCGCAAGACCGGCGGTTCGAAGCGCAGCCACGCCACCAGCAATCCGATCACCACGATCGCCGCCACGATCAGCAACGCGATGTGCGGCAGGTAACCCGAGAGCAGTTCGGCGCCGCCGTGGTTGAGTTGTCCCAGCATGCGGAAATCCGCCGGCATCAGCGGAATCGCGAGGTTCTGCACCTTCAGCGCGTTCACGAGATAGATCAGCGCCTGCACGCCGAACGCGAGTGCAAACGACCACAGCGCGCGGCGCGTCCACGCGAGCAGCGCGAACGCCAGCAGCAGGCCGGGCAATGCGTTGACGGTCAACCGCCACGGCGCGTTCCACCACGCCACCCAGAAGGGGTAATGCCACAGCGCGCTCGGCACCGTGTCGGGGAAACCGTCCAGCCACGCGGTGCACAGCACGAACGCGATCGCGAGCGCGACGATCAGCGCAATGCGGAGGCCCGGGGAATGGCGTTCCGGTTCGGGCGTGGAAGCGGAGGTCATGCGGACGGTGGGTGCAGATCGGGACAAGGAAGCCTAGCCGAATCACGATGAACGTTTCGGAGTGCCGGGAAGTTGACCGCGAGCCCCCGGCATAATTCCCGGATGTCTTCATCGCCCGTGCCGGAACACCTGGTCGCCGAACGCTACGCCGAGCTGGCGGCGTGCTGCCGCGCGGCCGGCGTGGTGATGCACGACGATGCCGGCGTCGGCGAGCGCGTGCGGCGCCTGCTGCTGGCCAGCGACTTCGCGTTCGAGGCGCTGCGCGCCGATCCCGCGCTGCTGACCGCCGCGGGGCTGGAACGCCTGCGCGATCCCGCGCATGCGTCGGTGCGCGCCGGCGCATTGGCACGCGCGGGCGGCGACGTGATGGCGGCGTTGCGGCGATTCCGGCGCGCCGAGGCGGTGCGGCTGGTATTCCGCGACGTCAACGGCCTCGACGAGGTCACCGACACGCTGGCTGGCACCACCGACTTGTACGAAACATTGATCGCGCACGCGCTGCGGCACGCGGAACGTTCGGCACGTGCGCGCCACGGCACGCCGCGCAATGCCGGTGGCGTGCCGCAGGCGCTGGTGGTGTTCGCGCTGGGCAAGCTGGGTGGTGGCGAACTCAATTTTTCTTCCGACGTGGATCTCGTGCTCGCGTATCCCGAAGCGGGCGCGACCGACGGGGCGCGGCCGCTCGACAACGCCGAGTTCTTCACCCGCGTCGCGCGCGAATTCGTGCGCCTGCTGGCGGAAGCGACGCCCGACGGCGTGGCCGCGCGGGTGGACCTGCGCCTGCGGCCGTTCGGCGATTCGGGTCCGGTGGTCGCCTCGTTCGCGGCGATGGAGCAGTACTACCAGCGCGAGGGCCGCGACTGGGAACGCTACGCATGGATCAAGGCGCGCCCGGTCGCGGGCGACGTCGCCGCCGGCAACCGGTTGCTCGAAACCCTGCGGCCGTTCGTGTTCCGCCGCTACTTCGATTACACCGCGCTGGCGGGGCTGCGCGACATGAAGACGCTGATCGACGGCGAAGTCGCGCGGCGCGACTTGGTCGACGACCTCAAGCTCGGCGCCGGCGGCATCCGCGAAATCGAATTCACCGTGCAGCTGCAGCAGTTGATCCGCGGCGGACGCGACGCGAGCCTGCGCGCGCGCGGCCTGCTGCCCGCGCTGTCGGCGTGCGCGGTGCGCGGTTACGTGTCGCAACTGCGCGCGCGCGAATTGCGCGAGGCGTACCTGTTCCTGCGGCAACTGGAAAACCGCGTGCAGATGTTCGGCGACCGCCAGATCCATGCGCTGCCTTCCGATCCGGTCACGCGCGAACGCATCGCGCGCACACTCGGCCATGCGGATTGGCAGGCCTTGTCCGCGGCCCTGAACCGGCAACGCGGCAAGGTCACCGCGATCTTCGCGGACGTGCTGCGGCCCGAGGCTGCTGCCGAACCCAGTGAAGGTGAAAAGCCTGCGGCAGGCGAAGGCGCGTGGCTGTGGCAGCGCGCGCGCGAGGACCGCCTCGAAAATCCGATGTTGGTCGCGGCCGGCTTCACGCCAGCCGAACCGTGCCTCGATGCGCTGCGCCAGATCGCCGCGCTGCACGGCATGAGCGCACGCGGCGCGCGCCGCATCGAACACCTGATGCCGGAACTGATCGACGCGGCGGCGTCGACTTCCTCGCCCGCCGATGCACTGGTCCGCCTGTGCCGGCTGGTGCAGGCGGTGGCGCGGCGTTCGGCGTATCTGGCGCTGCTGCAGGAACAGCCCGCGGCACGCGCGCGCGTCGCGGCGCTGTGCGCCGAAAGCGCGTTCCTCGCCGAGCGCGTGATCACGCAACCCTTGCTGCTCGACGACGTGCTGGCGCCGCGCGTGGAACACCTCGCCCGCAGTGCCGCTGATTTGCGGACCGAACTCGCCCGGCAACTGGCTGCCGTGCAGGCCGGTGGCGACGCCGAAGCCGTGCTCGCCGCGATCGCCGAGTGGCGTGGCAGCTACCGGATGCGCATCGGGCTTGCCTTTCGCGACGGCGCGATGGACGCGGTCGTGACCGCGCGCGCGCTGGCCGGCGTGGCGGACGCCGTGGTGGGCGCGGTGCTGGAGCAGGCGGAACGCGAACTCGTCTTGCAGCATGGCCGCGTGCCGGGCGACGGCAGCGGCATCGCGGTGCTGGGCTATGGCAGCCTCGGTGGCGCGGAGTTGGGATTCGATTCGGATCTCGACCTGGTGTTCGTGTACGACGCCGCGCGCGGCGAACAGACCAGCGATGGTGCGCGGCCGCTGGCCGGTGCGCGCTGGTACGCGCGCCTCGCGCAACGCGTGGTGCACTGGTTGTCGGCACCGACGCGCGGCGGCCAGTTGTACGAAGTCGACACGCGGCTGCGCCCGGACGGCGGCAAATCGCTGCTGGTGGCGAGCCTGGACGCGTTCTTCGCATACCAGCGCGAACGCGCCTGGACCTGGGAACAGCAGGCGCTGGTGCGCGCACGCGCGGTCGGTGGCGACATCGCGCTCGGCAGCGGCTTTGCGCGCGAGCGCGGCGAGGTGCTGTGCGAACCCCGCGATCGCGCGCAGGTTATCGCCGACGTGTGCAGGATGCGCGCCGAGTGGCGCAAGCAGCGCGACCGTTCCGATGGCGGTTCGCTGGATCTGAAACAGGGCGCGGGCGCGCTGCTGGACATCCAGTTCCTGCTGCAGGGTTTGGTGCTGCTGCACGCGCACGCACAGCCGGCGCTCGCCGCGTACAGCGACACGCCGCGCCTGATCACCGCAAGCGCGGACGCGGGCGTGTTGCCTGCCGACGACGCCGATGCGTTGACCACCGCGCACGCGGAATTGCTGGAGCGCGCGTTGTCGGCGACGCTGGCGGGCGAACGCCGCGTGGTGCCGCGCGACCTGGTGCTGGATGCGCGTTGCGCGAAGGTGCTGGAAATCGCGCGCCGTGCAGGGTTCGAGTTCGGCGCGGGTTGATCGAAGAGTGGAGAGTCATCGTGCGTGGCACGCCGCGATCCGCTTGCGCAGTTCGGTCGCGATGGCCTGCGTTTCGCGCAGTGGCGCCACTGTCGCGCGCGGTTGGTCCACGCTGGTGAGCAGCCCGCGTTCGCGCAGGGCTGCGTGGAAGCGTTCGATTTTTTCCGGCAGCGGCGCAACCGAAACTGTATGCACCGGCACGCCGGCGGCGCAGGCTTCGGACAGCATGTTCACCGAATCAGGCGTCGCCACGATGCGGTCGGCCCAGCCGAGCAGGCCGGGATAGGGATTGGTGCCTTCGCCATTCCAGAAGATGCCGGGAACGCCTGCGAGCGCTTCGCGCAGGCGCGAAGCGAATTCGGGCGGCGTGCGCCGCGACGCCGTCGCCAGCACGCTGCCGCCTTGCGCACCCGCGCGCACGGTTTCGATCAGGCGTTGCGACAAGCGTTCGTCGAACTCGATGCCGCGGCGTGGCCCGCCCACCAGCAGCGCGACGCGCGGACGCGGCAGCGCCTCGAAATCGGGGAACGCCTCGCGGCCGGACGCCAGCCACGCGTCGTCGATGGGATTGAGCGAGCCCAGCGTGTGCAGCACGTTCGCGCCTTCCAATTGGTCGTGGCGCGGTGCGACCACCGCGTCCCAGTGGCGCGCGTCGATGCGCGGGTCAAGGATCTGCACGCAATAGCAATCGCCGTTCGAAAGATCGCGCAGCATCCGCGTCAGCAGCGCGGCGCTGCGTCCGCAACCAATCGCGATGTCGGGCCACGGCGCTTCGAAACCCGCGCGATCGCGCGCGCTCAGCGCCAGCCGTCCGCCCGGAATGCGGCGCGGCGCGAACCACGACCAAGGCGCGCGCAGCGGCAAGGTCATCACGCGCGCCGACACGCCCAGCGCGGCGGCCAGTGCCAGCGCCTGGCGTTCGTTGCCGGCGGCGCCGTCGCTGATGACCCAGGCGGCTTGGGGCGGGTGTGGCATCGCGGTGCAAGTGTTCGGAAAGGTCGGTTGATTATGCGGGAGTTCGCGCAGTGGTTGGACTCTCCAAGCAGATGGAGCCGCATTGAAACATTGCCCCCTTGAGTCAAGGGGGGGGCGATCGAATCGCGCAGCGATTCGATGGGGGTTGTGGGAGCACGGTCTGTTCGGGTGCGAAACAATCCTTGGCGTTCTGGCCACCATGAGAGTCGAGCATTGTTGAGCACACCCGAAATTGCAGTGCGCCTGTTGCTCGCTGCCGCGCTCGGCGCGGTGATCGGCTTCGATCGCGAACGTCACACCTGGGCCGCGGGCCTGCGCACGCACATGCTGGTCTGTCTCGGCGCGGCGCTGGCGATGATCGTTTCCGCGTTCGCGTTTTCCGACGTGCTGCAGCAGTGGCCGCGCGTGGTGCTCGATCCTTCGCGCATCGCGGCGTAGGTGATCAGCGGCATCGGCTTCTTGGGCGCCGGCACCATCATGTTCATGCACCGCGAGAACGTGATCCGCGGGTTGACCACGGCGGCGGGATTGTGGACGGTGGCGGCGATCGGACTCGCGGCCGGCGGCGGCATGTACGCGGCCGCGGTGATCGCGACCGCGGTGGCGTGGCTGATCCTTGCGGCGCTGAAGCCGCTGGAACGCCGCTTCTCGAAACACAAGACGCTGCCGCGGCTGCGGGTGAACTTCGCCGGCCGCGCATCGCTGTCGGCCGTCGAACAGGTCTTGCTGGCGCGTGACCTGCCGTCCAGCACGCTGGTCGCGCGGCACATTCCGGATGATGGCGACGAGGTCACGGTCGAATTCGAGCGCGGCTTCGATCGCAGCGCGCTGGGGCCGCTGGCGGATGCGCTGCGCGAAGTGGCGGGTGTCCAGTCGGTGTCGCTGGACATCACTTCGCGCGCGAGTTGAGGGCCTGCGCTAACATTACCCTTCATTCAAGCCGACGCCACTTCGTGGCGCGGCTTAATTCAGGCAGAGGATTCCCAAAGATGCCAGCACAGCCGGCTCCTTCATACCCCGTGGGTGAACCCGCCAACGCCAAGCGCCGCTACGAAGTGACCGCGGCGGACCTGCCGCTGGCCTGCCCATTGCCGGAGATGACGCTGTGGAATTCGCACCCGCGCATCTACCTGCCGATCGTCGATGACGGCGGCACCACGGTGTGTCCGTATTGCGGCGCGGAGTACATCCTGAAGCACGCCGAAACCTGAGGCGTTCGCGGGAAGCCGGGGAACGCGCATCCGCCAGCATGGGCGCGATTCTTGCAAGGAACAAAGGCATGCCCGCCGCTGCCGTCCTGCAGGAATTCGTGACCGAGCCTGCCCCCCAGCCGAACCGATTGACCGTCGTCCAGCTGCTGCCCGCGCTGGAGAACGGCGGCGCCGAACGCTCCACGCTGGAAGTGTCGCGCGCGCTGGTCGCGGCGGGGCATCGATCGGTGGTGGTGTCCGCCGGCGGCCGGATGGTGGAGCGGCTGGAGCGCGAAGGCGGCGAACACGTCGCGCTGGACATCGGTGCCAAATCGCTGCGCAGCCTGACGCGGATCGGCCCGTTGCGACGGATTTTGTCCGATATCGCTCCTGACATCGTGCACGCGCGTTCGCGGGTGCCCGCGTGGCTCGGATGGTACGCGTTGCGCGGCCTGCATCCGCGGCCGCATTTCGTCACCACGGTGCACGGCCTCAACACGCCCGGCCGCTGGAGCGGCATCATGACCCGCGGCGACCGGGTGATCGCGGTGTCGCAAACGGTGCACGATTTCGTGCTCAGCCATTACCCGCGTGTCGATGCCACCCGGCTCAGCGTGATTCCGCGCGGCATCGATCCCGACGCGTTTCCCTACGGCTACCGGCCGGACGATGCGTGGCGCAAGCGCTTCTTCGCGGAGTTCCCGCAACTCGCGGACGCGCCGTTGCTCACGTTGCCGGGCCGCGGCACCCGCCTGAAAGGCCACGCCGACGCGACCGCGCTGGTCGCCGGCCTGCGCGAGCGCGGCATCGAGACGCGCCTGCTGCTGCTGGGCATCGTCGAACCCGGCCGCGAAGCGTACCTCAAGGAAATGCAGGCGCTGGCGAAGGCGCGCGGCGTCGCCGAGTGGGTGGCGTTCTCGCCGCCGCGCAACGACGTGCGCGACGTGTTCGCGGTATCCGATCTGGTACTGCAACTTTCCAGCAAGCCGGAAAGTTTCGGCCGCACCGTGATCGAAGCGCTGTCGTTGTGCCGTCCGGTGCTGGGCTATGCGCACGGCGGCGCCGGCGAATTGCTGGCCGAGCTTTATCCCGCCGGCCGCGTGCCCGCCGGCGATGTCGACAAGTTGATCGAGCGCGCCGTCGAGTTGCTGGGTCGCGCGCCGCCCATCGCACCGTTGCAGCGTTACCGGCTGGCCGACATGCAGGCCGCCACCCTGGCGTTGTATTCGGAGCTGGCGGCGACGCCGCGCCACGCCTGAATCCTTGCGCGCGTTAGGATGCGCGCTTTCCCCGGATTGTTTCCGCCGTGGCCTTTTCCCTGCGCGCCGGCCTGAAAGCCGCCCTGCTGTCGCCGCTCACGCCGATCTGGCTGATGGTGTTCCTGCTGCCGTTCGGACGATCAAGCGAATTGGGCCTGCTGATCTGCATGCTGGGCGCGATCATCCTGTTCGTGCGCGACCGCCATGCGCTGGCCGGGCATCCCGGTGCGCGCCTGTTGCTGTGGTTGTGGGCGGCGTATTTTCTGGCGGCGCTGATTTCGTCATTTGGAGCGGTCGATCCCGCGCGCAGCTGGAGCAGCGCCGCGGCCTATATCCGCTTCGCGCCGTTCGGCGTGTACGTGTGTTTCGCGGTGCGGCGCGAATCGCGCCTGGACGCGCTGTGCCTCGCCACCGGCATCGTGGTCGCGTTGTGGGCGCTGGATGCGTGGGTGCAGGCGCTGACCGGTTACAGCGTGGGCGGCCACGCCGCGCCCGAGCGGATTTCCGGCATCTTCGGCGCGGACAATCTGAAATTGGGTCCGGTACTCGCGTCGCTGTCGCCATTCGTCCTGTGGGCAGCGAAGCGGCGCTTCGGCCGCGCCGGATTGATCGCGGCGATGCTGTTCCTGCTGGTGCCGATCCTGCTGGCGGGCTCGCGCGCGGCGTGGATCACCTACGGCGTGGCGCTGCTGGCGTTCTTCTGGGTCGAGGCGCGCTCGCCGCTGCGCTTCGGCGCGTGGATCCTCGCGGCCTGCATGGTGGTCGTGGCGGCGATGGGCGTCGCGTGGAAAACCTCGGCGCGCTTCGATGCGCGCATGGATCGCACGCTGGTGGCCTTGCACGACAGCCGCCACGCACTCGACTATGCCAGCAGCGGACGCCTCGACATCTGGCGCGTGACGGCGAGGATGATCGCCGCGCATCCGCTGCTCGGCGTCGGCGTGCGCGATTTCCGCGAAGCGTATCCGCATTACGCGCCGCCCAACGATCACTTCGTCACCGAGGAAGCCTGCGGCGTGGGCGAGGGCGCCTGCCATCCGCACCAGATCGTGCTGGAAGTGCTGGGCGACACCGGCGCGATTGGCCTGTTGCTGTGGCTCGCCGGCGTGGTGCTGGCGCTGCGGGCGTGGCGGAAGGTCGGGCCCGAGGCGCGCCGCCGCGCGTTTCCGGTGACGGTCGCGCTGGCGGTCACGGTGTTTCCGCTCAATACGCACCTCGCGTTCTACTCGGCGTGGTGGGGCTTGCTGTTCTGGTGGCTGCTGGCGCTCTGGTGCGCGAGTTTGTACGCGGATGTCCCGGACGGTGCGCCGGTGCAACGTGCGCTTTTGCGGACGAGAGGTCTTGCGCGTGACGCGTGAAAAATTCTCGCTGGTGATCATCACCTACAACAACGCGGACACGCTGGAGCAGTGTCTCGCGGCTGCGGATTTCGCCGACGAGATCGTGGTGCTCGATTCGGGTTCCACCGATGCGACGGTCGACATCGCCAAGCGCCACGGCGCGCGGGTCGCCGTGCACCCGTTCGACGACTACGGTCCGCAGAAACAGCGCGCGATCGACATGGCGCGCCACGATTGGATATTGAACCTCGACGCCGACGAAATCCTGTCGCCCGGCACCCGCGTGGTAATCGAGCGCGCGCTGGAGAATCCGCAGGCCGCGGGCTTTCGCCTGCCGCGGCGTGAGCGGATGTTCTGGAGCGTGCAGCACCTGTGGAGCCACCGCAACGGCCACCTGCGCCTGTTTGATCGCCGGCGCGGACGCATGAATGCGGTGCCGGTGCACGCGGCGGTGGAAGTCGATGGCCCCGTCGCAACGTTGCAGCGCGCCGACTTCGTCAACATGGGCGACGACGATATCGCCGCGCGCGTCGCCAAGATCAACCGCTATTCGTCGGGCATGGTGGTCGACAAGCTCGCGCGCAAGCAACGCTTCAGCGGCCCGATGATGCTGGTGTATCCGCCGATCTTCTTCGTGCGCCAATACTTCTTCAAACGCTATTTTCTTTCCGGATGGGCGGGTTTCGTCGCCAGCGTGCTCGGTGCGTTCTATGTGTTCCTGAAGTACGCGAAGCTGCACGAAACGCGCAAGCGCGCGAAGGATCAATAGACCGGCGGCATGCCCGGTGGCCGCGTCTTGAACCGCTTGTGCGCCCACAGGTATTGCGCGGGCGCTTCGCGCACCATGCGTTCGATCGCGGCGTTGACCCGCGCGATGTCGGCGACCACGTCGCCGCCCGGGAAGTCTTCCAGCGGCGCTTCCAGTCGCAGCACGTAGCCGCCTTGTGGCGTGCGGCGATGGAAGAACGGCATTACCGCCGCGCCCGACAACCGCGCAAGATGATGCGTCGCGGTGATCGTCGAGGCGGGAATGCCGAAGAACGGCGCGAACACCGAATCCTTGCCGCGCATGTCCTGGTCGGGTGCGTACCAGATCGTGCCGCCGTTTTTCAGGTACTTCACCGTCGCGCGCAACTGGTCCTTGTCGAACATCGTGCCGGCATAGCGCAGGCGCGCGCGCAAAACATTCCATTCGAACACCTCCGAATCCATCCGCCGGTACATCCCGGCGATGCGGATGCGGCGTGAGATCAGCCGCGCACTCAATTCGAGGTGCGAGAAGTGCCCGCCCACCAGCAGCACGCCGCGGCCCTGCGCGCGCGCGGCTTCGAGGTGTTCCAGTCCCTCGATTTCCACGTGCAGCTTCGCGAGCTTCGCGTCGGATGCGAACCAGCCCAGCGCGAATTCGCCCAGCATCCGGCCCATTTCGCGGGTGGCTTCGCGGCGCAGCGCTTCACGCTGGCGTGCATCGAGTTCTGGGAAACACAATTCCAGATTGCGCGCGATCACATGCCGGCGTCCGCGCAGCAGCGGAGAGATCGCGGCGCTGAAAGCCGCACCCAGCGCGAGCGTCCAGCGTGCCGGCAGCAACACGATCGCACGGATGAAGCCGATGCCGAGCCACGCCGGCCAGTGGCGCGGCGCGAGCAGCTTGCGTGGGAACGGCGGTGACGCGGACATGGCGGGCGATGATAGCAATGACGTATTCACCCCCTTCGGAACGAAGGGGGTCGATGCGAAGCATCGGGGGATGTGTTGCACAAAGCAAAAGCCATCCCCCTCGATCCCCCTTTTCTGCGGAAGGGGAAGACGATCACCCCAGCATCGCCACAATCTTCGCCAGTTGCGCCGCCGCGACATCGCGGCGCGCCTGCGCATCGGCTTCGGGATCGGCGCCATCGCGATGCAGTTCGGCGGCAGGCAATTCTTCGAGGAACCGCGACGGCTTTTGCTTGAACACCTGTCCGTAGCGCCGGCCCTGCACGCTGAAGCTCAGGTGCAGCCATTCCTTGGCGCGCGTGATGCCTACGTACAACAGCCGGCGCTCCTCGTCGAGGCGGCCCTCGTCGATCGCACCTTCGTGCGGCAGCGTGCCATCCTCGCAACCGACGATGTGCACGCAGCGGAATTCCAGTCCCTTGGCTGCGTGCAGCGTCATCATCCGCACCGCGTCGCCGCCGTCGTCCTTGTCGGCGTGGTTGAGCAGCGCGAGCTGCGCGGCCAGGTCGCCGGCGCGCGACTTGCCGGAATCCATCGCGCGAAACCAGTCCATCAGTTCGCGCACGTTGCCGAGCCTGCGTTCGTGCAGCGCCGGATCTTTCGAAGCGTGCACGAGGTGTTCGGCGTAGCGGGTGCGCTTCAATATCTCCTCGACCAGCTCGGCGGCCTTGGCGTGTTTTGCGTGCTGCGACAGCGATTCGAGCAGATCGACGAATCCCGCCAGTGCCGCGGCGGGCCGCGCCGACAGTTGTTGCAGGACGGCCGGGCTGCGCGCCGCGCGCAGCATCGAAAGGTGTTTCGACTGCGCGAGTTCGCCCAACTTTTCCAGCGTGGTCGCGCCGATCTCGCGGCGCGGCACGTTCACCACGCGCAGGAAGGCCGCGTCGTCGTCGGGGTTGGCGATGAGCCGCAAATACGCCAGCGCGTCCTTGACTTCGGCGCGGTCGAGGAAGCCCAGCGCGCCGGTCAGGTGATACGGAATGCGGCCCAGTTGCAGCGCTTTTTCCAGCGGCCGCGCCTGGTGGTTGCCGCGGTACAGCACCGCGCAATCGGACCACGCTAGGCCGTGCTTGTCGCGCAGGTACATGAGCTGCGAAGCGACGCGTTCGGCTTCGTGTTCGGCGTCGCGGCATTCCAGCACGCGGATGCGCTCGCCGTCGGCATGCGCGCTCCACAATTTCTTCGGATGCGCATGCGGATTCTGCGCGATCAGCGCGTTGGCCGCGCGCAGCACACACTGCGCGCAACGGTAATTCTGTTCCAGCTTGACCACGCGCAGCTTCGGATAGTCGGTCGACAACTTGTCGAGGTTGCCGGGATCGGCGCCGCGCCACGCATAGATCGACTGGTCGTCGTCGCCCACGCAGGTGAACGCGCCGCGCTCGCCGGCCAAAAGTTTCAGGAACGCGTATTGCGCGGCGTTGGTGTCCTGGCATTCGTCCACCAGCAGATAGCGAAGGCGTTCGCGCCACGCCGTGCGTGCTTCCTCGTCCCGCTCCAGTACCGCGACCGGCAAGCGGATCAGGTCATCGAAATCCACCGCGTTGAATGCGGCCAGCCGCTTCTGGTACGCGGCATAAAGTTGCGCGGCTTCCAGTTCGCGCGGCGCGCGCGCGGCGTCAAGCGCCTGCTCGGGCGTGAGGCCGTCGCTCTTGAGTCGCGACAGCAGCGAACGCAACTGGAACAGCTTGTCGGATTTCACCGCCGCGCCGGCGAGTTCCTTCACCAATCCGGCGCTGTCGTCCGCGTCCAGCACCGAAAAACCGCGGCGCAGGCCGGCGCGCGCGTGTTCGATCTGCAAAAACTTCAAGCCCAGCGCGTGGAACGTGCACACGCTCAACGCATCGGCGGCTTCGCCCTTCACGCGTTTGGCGACGCGCCCGCGCATCTCGCGCGCCGCCTTGTTGGTGAAAGTGATCGCGGCGATCTTTTCCGGCGGCACGATCCCGCGTTCGATCAGGCGCGCGATCTTCTCGGTGATCACGCGCGTCTTGCCCGAGCCCGCGCCGGCCAGCACCAGCAGGGGGCCATCGACGTATTCGACGGCGGCGCGTTGTTGGGGATTCAACATGGGGATTGGGGGTTGGTAGTGGGGGCGTGAACATGGCGGTTCATGCCAGAATGCGGCATTGTCGAAGATGCGAACCGCAAAGGCCAATTCGTTGGCGATGCGCTTCGCCGGTGCGCCCCCGCTACCCATCCCCAATCCCCTTCCTTGCGTGTCCGGAGCCCCTTATGTCTATAACCGCCGATTGGTCCCGCCCGCACTGGACGCGCGACGAAGCCAAGGCGATGTTGCTGTATTTCGTGTTCGGCGCGTTCGCGGCCGAACCGCAGCTCGACCTCTCCGCGCACGGCAGCCGTGGATTGCCGCAGGGTGTCGAAATCCTGCGCATCCCGAAGGACAGGCTGGCGCATTGGGAAGGCCATCCGCTGCGCGGCGCGCTGGGCGAAATTCTGCGCGAAGGCAATCGCACCGCGTTCGATGCGGCGCGCAAGGCACCCGAGTGCCTGATGCTGCGCGGCGAGTTGGCCGATGCCGATTCGCTCGCGTATTTGCGCGACACATTGGGCGTGGTCGCCGCGCTGCTCGACGTCGGCGGCGTCGCGGTGGTCGATCCGCAAATCCTCGAGATGTTCACCGCCGACGAATGGCGCGCGCGTTACGGCGGCGCGGAAGCCTCGGTCGCGCGCGAGCACGTGCTGGTGCTGTGCCAGGACGATACGGGCGGCAGCGCGTGGATCAAGACCCGCGGCCTGCGCAAGTTCGCGCGATCCGACATCAGCATCCGCCGCGTGCCGCAATCGGAAGTGCAGCGTGCCGGCGCGATCGCCGCGCGACTGGTCGACCTGCAGGCGCGCGGCATGCGCTTCGGCGACGGTTCCACCGTGGACGTCGACGGTCTGCCCGATGGCCTGAAGATCACGCGCGGCGGTTCGCTGGACGATCCGGAGTTCAACAACACGCATCTCGAACTGATCTGGCCGGCAGCGGGCAAATGACCTAAGCGGCGAAGAACCACCCCCCCCTTCCGAAGGAAGGGGGTCGCGCGCGAAGCGCGCGGGGGATGTCGCCACGCGTCGAAAGCCATGCCCCGCGTCGCGCTGCGCGCCTTCGCTTCGCTCCGAAGGGGGAAGACAAGTGGCAAATCGCGTAACCTTTGCCGCATGCGCATCTCGCCTTCCATCGACATCCCCGAATCGGAATTGACCGAACGCTTCCTGCGCGCGGACGGCCCCGGCGGCCAGCACGTCAATCGCACCGAAAGCGCGGTGGAACTGCGCTTCGATGTCGCGCATTCGCCGTCGTTGCCGGACGCGGTGCGCGCACGCGTGCTGGCGCGTCACGATCGCCGCCTGACCGACGAGGGCGCGCTGGTGATCCAGGCGCGCCGCTTCCGCGACCAGGCGCGCAACCGCGACGATGCGCGCGAACGCCTCATCGAAATCATCCGCGCCTCGCTCGCGCCGCCGAAAAAACGCGTGGCGACCAAACCGACGCGCGCCTCGAAGGAACGCCGCCTCGCCGGCAAGAAGCAGCGCGGCGCGGTGAAACGCAACCGCGGCCGTCCCGGGAGCGAGGATTGAACGCCGCCGTTCGCGGTCCCGCGTTGCCCGAGCGGTTGCCGCCCGCGATGCCGCAGTTTCCCGATCGCGCCTGGCGCCACGCGTTCCGCGCGTGGGTCAAGGCGAGCGGCTGGCGTCTCGAAGGCGAACTGCCGGACGTGCCCAAGCTGGTGCTGATCGTCGCGCCACACTCGTCGTGGTGGGACGGCATCTGGGGTTTGCTGTTCAAGGTGGCGCTCGGTGCCGACATCAGCTTCATGGCCAAGCGCGAATTGTTCCGCTGGCCGCTGGGCGGGCTGCTGCGCAAGCTCGGCGGCGTGCCGATCGAACGTGGCGCCGCCACCGACGTCGTGGGCCAGATGGTGGCGCGCTTCCATGTCGGCGAACGCCTGTGGCTGGGCATCGAACCCGAAGGCACGCGCAAGGCCGTCAGCCAATGGAAATCGGGCTTCTGGCACATCGCGCGCCAGGCCGGCGTGCCGATCCTGCCGGGCTACTTCGACTACCCGCGCAAGGTGATTGGACTCGGTCCGTTGTTCATGCCGGGCCACGACAAGGACACCGACATCGCCGCGCTGCGCGCGTTCTACGCCCCCTTCAAGGGCAAACACCGCGGAGTGTGAAGCCTGCGGCGTTTCGACTCACTCGCCTCTATCGTTCTGTGCCGTCCAGGCCGGTCGGTCCGCCCACGGCTTGCGCATAGTTGCGATCGAGGTACTGCTGCACGACGGTGGAGATGCGCGCAAGCATGCCGTTGTCAGTCCCACCGACGCTCCACGCGCCGCCGTAGGCGGCTGCGCGCTGGTAGAACTCGGGATCGGCGATGACCTGCCCGGTTTGAGCATCCGTGAACTTCACGCGCAGCAGTACCGCGGAACTGCCGGCGAGGGCACCGGCGAAGAATCGCGCGCCGCCGCTGACAAACTTCAACTGCGCGATGGTCGGCTCGACGTTCAGCACGCGTCCGCTCTGGTTGCGGTTTTCCCAGTTTGCGAGCGTGCCGCCCACGCGCTGTTGCATGTAGGCGGAAATCTTGTTCACCGCAGCCGTTTCATGCGTGGCTTCGCTGGGATACCTTCACCGGCGCCAGCATGTAGTGCTGGAAATGCGAAAGCGGTTCGGCGGGTGGCGGATTGCCGGTGACGTCCGGACGAATATTCGTGACGCACGCGCAGCACAGCAGTGCCAGCGCGGCCGGCAGCAGCAAACGAACCTTCATGGTTTTATCCCCCGTGAGCGAGCGCAGTTTCAAGCAGGATCCGTGCCACAATCGTTCACTTGGCCTCGTCCTGCGGGCTGCCCGCCGCTGGGTTATGATGCGGGGCGGAAAAATTGGGGGGTGGCTGTGTCCAGCGTTCTGTCGAACAAGAATGTTGCCGGCCCCGCCGATTCGGCACGGGATACGCCCGTCATGGGCCGGTTGCCGCGGCGGTTGTCCGAACGCGAGATGGCGTTGTTCACCAGCGTGGGCCAGCGGCTGGAGCTGGGGCCCGGCCGTGCGGTGTTCCGGCGCGGCGAATTCGGCCGCAGCATGTTCGTGATCGCGTCCGGACGCGTGCTGCTGGAATTCGCGGGCGACCTGCCCGACAAGCTGATCGGCCCCGACGAATATTTCGGCGAGCTGGCGATGTTCGTCGGCAACCACGCGCGTTCCGGCAGCGCGCTCGCGTCCGAACCCTGCGTGGTGTACGTGATCGAGCCCGACACCTTCGAAGCGCTGATGCGCAGCGAGCCGCTGCAAATGGCGCAGTTCATGCTGCGCTCGTTCACCTACCTCGTGGCCAGCGAGCAGCAGCTGATCGCGAACTACAAGCGCCGCAACGAAGACCTGATGCAGACGCTCGATTCGCTGCGCCAGACCCGCGACCAGTTGCAGCTCGCGCGGCGCCAGGTCTGCACCGACGACCTCACCGGCCTCTGCAACCGGCGCGGCCTGTACCAGTTCCTCGAAAACACCGCGGAAGTGCGCGACCGCAACCGCCAGTTCGGCCTGCTGCTGATCGACATCGACCATTTCAAGCAGATCAACGACCAGAACGGTCACCTCGTCGGCGACGAAGTGCTGCGCGCGATCGCCGCTGAAATCCAGGAATCCGCCGGCGCCACCGATCTGCCGTGCCGGCTGGGCGGCGACGAGTTCGCCCTGCTCACGCAAGTCGCCAGCCAGCGCGAGTTGACCGAGCGCGCGCTGAGAATCACCGAAGGCGTGCGCCAGCTGCGCTTCCCGAATTCCGCGCCGGAACTCACCGTGTCCGTCAGCGTCGGCGGCGGCCTGTGCCGCGACGAGGACGAATGGTCGGTGTGGTACAGCGAGGCCGACTGCGCGCTGTACCACGTGAAAGGCTCGGGCGGCGACGGCGCGCACGTGATGAGTTGATGATTTCCCGGGGCGGATGGTGAAACCATTCGTCCTGAGCGTAGGCCCGCAGGGCCGAAGTCGAAGGACGCTTCGACTCCGCTCGCCGGGCTCGCGTAGCCTGTCCTGGGCGCAATCGAAGGGCTCAGCGCGAACGGAGCAGCAGCCATGACCGCCGAAATCCGCCACCTCGAAACCCCGCCCGGCCCCAGCCGCATGGCCACCCCGCAACTGCGCACGCTGGTGGTGTGCGACATCGCCGATTCGACCGCGCTGGTCGAGCGCATGGGCGACCAGAACGCGGCCAACATCATCCGCAAGCATGACCGCCTCGCGCGCGCGCTGATCGAGCAGCACCGTGGCCGCGAGATCGACAAGACCGACGGCTTCCTGCTGCTGTTCGAGCGCCCGGTACAGGCGGCCGCGTTCGCGCTGGATTACCAGCGCGGCCTCAAGCATCTGTCCGCCGCCGAAGGCGTGGTGGTGCGCGCGCGCGTCGGCATCCACATGGGCGACGTGGTGATCTGGGAGAACGCGCCCGAAGACGTCGCGCGCGGCGCCAAGCCCATCGAGGTGGAAGGCCTGGTCAAGCCCGTCGCGGCGCGCCTCGCGCAACTGGCGCGGCCGCAGCAGATCCTGATGTCGTCCGCTGCCGCCGGCATCGCGCACCGTGCCGAAGGCGAACTCGGCGCCGCCTCACGGCGCGTGCATTGGAAGGACCACGGCAAATACAGCTTCAAAGGCTTGCCCGAGGCACTGGACGTGGTGGAAGTCGGCGAGGACGACGTCGCGCCGCTGCACGCACCGAAGTCCGGACGTACCGCCAAACGCGTGCTGCCATGGTGGCGGCGTCCGCTGACGCTGGCCGCCGAAGCCGCGATGCTGGCGATCGCGATCGGCGTCAGTGCATGGTTCCTGCTGCAAAGCCCGCCCACGCTGGCGTTCAGCGCGCGCGATTGGGTGGTGGTCGGCAACGTGCAGAACCATACCAACCAGCAACAGCTCGGCACGCCGCTGGATGCCGCGTTCAAGATCGGGCTTGAGCAGTCGCAGTACGTCAACGTGATTCCCGACATGCAGGTGGACAATGCGCTGAAGCGCATGGAGAAACCCGTCGGCACGCCGGTCAACCGCAGCATCGGTTCCGACATCGCGATGCGCGAAGGCGCGCGCGCGCTGATCCTGCCCAGCCTCGCGCAGGTCGGCGGGCGCGTCCAGATCAGCGCCGAGGTGATCGACCCGCACACCGGCGTCACCGTGTACAGCGATTCCACCCAGGCCGACAGCGAGCAGCAGATCCTGCCCGCCACCGACAAGCTGCTCGGCAAGCTGCGTTCGCGGCTGGGCGAATCGCTGGCGTCGATAGAGAAGACCTCGATGCCGTTGCAGCAGATCACCACTGGCAACCTGGACGCCTTGCGTGCATTCAGCAAGGCAGAGGAAACGTTGGGACGCGGAAAGATCGAGGATGGCGTGCTGTTGTTGAACGAAGCGCTGCGGTTGGATCCCAACTTCGCATTGGCATGGGCCCGGCTGGCGACCATCCAGAACGCCTACCTCAACGATCCACGCGCTTCGTATGCCAGCCTGCAAAAGGCCGAAGCAAACCGCGACCGGTTGAGTGCGCGCGAGCGGCTCGCGGTCGACGCAACCGTTGGCCAGTACCAGAACGCCGATAAATGGGTGGCGAATTGGCAGACGGCGGCGCAGCTTTACCCCGACTATTCGAGCGCGCAGCAGAACCTCGGAGTAGGACTGTGGTGGTACCAGCACAAGCTGAAGGAATCCATCCCGCACCTCAGGGCGGTCGCCGAGTCCAACAATCCGATGCGCGGCATCAGTTGGGTTAGCCTGGGTGCGGTGGAAACCGAACTGGGTGATTACAAGGCTGCGAAGGAGGACATGCGCCGAGGTCTCAAGCTCATCGCTGTGCTGCCTCATTTCGAGGACGTGGCACCCGATTTGGCGCAACGTGATTACACAGCAGTGCTGGCGCGGCTGGATGCCGCGCCCTCGGCGTTGCCGGCGTCCATCCAGGCAGAAAAGGAAGTGCGCTATGCGGCGGTAGCGATCGATCGTGGTCAGCTCGACATCGCCAAGCCGTATCTCGACAAGGCCGCGCAATACGCGGCGCAAGCGGCGTCAAAGGAACAGCAAGCACGTGTCGGACTCGCGCGCGTGGCGTTGGCATTGGCTCAGAACAGCGTCGATGCCGAAATGCAACTGAAGACCTTGATCGACAGCGAGATCATGCGGTTGAAAACGTCGGGTCAGGCCCTGGACGGCAGCGCTCCGCTCCATCTCGCCATCGCCGCGATGCTCGCCGCGCGACACGGGCAACCGGGATGGGCGCGCGCGGCACTGGATGCCTCGCGCGAAGTGTCGCTGGATCATGGCTACTACGATCGCGCCGCGCTATGGCGCACTGCGGATTGCGAAACGCAGTACATCAGTGCGCCCAAGGATCGGATCGCTTGCCTCGAGAAACTCGTCGATGGCCGCGAATACTTCCAGACCCACGTGGCGCTGATGCTGGCCTATCGCGCCGACGGTGATGCGGCGAACGCGCACGCGCAGGCACAATGGCTGGACGCGCATCGTGGCCAGGCCGTTGCCGAGCTGGAAAACGAACCGGGACTGATTCCGAACCTGCTGGCCTTGCGGCAAGCGCAATGACGGAAAGAATCCAGCTCTTCCCTACGCTTCAGTGGTGCACTACTTCAACAAGAACACGACGACGCATACCCTGTTCATGGGATCGTCGAAGTGTTCCTTGTGGATCGCCGCGATCTCCTGCATCGGCGGCAGCTTCCGCACCGCGGGAATCTGCGACGCATCGACCTCGATGCCGTGCGCCTTGAGCGCGGACGCCGGATCGCCCAGCATCTGTTCGCGGAACTCGTGGCTGGTGGCCAGAAGGTCCAAGACCTTGTGCAGCGCCTGCGGTGACGGATTGCCCTTGATCATCTCGGTAGCCCCTTGCTGGATGGAGTGCGGTTGCTGCGTGGCCCCTGAAAGCGCCGGTAGCATATCGGAGTGACGAGCCGGGCGGCAGGGGCTGCCGGACGCTTCCGGGGAACCGCCGAAATGCCGACATCGAGAGTCCGCCGCTGCGCGCAGTTGCAGTTCCGCTTGGAGCAATCAAAAACGCTGGATTTCGCGGCGCTGCTTTCCGGACGTCCTGCCGTAAGCGTGAGGAATGTCAGGCAGGCGCTGGCCGCGCATCTCGACCAACCCGTGGAAATCGACGCCGCCGCAATGCAGGCGCTGGCCGGGCTCGATTGTGAAACATGGGCGGCCCGCGATGTGCTCGCCGCGGCCCACGGCGCGGCATGCATCGAAGGATTGCTGGCCCGGCAATTGCTGCTGGCCGAGGATGACGACTCGCCCGCAGCGCGACGCGACCGTGACCTGCGCGCGTCGCACTGGCATGGCGGCGCCGCGATCGCGCACGCGATGTCACGCTGGTCGCACAACGACAGCATCGCCGCGCAACGCGAATCGCGCCTGCAGTCGGTGGACGACATGGTCGAAGCGTTCGGCGCGCCGCCGCCGCATTTCCATCGCCGCGAAGATGCCATTGCACGCGTTGTGCTGGATGAGCCTGCGCGCACGCCGCTCGACGATCTGCTGGAACGCCGCGCCACCTGTCGCAACTTCGACCTCGCGCAATCCGTTTCCGCGGCACAACTGTCGGCGTTGCTGAAGCGCGTGTTTGGCGTGCAGGGGAAGGAGGAACTCGCGCCGGGTGCGGTGGCGCTGAAGAAGAACCATCCATCCGGTGGTGGCCTGCATCCGGTCGAGGCTTACCTGCTCGTGCAGCGCATGGAAGGTTTGGTGCCGGGGCTGTATCACTACAACGCCGAGGCGCACGCGCTGGATTTGCTGCGCGAATTGTCACCCGGCGAAGCGCGCGCGTTCGCGATGACGGCGGTGGCGGGGCAGGAATACTTCGCCGATGCGCCGGTGATGGTGGTGATGGCCACACGCTTCGCGCGTTCGATGTGGAAGTACCGCAACCACCCGAAAATCTACCGCGCGATCCTGCTGGAGATGGGCCACATCTCGCAGAACCTCTACCTCACCGCCACCGAAATGAACCTCGGCGCCTTCATCACCGCCGCGATCAACGAGGTGGAAATCGAGCAGGCGTTCGGCCTGGAACCGCTGGCCGAAGGCCCGCTGTGCGTCTGCGGCTTCGGCGCGCGCGCGAAAGAGCGCGTGACCGTTGAGTTCGATCCTGGGCACAAGGTTTGGGGCGACGCTTGATTTTCTCTTCGTCACCCCGGCGCAAGCCGGGGCCCAGCGTCTTTGTATCCATTGCGCTCGCGAAAAGTCACTGGGTTCCGGCTTGCGCCGGAATGACGGCAAAAGCACATCTCGTCATTCGGACGAGGCGCAGTCGCGATCCGGAACCAAGTGACTTCTGTCTTGCAAAGCGCCCGAAAGGCTTGCGCAGCTTCAATCAAACAGCGCGTTGTACAGGTCATGCCAGTAAGGGTTTTGCTTCTCGATCAGATCGAGCTTCCACTTGCGTGTCCATTCCTTGATGGCTTTCTCACGAGCAATTGCAGATTCCATGGTTGCGTGTTCTTCGAACCAGACGAGTCGATGTACGTGGTAATGGCGCGTAAATCCGCTGACGGCACTGGTCCTGTGCTCGTGCACGCGTTTGGGCAGATCGGACGCCACTCCGACGTACAGCGTGCCGTTGCGGCGGCTGGCGAGCATGTAGACATACGGTTGCATGGGACGGATCTGAGTAAAGACGCTGGGTCCCGGCTTGTGCCGGGATGACGAAATTCATGTGGCGGCTGCGCTCCCGCGCCGGTACTGCACCGCCTCGGCCAGGTGTTCGCGTGCGATGCGCTCGCCGCCGGCGAGGTCGGCGATGGTGCGCGCGACGCGCAGGACGCGGTGGTAGGCGCGCGCGGACAGCGAGAGTTTTTCCAGCGCGCGTTCCAGCAGGGCACGTTCGGCGTTGCCCAGCGCGCAGTCGCGTTCGACCTCGCGTACCGCGAGCATCGCGTTGGGCTTGCCCGCACGCCGCATCGCGATGGCGCGCGCCGCGACCACGCGGGCGCGCACGCCGGCGGAATCCTCGTCGCGTGCACCGCGCTTGGCATCCATTTCGGCCAGCGGCATGCGCGGCACGTCGCTGAGGATGTCGATGCGGTCCAGCAGCGGCCCGGAAATGCGGCCGCGGTAGCGCGCGATCGCGTCGGGCGTGCAATGGCAGCGGCCGTCGCTGTCACCGGCATAGCCGCAGGGGCAGGGATTCATCGCGGCGACGAGTTGGAAACGCGCGGGGAATTCGGCCTGGCGCGCGGCGCGCGAGATCACGATGCGGCCGGATTCCATCGGTTCGCGCAGCACTTCCAGCACGCGGCGGTCGAACTCAGGCAGTTCGTCGAGGAACAGCACGCCGTGGTGCGCCAACGAAATCTCGCCCGGACGCGGATGCGAGCCGCCGCCGACCAGCGCGACGCCCGAGGCAGTGTGGTGCGGCGCGCGGTACGGACGCTGATGCCATTGCCGGATGTCGAAGGGTTCGCTGGCGACCGAACGTACTGCGCAGGCTTCGATGGCTTCGGCGTCGGTCATCGGCGGCAGGATGCCGGGCAGGCGCTGCGCCAGCATGGATTTGCCGGTGCCGGGCGGGCCGATCATCAGCAGGTGATGGCCGCCGGCCGCGGCGATTTCGAGCGCGCGGCGCGCCTGCAACTGGCCGCGCACGTCGGCGAGGTCGGGCACGTTGCCGCCGTCATGTGGCGCGAGATCGGCCGCCGGCGTGGGCAATGCATCGACGCCACGCAGGTGCGCGCACACTTCGGCCAGCGTGCGCGCGACGCGCACCTCCACGCCGTCCAGCAGCGCGGCTTCGTGCGCATTGCCCGAAGGCACGATCACGCAGCGTTTGCCGTGGCGCGCGCGCAGCAAGGCCGGCAGCACGCCGGGCACCGGGCGCAGTTCGCCCGACAACGCGAGTTCGCCCAGGAATTCGCAGCCCTGCAAGGGTTCGCGCGGCACCTGCCCGCCGGCGGCGAGGATGCCGAGCGCGATCGCAAGGTCGAAACGGCCGCCGTCCTTGGGCAGTTCGGCGGGTGCCAAATTGACAGTCACGCGCCGAGCCGGATATTCGAACTGGGTGTTCTGGATCGCGACGCGCACACGGTCGCGCGCTTCGCGCACCGCCGCTTCCGGCAATCCGACGATGGACGTGCCGGGCAGGCCACCGGAAAGATGCACTTCCACGGTGACCAGCGGCGCGGCGACGCCTTCGGAAGCTCTTGTCAGCGCGACAGCGAGGCTCATGCCACTTTCACCTCCCTGGCGAGCGGCTTTCTCCAAAGTCAGGCCATGGATGGCCGCGGTGATGCTTCCCCATGCAGGGCGGTTGGTTTGCGATGATGCGCCGGGATGGCGGCGATCATGGACGATCGCAAAAAAACATCCCGGCGTCATCGTCACCTTTGATCGGTGACTCAGGCCTTCCGCGCCGCTTCCAGCTCGGCCACGCGTTTTTCCAGTTGCGCAACCTGTTCACGTGCCCGGTCGAGGACGGCGCGTTGGGCGTCGAACTCCTCGCGGGTGACGAGGTCGAGGCGGCGCAATCCGTGCGCCAGCACGTCCCGAAAGTTGGCTTCCATGTCGTCCCGCGCCTGCGCCAGTCCCGGAGGAACCAGGGTGGCCAGCCGATGCGCGAGTTGGTCTATGGAGTGCACGTCGATCATGTCGTTGCCTCGATGCGTCCGCAGGTTAGGCGGCAGCGCGTGCCATGCCTATCGGTGGACGTCATGTTGTGGTGTAGGGATTTTCCTACATGCTTTTGCGATCGTCCATGATCGCGGCCTCGTCGAGCGGTATCGCACGGTGCCGGCTACGGAGTTGATGGACGCCACCTCGGCGATTCCTTGCCTTGTTCCAACAACAGCCGCTTCGCTCGGAGCACTTTGTTTCCCTCTCCAGTAATATCCTTTCGATGAAACTGATCACCGCCATCATCAAGCCGTTCAAGCTGGACGACGTGCGCGAGGCGCTGTCGGACGTGGGCGTCAACGGCATCACCGTCACCGAGGTCAAGGGGTTCGGGCGCCAGAAGGGCCACACCGAGCTTTATCGCGGCGCCGAATACGTGGTGGATTTCCTGCCCAAGGTGAAGCTGGAGATCGCGCTGCCCGACAACCTGGTCGAGCGCGCGGTGGAAGCGATCAGCCACGCCGCGCGCACCGGCAAGATCGGCGACGGCAAGATCTTCATCTCGACGCTGGATCAGGTGATCCGCATCCGCACCGGTGAGTTGGACGCGGATGCACTCTAGTGCGATCGTCCATGATCGCCGCCTTGACGCGGCGCTCCGCGACGAAAAGCGCTATCGGCAACGAACACTACCGCGGTCATCCATGGCCTGACTTTTCACGAACGCTGCTTCGATTGAATGGTCAGCAGCGCCCGGCGGTGGTGGATCAACAACCCCGCGTAGTAGGCGATGTAATAACCGATCAGCAGGCCGAAGATGGCCATCGTCAGCGGACTGCGCTGGTACGCGGCGTAACCATCCTGCGCGGCATGCGTCATTTCGGGATACAGCACCATGAAGCGGTACAGCAGCCGGCCGAGCAAAAGCGCGGTCAGCGCCATGCCGATCCACGGGTTCGGAAAGTAGCAATCGTTCTGGCCGTCGATTTCGAAGCGCGTCAGCTTGAACGCCAGCAGGCCAAGCGCGATGCCGCCGAGCAGGCCCAGGCCCAACCCGGCCGCGAGGCGCGGCTCGATGAAACCCTGCGCCGCGACCAGCAGCGCGACCACCGCAAGGAAAACCACGCGCGTCAACATGCGCTTGGGCCGGATGGGCTGGCGGCCGAAACTGCGGCGCGTGCGCGCGTACAGCCGCCACACGATCAGCGGTGCGGCCACGAGGGGAACGACGACGTTGGGGGTCATGCGCGGAGTACCTCTTCACGCGATGCGGGACATTGTGCAGGAAACCCGTGGCCAGCAGGCGTGCCGGTTGTTGTGGCTTGCGTGACATCGCGTCAACGCTGGCAGTGCGGACACCAATAGGTCATCCGCTGTCCCAGCACTTCGGCGCGGATCGGCGTGCCGCAGACCTTGCACGGTTCGCCCGCGCGGCCGTACACGTTGAGTTCCTGCTCGAAATAGCCGGGCGCGCCGTCGGGCGCCAGGAAATCGCGCAGCGTGGTGCCGCCGCGCGTGATCGCGTAATTCAGCACGCGCCGGATTTCCGCGGCGATGCGCGCGTAGCGCGCGCGCGACACCGCGCCCGCCGCGCGCTTCGGATGCACGTCCGCAGCGAACAGCGCCTCGCTCGCGTAGATATTGCCGACGCCGACCACGATCGACTGGTCCATCAGGAACATCTTCACCGCCGCGCTGCGCCCGCGTGACGCGTTCCACAGCCAATCGCCGTCGAACGCGTCGCCGAGCGGTTCTGGGCCGAGGTTCTGCAGCAGCGGATGCACTTTTCTCGGAGGCTGCCACAACAGACATCCGAAGCGGCGCGGATCGTTGAAGCGCAGTGCTTGGCCGGAATCGAAAACCAGGTCGTAATGATCGTGCGTGCGCGGCGGCAGTGCAGGATCGGTGATGCGCAGCGAGCCCGACATGCCGAGATGCAGCAGCGCGCTGCCGGCTTCGGTATGCAGCAACAGGTATTTCGCGCGGCGCTCCACCGCGTCGATGCGCTGGCCGGGCAGCTTGGTGGTGATCGCGCGCGGGATCGGCCAGCGCAACTCCTTGCGCCGCAGTAACACGCGCTCCACTACGCGGCCCGTCACGAAGGGTGCGATGCCGCGCTTGGTGGTTTCGACTTCGGGGAGCTCGGGCACCTACTCACCTTCCGGCTTCGTGAGCATGACTTCGGGACTGTACTGCCTTGGCACCAGCGCGATCTTGCCGTCGACCTTCACGTAGCGCAGCTCGTCGATCGCGGTGAGGCCGCCGTATTCCAGGCGCACGTCGTTCACCAGCAAGGTTGCCGAAGGATGATCCAGCCCGAGCTTGTACAGGTCGATGGCGGAGGCTTGCATCCACCGCGACACCGGCGTCGCCGCGAGATTGGCGAGGCGCTGCACGCGCGCGTCGTCGGCGCGCGCTTCGGAAGGTTTGACGCGCCACCAGCCGCCGTGGCGCTTTTCGAACACCTGCGGCGCGACCAGCGGAATGTCCAGTTCGACCCGCGTGACCGCGTCGGGATCGAGCGAGGTGATGGCAGGCGGATCGCGCAGGTAGTCGCGGCGGCCGATCCACAACACCGCCGCGACCAGCACCGCCGCGACGATCGCAAGCACAACGAGATTGCGGTTCGCGCGGGTCACCGCCGGCGCCGCCGCCAGTTGATCGCGAAGCCGATCAGGATCAGCAGGATCGGCAGCGCGATCAGGTAACCGAAAGTCAGCGCGCCGAGTTGCGCGCGCGTCGGTTTCATCACGGCGTCGGGTGCGGGCTGTGCAACGCTCGCGAGCGCGTCATCGCCGAGCAGCCAGTCGAACACGCGCTCGCCGAAGGCGAGGTTGCCGGCATCGCCGACGAACGCGTTGGCCAAGAAATCGCCGCCGCCGATCACCACCATCCGTTGCTGGTCCTTGTCGGGGCTGGGCGACAGGCGGCTGAGCGCGTAACCGAACGTGAGCGGGCCTTTCAGCGCGCCCGAGTCCGGAGCGAACGTGGCGTGTGCGGCATCGACGGGCGCGGTCTGGTTCCAGCTGCGCGCGCCCGACTGCAGGAGCGGCTGCACGTCCCATTGCGCGCCCGGCAATGCGGCCAACGCCGCCACGCGCGGAAACACGGTGTTGATGTCGAAGCCATCCGTGATCGTTTGCGGCGGATACTGCGCGGTCACCAGCATGCGCGCGTTGCCGGTGGCCGTCGCGCTTTGCGCGTCGAACACTTGGCCAGGCAGGCGCTTGATCCCGAGCGTCTGCGCCAGCGGCGCGAGGCCGAGGTCGTCGTTGCCGGGTTCCGTGAGCCACAACAAATTGCCGCCGCTGGCGACGTAGTCTTCGAGTTTCTGCACCGATGCCGGCAGCAGCGCGGCCTGCGGACTTGCCAGCACCACGAGGTTCGCATTGCGCGGCACTTCGGCGGCTTGCGCAAGGTTCAGCGGCAGGGCGCGAATGCCGCGCGTCGAAAGCCGTTGCACGAAGGCGCCAAGGTCGGCGGGATTCTTGCCGGTGGCGTCGCGCTCGCCGTCGCCGCTGATGAACGCCGCCAGCTTGTTGCCGCCGCGCGCCAGCCGTACCAGCGCGTCGGAAAAACTCGACGCGTCCAGTTGCGTGACGTTCTGCGTGCGGCCGTTCCACGTCAGGATCAACTCGCCGTCCGTCGTGATATTGGCATCCTGCGTTGCAACGGGATCGGCGTCGGGGTCGACGAACTTCAACGCGATGTCGTGCTTGAAGCGGCGGTAATGGTCGACCAACAGGCGGGTCTTGCTGCGCAGGTTGCCGGGCCGCGCGTAGCTGGTTATTCCGATCGGGCCTTTCAGTTGTTGCAACAGCGACTGGCTCTGCGGCGTGATCGTCGCGCGCGCGCCGGCGCTCCAGTCCGTGATGAAACCGAAGCGCGCCGACAACGCGGCGACGCACACCGCGATCACCACGCACAGCAGCGCGTACAACCATCCCTTCCACGCACCGCGCATCAGCCGCGCTCCCGTTCCGCACCGACGCGCCGGACCGCAAGCGCCAGTGCCAGTGAGATGATGACGAGGAAATACACGATGTCTTCGCTGCGCACCAGCCCGCGCATCGCGGGTTCGAGGTGCGTGTGCAGCGCGAGATAACCCAGCCAGCCGCCTTCGCCGCCCATGATGCGCACGCCCGCGTCGATCAGCGACAGGCCTTCGCCGATCAGCAGCGCCGCGGTCGCGGCCAGCGCGGGTTCCGGCGTGAACGCCGAACAGGCGATGCCGATCGCGGTGAGCGCGGCCACGCACAGCGCGCTCGCGATCAACGCCGCGCCGAACTGGCCCCAGTCGGGATGCGTCGCGCCGCTCAAGACCAGCGGCATCGTCGCAACGACGACCAGCAGCAGCCACGAGAACACCAGCCGCGCAATGAATTTTCCGAGCACGATCTGCGCACCCGATGCGCCGGACGCGGTGAGCAGCGCCAGCCGTTGTGCACCGCGTTCGCCGGCCAGCGCCTGCATCGTGATCAGCGGCGCGATCACCAGACACAGTTGGATGTAGTTCAAGAGATACGGCGCCACTACCGCATCGACATAACCGGGCCCGCTCGCGGGGCCGGGCACGGTCGGCTGCGCGTGCATGAACGCGGACACGCCCAGCAGGAACTGCCACGCCATCATTGCCAGCGCGATGCCGGCCAGCGTCCATGCGAACGGGCGCACGGCAAGCCGCTTCAGGTCGATGCGCGCAACCGCGAACGCACTCATGCCGCGGCGCTCGCGGGTTGCGACGCGATTGTGCGGAATTGCGCGTCGAGTTTGCCGCTTTGACTGTCCAGTTTCGCGTCTTGGCGCACGCGGCCGTCGTGCAGGATCACCACGCGATTGCACACCGCTTCCACTTCGGCCATGTCGTGGCTCGAAAGAATGATGCCGCGTTTGGGCGAAAGCTTGCCGATCAGTTCACGCAACTGCGCGGCCTGCACCGGATCGAGCCCGTTGCCGGGTTCATCCAGCACCAGCAGGTCGGGTTCGTGCAGCAATGCCTGCGCCAGACCGACGCGGCGCTTCTGTCCCAGCGACAACTGGCCGCACAGGCGCCGCGCGATACCGGTAAGTTCCAGCCGCGCGAGTTCGCGTTCGATCGCCGCACCGCGTGAAGATTTCGACACGCCGCGCAAACGCGCGCAGGCATCCAGCGATTCAGCGACCGTCAATTCCGGCCACAACGGGACGTTCTCCGGCACCCAGCCAATACGGTCGCGTAGGGTGCAAATGTCGTCGCCTGCATTCTTCCCATCGATGCGCACGCTGCCCGCGTCGGGTTGCAACACGCCCGCAATGATCGCCAACGTCGTCGATTTGCCGGCGCCGTTCACGCCCAGCAGGCCCAGCACGTCATCGCGGCGCAGGCTGAACGAAACGTCCTGCAACACCGGTCGCCCCGACAAGCGGCGGCTCACGTGGTCGAGTTCCAGCAACGCCGGCGTCGATGCCATCAGGTCATGTTTGTGCGAGCGGTTGAAATCATTGTCGCGGCCATCACATTGTTTAGGCAAGCCTGTGGCGGCGATGGGTTTTCTGCCCTAGACTCGGCGGCACGGGGCTTGCATTGGCCTGTTCCTCTTCCCGCGTGATCCGTGATGCTCAATAACCTCCTTGATTTTGCCGCGCATGGCCTGGCGAACGCCGGCTGGCTCGCGACTCTTTTGTATGTGCTGGTGACGACCCAACTCACCATTTTCGCCGTGACGCTTTATCTGCATCGCAGCCAGGCGCATCGCGGCGTGGATTTCCATCCCGTGGTGTCGCACGTGCTGCGTTTCTGGAACTGGCTCGGCACCGGCATGGTCACCAAGGAGTGGGTGGCGGTGCACCGCAAGCATCACGCGCACTGCGAAACCGAGCAGGATCCGCACAGTCCACAGATCGCCGGGATCCGCAAGGTGTTCTTCGAAGGCGCCGAACTGTATCGCGTGGCGGCGGCCAACGAAGCCGATCTCGAGAAGTACGGCCGCGGCACGCCCGACGACTGGATGGAACGGCATGTCTACACGCCGCACCCGTATCTCGGCGTCACGCTGCTGGCGATCATCGACCTCGCGCTGTTCGGCGTGCTCGGCGGTGCGATCTGGGCGTTGCAGATGGTGTGGATTCCGTTCTGGGCCGCGGGCGTCGTCAACGGCCTCGGCCACTGGTGGGGCTACCGCAATTTCGAAACCGCCGACAAGGCCACCAACCTCACGCCGTGGGGCGTGTGGGTGGGCGGCGAGGAACTGCACAACAACCACCACGCTTTCCCGAGTTCCGCCAAGTTCGCGCTGCGCAAGTTCGAAGTCGATATCGGCTGGGTGGTAATCCGCGGGCTTGAAAAAGTTCGCCTCGCCAAAGTGCTGCGCGTGGCGCCGTCGCTCGACGAGCGTCCCAACGTCGCGCTGCCCGACATGGAAACCCTGAAGGCGCTGCTGACGCACCGCTTCGAGGCCATGACCGATTACTACAAGACGGTCATCAAGCCCACCGTGCGCGAGCAGTCGAACGAGGAAGGCACGCGCTGGTTCGGCGCGATGCCGCGCCGCCGCCTGCGCCGCGCGCTGGCCAATGGCGGCCGTTGGCTCGACAAGAACGGCAAGGCCCGCCTGGCCGCTGCGGTGGAAAACCGCCCGCGCCTCAAGCAGATCAGTGAATACCGCGCGCGCCTCGCCGCGCTGATGGAACAGCGCAAGCCCGAATCCGCGCTGGCCGCGCTGCAGCAGTGGTGCCGCGAAGCCGAGGAAAGCGGCAACCGCAAGCTGATCGAATTCGCCGCACGCTTGAAGCGGTATTCGGTGGCGAGGGCGTAACGGTTTCGCCGTCGACCCTGTTCAAACAAAACCCGCCGCAAGGCGGGTTTTTGTTGTGTCTCAAAAAAGCAGGCTAGGCTCCAAAAGATCAAAGAAGCTATGTCTACGATCAATGGATAAGACGATCGATGATATCTGCGGCGAAGTAGGTCAGGTGGAGCGAAGCGCATCCCGCCGTATAGTTGCAGCAATGAAGGGGTGTCACCCGCGCTAAAAAAGCGAAACCCGCCTTGCGGCGGGCTTCGTAAGAACAAAGGCACTGGATCCCGGATCGCCGCTGTGCGGCGTCCGGGATGGCGCGATGGCAAAGGCGTTCGCAAAAACGCGAACGCGCCATCGCGTCACTTGATCTTGCCTTCCTTGTAGATCACGTGCTTGCGGACGACGGGGTCGTATTTCTTGACCTCCATCTTGTCCGGGGTGTTCTTCTTGTTCTTGTCGGTGGTGTAGAAATGGCCGGTGCCGGCCGAGGAAATCAGGCGGATCTTGTCGCGTTTGCTTGCCATGAGGGTTCTCCTTAGACCTTGTGCCCGTTCTTGCGCAGGTCGGCGAGCACGGCGTCGATGCCGTTCTTGTCGATGGTGCGCAGGGCCTTGCCGGACACGCGCAGTTTGACCCAGCGGTTCTCGCTTGCGACCCAGAACCGGCGTTCGTGCAGGTTGGGCAGCCAGCGGCGGCGGGTCTTGTTGTTGGCGTGCGAGACGTTGTTGCCGGTGCTCGCAGCTTTACCGGTGACCTGGCATACACGTGCCATGGCATTCTCCTCATGGTGATCCGCGTGGCCCGCGGAAGTTCGGCCCGGCTGGTTCACGCGATGCGCCGGAATTGCCGCGTCGACCCCGCGTCGCGTCGCGGGATGCCCGGAAGGCCGGGCCGGCTTGAAGTCAGCCGCGTAATGTAGCAGGCGGCCGGCCGCGGGGCAATCGGGAAGCGTGCATGCGGCGGCATGGTGTGGGACAATCCCCAATCTTTGACCCTTTCCCAGCGGAGCTTGCAAGAACATGGCAGAAGAGACCCCGGCCCCGAGCAACGGCCAAGCCGCCCCCCAGATGCAGATGGCGCTGCAGAAGATCTATGCGCGCGACGTCTCGTTCGAGGTCCCGAATGCGCCCAAGGTGTTCCAGGAAGAGGGCCAGCCGCAGGTCCAGCTGAACCTCTCGCACAAGGCCACGCCGATCGAGGGCGACAATTACGAAGTGGTGCTGACGCTCACCGTCACCTGCACCCTGAACGAGCGCACCGCGTACCTGGCCGAAGTGCACCAAGCCGGCGTGTTTTCGTTCGTCGGCTTCGACCAGCAGAACCTCGCCGTCGTGCTGGCCACGTACTGCCCGAACGTGCTGTTCCCGTATGCGCGCGCGGTCGTTTCCGACCTCGTCCTGAACGGCGGTTTCCCGCCGCTGCTGCTGCAGCCGATCAATTTCGACGCGCTGTACGCCGAACAGCAGCGCCAGCAGCAAGGTCAGGGCGACGCCCGGCCGGCCCTGAACGCCTAAAAGACATGACTCGCGCGACGGTTGCCGTTCTCGGCGCCGGATCGTGGGGCACCGCGCTGGCGGCGCTGTTGTGCAACAACGGTGCCGCCGTCCGCTTGTGGGGACGCGACGCGGACGCGCTGGCGGAAATCGCGGCCGCCCACCGCAATCAGCACTACCTGCCGGACGTCGAATTGCCGGCGGAGCTGGCGTGCGTGCCGGATCTGGCTGAAGCATTGGACGGCGCCGACCTGGCGCTGGTCGCGGTGCCGAGCCACGCCTTCCGGCAGATGCTGATCGAAGCCGTGCCGCTGCTGCCGCCCGGCGCCGGCTATGCGTGGGCGACCAAGGGTTTCGAACCCGGCACGGGACGCTTCCTGCACGAACTGGTGGCCGAACACCTGCCGGGCACGCCCGCGGCGGTCGTGACCGGCCCGTCGTTCGCCCGCGAAGTGGCGGCCGGCATGCCCACCGCGGTCACGGTGCATTCCGACGACGACGCTTTCGCGCACCGGGTGGCCGAACTGCTGCACGGCAACGCCTTCCGCGCCTACACCGGCAACGACATGCTGGGCGCGGAACTCGGCGGCGCGATGAAGAACGTGCTGGCGGTCGCGACCGGCGTCGCCGACGGCATGCAACTGGGCTTGAACGCGCGCGCCGGCCTGATCACCCGCGGCATGAACGAGATGCTGCGCCTCGGAGCGGCGCTGGGCGCCAAGCCGCAGACCCTGATGGGCCTTGCGGGCCTGGGCGATCTGGTGCTGACCTGCACGGGCGAGCTGTCGCGCAATCATCGCTTCGGTTTTGCGCTGGGCCGCGGCGTGCCGCTCCGCCAAGCGCTCGACGATATCGGGCAAGTGGTCGAAGGCGCGGTGACCGCCGACGAAGTGATGCGGTTGGCCGCGCGCCACGATCTCGACCTGCCGATTTCGCAACACGTGCAAGCCGTGCTGCGCGGCGAGATGACGCCCACCGACGCCCTGCATTCCCTGCTGGCGCGCGAACGCAAGCCCGAGTATCCGGAAAACCTCTTCCGGTAGCGCGTCCCTGCGCTATGCTTGGACGCTTTGGGTAGCGGATCGATCGCGGATGCAGTCCCGCAACGGTCAGAACGAAACGCCGGCGCAGGCCCGGGCCAAACCCGCGGCTGCGCCGTTGCCGGCCGCGTGGGCGCGCCTGATCGACGCCGCCGACGCGGCGGCGTCCGCGCCCGCCGGACCTGCTTCCACGCTCGGTTTCCTGCTGGAACTGTTGCAGGACGAACCCGCGCTTTCGCGACTCGAAGCCGCGCCCGTGCTGCTGGAAACCGTCGCCAAGGGACGGCTCGGGCGCGCGGTTCCGCTGGATTCGAAACAGCTTCTCGCCAGTGCCTTGCCCGATGCCGAAACGCGGCTCGCGGCCAGCGTGCTGGGCTTGCCGCAGACGCAGCGCAAGGGCCGGACCTACGCGCAACTCGCGGGCCCGTTCGGCGATGCGCTGCTGCGCGAAATCCTGAGCACGGCGCCGAGCCTGCTCGGCGGCGTTGCCGGGTTGCAGTTGTCGCTGGGCAAACCGCGTCCGCTTGAATGGGAATGGCAGCTCGAGCGCGACGGCCGCCAACGCCTGCTGCCGAAATTGCCGGCGCACCAGCGCCTGATTCGCGTGGGCGGCTTGTGGTATCTCGATCCCGAGCGCGCCGAACTCGGGCCGCTGGACGGCGAGGCCGCCGAAGTGGCCTTGATCGAAGCGCCGCCGCTCTCGCCGGAACACGCCGAACTCCTGGCCGCGCGCGTCGCCGCATCGCCGTGGGCCGCGCGCATTCCCGCGCCGCAGGCGTTCGATGCGGTGCAGCGGTCCGACCTCGCGCCCAAGCCGGTGACGATCTTCCAGGCGCTGACGCGTCATGCGCGCATCGGCGCGGGCACGCCGCCGCTCGCGTACGCGCGGCTCGCGTTCGATTACGGCGGCGACCGCCTGCCGGGCCGCGGCGGCGAAGCCATCGTGCGCCGCGTGCGCAACGGCAAGCTGGTCGAGATCGTGCGCAAGCGCGCGGAAGAACTTGCGACGATGGAGCGGCTGGAATCGTTCGGGCTCGCGCCCGCGGTGGATTGCGAAGGCCTGCCGTGGGACATGGCCGACGCGCTGCCGGAAGACGCGTGGGTGTTTCCCGGCAAGGGCTACGCCGGCGCGCTGGAAGTGAACACGCCCGCGCGCTGGCTGGGCCTGCGCGAAAAACTGGAGAAGGAAGGCTTCATCGTCGAGTACGCGTCGACGTTTCCGTTCGAGGTGCTGGAAGGTCCGCCGCGCTGGTACGGCGTGGCCAAGGTCGACGAGGGCGGCGAGGCGTTCGAGTTCGAGATGGGCATAGAGGTCGAAGGCAAGCGCGTGAACCTGCTGCCGACCGTTGCGCGCGCGCTGTCGGAACACACGCTGGCGCTGACCACGCCCGAGAACGAAACCAGGGACGCCGTGTGGTACGCGCCGGTGGATGATCGCCGCCGCGTCGCGGTGCCGCTGGCGGTGTTGCGCAAACTGCTGGCGCCACTGGCCGAATACCTCACGCATCCGCGCGACAAGCTGCGCCTGCCGCGCGTGCAGGCGGGACGGCTGGAGGAATTCGAAGGCGCGCTGCCGAAAAACGGCAAGCTCGATGCGCCGAAGGACCTCACGGGCTTCACCACGCGCCTGCGCGAGGCCGCCGAACACGCGTCCGACGCGGTGCCGGACGGTTTGATCGGTGAATTGCGTCCATACCAGCGCGAAGGCCTGCGTTGGTTGAACGCGCTGGCCGAAGCAGGCTTGGGGGGCGTGCTGGCCGACGACATGGGCCTCGGCAAGACCGTGCAACTGCTGGCGCACATCCTCGCGCTGAAGCAGAACTCCGCATTGACGCAGCCCGCGCTGATCGTCGCGCCCACCAGCCTGATCCCGAATTGGCAATCCGAAACCGAACGCTTCGCGCCTTCGCTGAAAGTGCTGACGCTGCACGGACCGGAACGCGTCAAGAGTTTCGACCGGCTTGCCGGGCACGACGTGATCCTCACTAGCTACGCGCTGCTGCCGCGCGATCTCGCGGTGCTGCGCGAGCAGCCGTTCGCGCTGGTGGTGCTGGACGAAGCGCAACAGGTGAAGAATCCGCGCACGCAGGCGCGACGCGCGCTGCTGTCGATCGGCGCCAGGCGTCGTGTGTGCATGACCGGCACGCCGCTGGAAAATCACCTGGGCGAATTGTGGTCGCAGGTCGATCTCGCGGTGCCGGGATTGCTGGGCGACGAAGGTTCGTTCCGCCGCCACTACCGCATCCCGATCGAACGCCAGGCCGATGCCGATTGCCAGGCGCGGCTCAATCACCGGATCGCGCCGTTCATCCTGCGTCGCACCAAGGCACAGGTGGTGAAAGAGTTGCCCGAGAAAACAGAGATCGCGCGCCGCGTGGTGTTGTGCGGCAAGCAGCGCGAACTCTACGACGCGCTGCGCATTTCACTGGGCGAGGAAGTGCGCGAAGTCGTGCGCCAGCGCGGCCTCGAACACAGCGGCATCATCGTGCTGGATGCACTGCTGAAGCTGCGGCAGACCTGTTGCGATCCGCGTCTGGTGAAACTGGAATCGGCGCGCGGCGTGCGCGAATCGGCCAAACTCGAATTGCTGATGGACATGCTGCCCGACCTTTTGAGCGAAGGCCGGCGCGTGCTGCTGTTCTCGCAGTTCACCGAAATGCTGGCGTTGATCGCGCGCGAGTTGAACCGGCGGCATCTGCAATACGTCACGTTGACCGGCGATACGCGCGATCGCGCGGAACCCGTGCGCAAGTTCCAGGACGGCGAAGTGCCGCTGTTCCTGTTGTCGCTGAAGGCCGGCGGCGTCGGCCTGAACCTCACCGCCGCCGACACCGTGATCCACTACGACCCGTGGTGGAATCCGGCGGCCGAAACGCAGGCCGCCGATCGCGCGCACCGCATCGGCCAGGACAAGCCGGTGTTCGTGTACCGGCTGATCTGCGCCGACACGGTCGAGGAACGCATCGAGGACTTGAAAGCGCGCAAGGCCGAACTCGCGCAAGCGGTGCTGGAAGGCGGCGGTACGCGCGACAAGTTGAAATTCGACGAGGATGACCTGAACGCGTTGTTTGCGGCGGAATAAGCAATTCCGTTCGCCTTGAGCGTAGCTCGCGCAGCGAGCGGAGTCGAAACGCCAACGTCCTTCGACTTCGGCGCTCAGCGCCTACGATCAGGACGAACGGGTTTGGGACAAGGCACCATGGCTACCGAAACCATCTCCGGCGGCTGCGATTGCCGCTTCGTCCGCTACCGCCTCACGCGCGCGCCGCTGTTCGTGCACTGCTGCCATTGCCGCTGGTGCCAGCGCGAAACCGGCAGCGCGTTCGTGCTGAACGCGCTGATCGAAACCGAGTGTGTGGAGTTGTTGCGCGGCGAACCCGGGATGGTGATGACGCCGTCGCACAGCGGCCAGGGCCAGAACATCGCGCGCTGTCCGAAGTGTCGCATCGCGCTATGGAGCCACTATGCGGGTGCGGGGCCGCTGTTTGCGTTCGTCCGAGTCGGCACGCTCGACAATCCCGATCGCTTTCCGCCCGACATCCATATCTATACGATGTCGAAACAGCCGTGGGTGATCCTGCCCGAAGGCGTGCCCGCGATGCACGAGTACTACGACCGCGAGAAGTGCTGGCCGAAGGAAAGTCTGGCGCGTCGCGCGGCGGTGCTGGCGAAAGCTTCAAGATAGGTTGGGATAAGTCCGAGCTTCACTGGACGAATCCCAACGATGTTGGGGTTCGCAAACAGCCGCTCACCCCAACCTACTTGGGCCGTGGCCCGCGCATCGGCACCGGGTGGCCGTACAGCGATGCCGGGTCGCGCGACAGACCGTTCTTTTCCAGCGCGTCGAGATACGACTGCCAGTTCTTTTCCTGGTTGACGCCGAGGTCGTGCAGCGTTTCCCAGGAATAGATGCCCGTCGCGTGGCCGTCGGTGAAACGCAACGACACGGCGTAGTTGCCGACCGGCTGCAGTTCCATGATGCCGACTTCGCGCTTGCCCGCGACCAGCACCTGTTGGCCGGGTCCGTGCCCCTGCACTTCGGCGGACGGCGAATACACGCGCAGGTATTCCGCAGGCAACACGAAGTGCTCGCCGGAGTCGAACGCGACTTCGAGCGTCCGCGATTTCTTGTGCAGCGTGATGTCGGTGGGTTTGGACGTCGTCATGTATGCGATTTTAGCGACGCAGGACGATGGATTACCTGACCGCGATCAACGATGTCCGGCCGCGCTCGTCGCCATAGGCGATTGCGCTGCGCTCGCAGCTGACGCAGGAATGGCGGTGCTCGCACCCTCAGCAGGCGACGCCAGCACTTTGCTCGCGGGCAGCCCTGCGATCATCTGCTCGGCGAGACGCTGATAGCCCTCGTCGAAATGGTGTCCGCCGGCTTCGCCGTGCACCGTCACCCACGCGGGCAAACCCTGCACGGTGCACAAGCTGTCGTCGGCATCGTCCTTGCCGTAGTAGCAAACGACCGGGAATCGATTGTCCAGCGCGACGACGGGCGGCAGCGCGGGATATTCCGGCACCTTGTTGAATTTTTCCGACAGGGTTTTCACGAACGCCTTGAAGCGCCCCTGCGCGGTCATGTAACCCTCGAACTGGATCTCGAACGTGGCGTCTCGGCTGGGCGACAGCAGCACCAGTTGCGTGATGCGCGAACGCGCGGCCGGATTCAACTTGTCGATCAGCGTCGGCAGCACGTCGGCGCCGAACGAAAACCCGACAAGCCACACGCGTCGCTTGTGCCATTTCGCCAGCGAATCGGTGATCAGCGCATCGAGTTGTTGCGCGGCGACATCGGGCGACCGGGCGCGCCAGAAATACTTGAAGCTGTTGACGCCCAGCACCGGAATGCCGCGCGCCGCGAACGCAGTGCCGAGTTGCTTGTCGAGATCGGCCCAGCCGCCGTCGCCGGAATACAGGATCGTCAACACGTCGTCCTTGCCCGCGGGCGCCTGCACGCCCGCCGCAGGTTGAACCGTGACGATGGACTTTTCCAGGCTCGGCCGCGCGAACGGATTCCAGAGTGCGAAACCCACGATGCACACGCACGCGCCGACGCTTGTCCACATGATCCACTTGCCTCGTTTAGACAGACTCATCGGCGCACCACCCCGGTGAGGCCGCCCGAGATCAGGCTGGCCACGTTCGCGAGGATCATCGGCAGCGCGATGCCTCCCGGAACCGCCATGTAGCGCGGCTCCCATTCGGGGTCGAACTTGTCCTTGTAACGCTTCAGGCCCTGGAAATTGTAGAAACGTTCGCCGCGTCCGAACACCAGCGCGCCGAAACGATTCCAGAGCGGCGCCAGCCGCCGGTTGGTCATGCCCGCCATCGGCGCCATGCCGAGGTTGAACCAGCGATAGCCTTCCTGCCGCGCCCAGCGCATCAGCGCGATGAACAGGAAATCCATGCTGCCGGATGGACTTTCGGGCGCGAAGCGCATCAGGTCCAGCGAAGCTTCTTCCTTGTTGCCGGTCAGGAACAGGTTGGCGAATGCCAACAAATGTTCGCCTTGCCAGACCAGCGCCATCGGCGTGCGCGAGAGATAGGCCGGATCGAATGCGCCCAGCGAGAAACGTTTCTCGCGTGCGCGCTTGTCGGCCAGCCACGCATCGGAAATGGCTTTCAGCCGCGGCATCAATGGCGGCACGCTTTCCGCCGGGATGATTTCGAGCCGCAGTCCTTCGCGTTCGAGTTTGTTGAGCGTGCCGCGCAGCGTTTTCTTCGATTTGCCGTCGAGATTGAAATCCGCGAGCGGCACGCACGCTTCCTGGCCGATCTTCAGCAGGTTCATGCCGACATCGAGATACAGGTCGAGATCGGCCGGACTCACCTGGTAGAACACGGGCCAGCCGCCGGCGCGCTCGCATTGCTCCATGAAACTCCACACCAGTTCGCGGCGCGCGCCGTCGTCTTCGCCGACGGGATCGCCCATGCTGACCCAGCTGCGCCCTTCGATGCCGTACATCAGGAAGGCGCGATCATCGGGAGAAAAAAGCAGATGCTTGTCGCCCATCAACGCGAGGTGCGCCTGTGCCGAACGGTAGTTGCGGATCAGCGGCCACGCGCGTTCAAGTTCCGCGGCGCTGGGCGCGGCTCGACGCGGCGTCTGCGGACGAATGAGGCTGGCAAGCGCGAACAGCAAACCCGCCGCGGCTGCGGCGACGAGCGCGCGCAATGCACGCGGCGCGCCGCCGTGCTGGAAAGTGAATTCCCACCACAGGCTGGTGCTGTAGTCCACGTGCTTGTAACTGAAGAACACCAGCCACGCCGCGCAGCCGAACACCGCGAGGATCGCCACGATCCAGCCCGGCGAGAAGGTGGTGCTGAACAACGACGCGCGCCGGTAGAACAATTTGTGCGCCGGCATCAGCGCGAGCGCGAGCAGGCCGAGAAAGATCGCCTCTTCATAATCGATGCCCTTCAACAGCGAGAACACCGCGCCCGCCAGCAGCAGCACGAGCGTCAGCCAGTACGCCGCGTCCAGCCGCCGCTGCAGGCCGCGCGCGAGGATCAGCAGCAACATGCCGATCACGCTGGCCAGCAGGTGCGAAACTTCCAGCACCGACAGCGGCAACACGCTGCGCAGGATCGTCATGCGATCGGGCAGCGCCTTGGTCGCGCCGGAAAACAGCAACACCGCGCCGGACACCAGCGTCAATCCGGCGAAGAACGGCGGCAACAATCCCGCGAACCACGGCGACCACGGCACGTGCCGTCGCAGGCTTTGCGCTTCGCGCTGCAGCACCAGCACCGTCGCCGCACCGAGCGGCATCAGGTAATAGATGATGCGGAAGGTCGCCAGCGAACCGAGGATCGGCGCGGCGAGATGTGCGTTGCCGGTCGCGTGGAAGCCGGCCAGCATCACCGCTTCGAATACGCCCAGGCCGCCCGGCACGTGGCTGATCAATCCGGCGATCTGCGCGACCACGAAGATCGCGAGGAAATGCCCGAAACCGGCGTTGAGGCGATCCGGCATCAGCACGTACATCACCGCCGCGGCCAGCCACCAGTCCGCGGCGCCGACCGCGACCTGGCGGATCGCATGCATCGGCGTCGGCAAGCGCAACTTCCAGCGCCAGAATTTCAGCGGACGCCGGACGAAACTTCCGAGAATCCAGGCCAGCGGGATCGCCACCATCACGCCGGCGAATGCGATCCGCCAACTGCTCATCGGCAGGCCCGATGGCAGCGGCACCACCAGCAGCGTGACACCGGTCAGCGCGAGCAGGCCCAGCCAGAAGCTGAGCGTGCAATACAGGACGAGCTTGCCGATCTCGGTCGGCGAAAGGCCGCTTTGCAGGTAGAAGCGGTAGCGGATCGAACCGGAAACCAGCAGCGACATGCCGACCGCGTTGCTGAAGGCGTAGCTGATGAACGAGATCAGGGTGACGCGCCGCCACGGCAGGCGTTTGCCGATCGCCGCGAGGCCGAAACGGTCGTAAAACGACATCACGCCGAAGCCGAGTATCGTCAGCGCGATGGCGAGCACGAGCCGCTGGCGCGAGATGCCTTCGACGTAATGGCGGATCTCGTTGTAGGTGACGTGGCGCGCGAGCAGGTGCAGCGCCCACAAAGCGAGCGCCAGCATGCCCAGCGACACCAACGGTCCCGCGACCCGGCGCAGCCATACGCTGCGCGGGCTGGGTGGCGTCAGTGCGCCATCGGCGCCTGGCATCTGCGCAAGATTCTCCACGCGGCGTTACTTTCCCCCGAAGGGCGCCAGTTTACGGTACGCACGCCGGCTTGCCGTGAACGGGCCGCGCTCAGTGCACCGACCCGAACTCGGAACCCGTGAAGTCGATCCGTGGCGGCTGCCCGGCGACATCCAGCAGCACCTGCGCGTAGGGCTCGTCGAAGCTAACCGTGGAAATCTCGTCCCAGCCGAAGAACGACGGTTCGCGCAGCCATTCCGCGTCCGGCGTGATTTCCTGCAACGTGAAGCCGTCGTCCTCGATGCCGAGCGGACGGCCGATGTAGCACACCTCGTGCTCGTCCTCGGTGTCCACGTGCACGCACATCACCGCCGCGTACTCGGCCGCGGCGCGCACCACCTGGGTGATGTCGTCCAGCGGAAAATTCCGCGGCAGGCGCGGATGGACGTTGCGGATCGCCAGCGCCTTTTCGATGAACACCGCGTGGCTGTCCGGCGCTTCGACCTCGCTGACGTCGGCCAGCCGCATCGCGTACAAACCGTCGAAGCTGATCTGGTCGCCGACCACCCACATCAGCAGCCACTCCTTGCCGATGCCCGCAAGGTAGCCGCAGAAGCTGCCGTCCTCGATGTCGCCTCGCCACACCCGCACCAGTTCGCCGCGCTGCATCGCACCACGCAGCTTCGGGCGCGGACTCTCGGATTGGAATTTCAGAATCTTGCCCATGACAGCATTCTAGCGGGGGCAGCCAAGGACTGCCGGGCCGGTGCGCTCACAGTATGTATCGGGACAGGTCTTCGTTCGAAGCCAGATCCTTGAGGTTTTTATCCACGTATTCGGCGTCGATCGCGTATTTTTCGCCGCTTTTGTCTGCTGCTTCGAACGAGATCGATTCCAGTAGCCGCTCCATCACGGTCTGCAGGCGGCGGGCTCCGATGTTCTCGGTGCTTTCGTTCACCTTGAAGGCGACCTCGGCCAGCCGGGCGATGCCGTCGTCGGTGAATTCCAGCTTGACACCCTCGGTATCGAGCATCGCGGCGTACTGCTTGGTCAGCGCGTTGTGCGGCTCCTTCAGGATGCGCTCGAAATCCTTGACCGACAACGCCGACAGCTCGACCCGGATCGGCAGGCGGCCCTGCAGCTCCGGGATCAGGTCGGATGGCTTGGCCATCGAGAACGCGCCCGAGGCGATGAACAGCACGTGGTCGGTCTTAACCGGGCCGTACTTGGTCGAAACGGTCGAGCCTTCGACCAGCGGCAACAGGTCGCGCTGCACGCCTTCGCGCGAGACGCCCGCGCCGCCCCAGTCGCTGCGCTGCGCGACCTTGTCGATCTCGTCGATGAACACGATGCCGTTCTGTTCGCAGTTCTCGATCGCCTGCGCGCGCAACTCGTCATCATTGAGCAGCTTGCCGGCTTCCTCGTCGATCAGCATCGGCCGCGCGGCCTTGATCTTCAATTTGCGTTTCTGGGTCTTGCCGCCGCCCATGCTCTGGAACATCGAGCTCAGTTGCTGCGACATCTCTTCCATGCCGGGCGGCGCCATGATCTGCACGCCTACGTTCATCGAAAACTCGAGTTCGATCTCGCGCTCGTCCAGCGCGCCTTCGCGCAACTGCTTGCGCAGCTTGCCGCGGGTGGACGAATCGGATTCTATTTTCTGCTGATCGCCCTGCTGGTCCCAGCCGCCGCTCTGCTCGCGGCGCGGCAGCAGCGCGTCGAGGATACGCTCGTCGGCGTGTTCCTCGGCTTGCGATTTCACGCGCTCCTTGGCCTGGTCGCGGGTGAGCTTGTAGGCGACGTCGGCGAGGTCGCGCACGATCGAATCGACGTCCTTGCCGACGTAGCCGACCTCGGTGAACTTGGTCGCTTCCACTTTCACGAACGGCGCTTTCGCCAGCGTCGCGAGACGCCGCGCGATCTCGGTCTTGCCGACGCCGGTCGGTCCGATCATCAGGATGTTCTTGGGCGTCACTTCGTTGCGAAATGAAGGCTCAAGCTGCATCCGCCGCCAGCGGTCGCGCAGCGCAATCGCCACCGCGCGCTTGGCGTTGTGTTGGCCGATGATGAAGCGGTCGAGTTCGTTGACGATTTCGCGGGGGGTGAGTTCAGACATGTTTGGGACCGGGGACTGGGGACCGGGGACCGGTCGAAACGGGCTTGGTGGCGGCGTGCAGGGTCTTGCGGGAATGGGAATGCGGCAGCGTGGAAGCGGTCATGGCGCTCCAGTCCCCGGTCCCTGGTCCCCGGTCCCCAGCTCTTCGATCGTCACGTTGTGATTCGTATAGATGCAGATGTCGCCGGCGATGCCAAGCGCCTTCTCGACGATCTGCCGCGCATCGAGGTCGGAGTTGTCCAGCAGCGCCTTGGCCGCGGCCTGCGCGTAGGGGCCGCCGGAACCGATCGCGATCAGCCCGTGCTCGGGTTCCAGCACGTCGCCGTTGCCGGAAATCAGCAGGGATGCGTCCTTGTCGGCCACGGCAAGCATCGCTTCGAGGCGGCCCAGGCGACGGTCGGTGCGCCACTCCTTGGCCAGTTCCACCGCGGCGCGGGTCAACTGGCCGTTGTGCTTGGCCAGCTTGTCCTCGAACAGCTCGAACAGGGTGAACGCATCGGCGGTGGCGCCCGCAAAACCTGCCAGCACGTTGGCGTCCTTGCCGAGCCGGCGGATCTTGCGCGCGTTGGCCTTGACCACCGTGTTGCCAAGCGTCACTTGGCCGTCGCCGCCCAGGACGACTTTGCCGAATCGGCGCACGGACAGGATGGTGGTGGCGTGAAAAGACTCCATGGCGGCCTCTGGGCGGCGGGTAATGTCGTCCTAGGTGGGGGCGGCGATCGAGGATGGCAACCGTACGGGGAAGCGATCGGCTGTCCCGGCGCGCGCGCCGCATGCATGGCCGATGACACTTGCGTTGCACGAATTTTTGCGACCCGCTATGGTTAAATTGAAGTTAGCGGTTGGCGGGATCGCAGGGGGATGGTGCGCGACACGCGAGCGCGTCGCACCGGCGCGTCCGGAACGGCTCGGCGTGTGCGTTGACGTTGGTTGTATCCACCGGGAAGAACCCATGAACCACAAAGTGAAACGCCTGTCATTGGCCGTGCGTGTCGGCTTGACGGCCGGGCTGGTTGCAGTCGCCGGACTCGCGCAGGCGCAGCAAGCGCCAAGCAATCCTCCTTCGAACAACACCGATCAGTCGCAGAATCCCAAGACGCTGCAAACCGTGGTGGTCACCGGGTCGCTGATCCGGCGCGTGGATACCGAAACGGCCAGTCCGGTCACGATCATCGACCGCCAGAACATCACCAATTCCGGCAAGCCGACGCTGGGCGACGTATTGCAGCAGCTGCCGAGCATCGCGGGGAAGGCAACCAATCCGCAGAACAACTCCAACGGCGGCGGCATCGCCTCGCCGTTGACCGAAGGCGGCGACGGCGCCTCGCGTGTTTCGCTGCGCGGCCTCGGTACCAGCCGCACGCTGGTGCTGATCGACGGCCAGCGCATGCTCAATGCCGACATGAACCTGATTCCGCAGAACATGATCCAGCGGATCGACGTGCTGGCCGAGGGCGCTTCCACGGTGTACGGTTCGGACGCCGTGGGCGGCGTGGTCAATATCCTGCTGCGCAATGATTTCAATGGCGCCGAAATCAGCTTGAACGACGGCATTTCCAGCCACGGCGACGGCCAGCGGCGTGGATTCAGCATGACCATGGGCCACAGCGGCGACAGGTACAACATCGTCGGCGGTCTCGATTACAACAAGTACGATGCCGTGCCTTCGACCCGGCGTGATTTCTCGGCGCACCAGTTGTATCTGTCCAGCGGGTTGGTCAGCGTAGCGGGGTCCAGCTCAATCCCGACCGGCGCGGTGCAGGTTCCGCCGAACCTTGTCAGCCAATTCAACTGCAAGAAATCGCGCGGTCTCCCGAACGGAAATCTGACCCTGGCATCCGGCGATGGAACGAGTATCAGCGACTATCGCTGCTTCGTGTCCGGCGTGGACTCATACAACTACGCGGCCTACAACTACATCCAGGTCCAGCAGCAGCGCACCGACGGGTTCGTGCTTGGCAGCTTCAATCTGACGGACAACGTCACGGCCTTCGTGGATGCGTTTTACAACCACACCTCGTCCGCCGGCCTGGATGCTTCGATCCCGATAGGTACGGGTGACGGTCTGGTCATCCCGGCCACGGCGCCCTTCAATCCGTTCGGCGTCACCTTCAGCCAGAACAACGGCGGCTACGCCTTCCAGACACGTCTCACAGGCGTGGGCACCCGCTACCACCCCTATGTCACCAGCACCGGGCAATTGATCGCCGGCCTGCGTGGCGCGGTCGGCCAGAGCAGCTGGAACTGGAACGTCAGCGTCAACTATGGCCACACCGAACGCACACAGACCGACGATAACGAGGTCTATATACCCGCGATGCAGGCGGCCATCGATGCCGGTGCCAACATTTTCGACCAGGCCGCCAACAGCGCCGCGCTTTCGGCAGGCGCAGTGAACGCGGTCTACCAGAAGAACGAAATCCAGCGGCAAATCAGCGCGAGTGCCAATGGCAACCTGTTCTCCCTGCCGGCGGGAGACGTGCAGTTGGCGGTGGGCGCCCTGTACCGCAAGGATTCGATGAACTACACGATCAACCCCCTGGCCTTGCTTGATCCTGCCACGGGGTTCTGCGAGCTCTCGCAGGAAGCCTGCGGATCGCCGGGCAGCGGCAAGGACAACGTCAAGGAAGCCTTCGCGGAGACCTTGATTCCGCTGTTGAAGGACATGCCAGGCGCGTACAGGCTCGACCTTGACCTGGGCGTGCGTTACTCCGACTACAACACCGCCGGCTCGACCACCAACGGCAAGGTCGCGGTCGAATGGCGTCCGATCCAGGACCTGCTGGTGCGCGGCACGATTTCGCAGGTATTCCGGGCTCCGAATCTCGACGACCTGTATGACGGGCGCTCCCTGGTCCAGCCGACCTTGAACGATCCATGTGGCGGACTCAGCGCAGCCGAACTCGCGCAACACTCCAATGCTTGCCAGTACGTGCCAGTCAATTGGCCCGCTCCTACCGGGCAGGTCAATACGTATTACTCGGGCGCCAGCGCGTTGGGGATCAACCTGAAGCCGGAACATGGCAAGTCGGTCGATTTCGGGCTGGTCTACAACCCGAGCTGGGCGCCCGGTTTGAACACCAGCCTCGATTTCTGGCACATCTACCTCTATGACACCCTGGTGGCGATCGATGGACGTACCGTGGTCAGCGCCTGTTTTGACAACAATGCAAGCCCGCTCTGCCCGTATATCCATCGCTTCGACAACACCACGACACAACCCGGCAACATCCGCGTGATCGATGCGCCGGTTTTGAACCTCGGTACCTTGAGTACCAGCGGCATCGATTTCACGGCCAACTACAAGCTTCCGCACTTTGACCTGGGCGGGTTCAACCCGGGCGACTTCAAGCTGGGGCTGGCGACCAGCTACATCGCCACCTTCAACAACAATGCGACGCCGGGCAACCCCGGTTCGACGGTCGACAAACTGGCCGGCACATGGAATGCGCAGTTCGGCAATATCGCGCGCTGGCGTGCGACGGCCACGATCGGCTGGAACCGGGGACAGTGGGATGCGCAATGGCGCACGCGCTACATAAGTGCGGTGACGGCGCTCAACGTCGATGCTGCCATCGCCAATTACAACATTCCGCTTGCCTCGGTGGTCTACAGCGACGCCCAGCTTGGCTATGCGGTGCCGTCCATCCATACCCGTTTCGACGTGGGCGTGGACAACCTGTTCGACAGGAGACCGCCGTTGCTGTACCAGAACGGCCAGGCCAATACAGACTCGAACACGTACGACACGATGGGCCGCTACTACTGGGCGAGGGCGACGTTGAAGTTCTGAGCAGATGGGTCCAGTGGACAAGACAAGGGCGCCGCGTGAGCGGCGCCCTTTTTCTTGGCTACACTCGAATGCTCCGCGCAACGGATTCGATTGCATGCCGACGTCTGCCGACGACCTTGCCCGAGCCATGGCGGCTGCATGGAATGCAGGCGAACCCGAACGGGTTGTCGGGCTGGCGCAAAGTGCACTTCCGACGGCCTCTGAATCCGAACCGGTGCTCGCGTTGCTGGGCCTGGCGTCGCAGCAAACCGGGCGCCATGCGGAGGCCATGGAAATCTTCGCGCGCTTGTCCCGGATGCGTCCGGATGTTTCCGCGTACTGGAACAATCTCGGCGTGGCGAGTCGCCACGCGGGTAATCTGGCGGCATCCGAGCAGGCGCTGCTGAAAGCCAGGTCGCTGGCGCCCGGTGATGCCGAGGTGCTCTACAACCTGGGTCTGCTTTACATCCAGCAGCAGCGCTGGTCGGCGGCGCGCGAAGTGCTGCTGGATGCAGTGCAACTTGTGCCGCGATTCGTCGAAGCGCGCCTCGAGGCCGCCCACGCCTGCCACGTCTGCGGAAACATCGAAACCGAGGAGGCGATGCTCGAAGGCGCCGCCGACTGGCCGCCGCAGTCCGCGGAGCGGGCGCTGGTTCTCGCGTCGATCTTGTCCGGATTGGGGCGCCTGGAAACCGCGCTGAAGGTGTTGGCGCAGGCGCGTCTTCCGGAAGGCGCGGCGGCCGAGGCGATGGCGCTTCGCATCACCGCGCAACGCGTGGCCTTGCACGAGCGCAACAACCAACTCGACGAGGCGCACCGCGAGTTGCAACGCCTGCCGCTGGACGCGCTCGATGCATTGCCGGCCGAGGCCATCGACGCACGCATCGATGTCTGGCGCGCGCATGCGGCGATGGCGATGCGCGAGCGGCGCTACGGCGACGCAGCCGCGCTCTATCGGCGCGTGCTGGACATCGCCAGGGATGCGGAGATCGTGTCGATCGCTGCCTTCGGGCTGGCGTCCGCGTGCGACCGGTTGGCGCAGTACGGCGATGCATGGGCGGCGCTCGACGTTGCGCATGCGAAGCAGATGGAGATCGCACGCCAGGCGACGCCGGAGTTGCCGGCGCTGGAAGGCCAGCCCTTGCCGATGGTGGCGCGCACCGTCGACGCGCAGACGTACGCGAGATGGCGACCGCTGGCGAGCCCGTCTATGTTGCGCAGCCCGGTGTTCGTGATCGGTTTCCCGCGTTCGGGAACCACGTTGCTCGAACAGATGCTCGACGCGCATCCGGACTTCCGTTCGATGGACGAGCGCGGCTACGTGTACCAACTGATCGAACGGATGGAACGCGTGGGGCAGCGCTATCCGCCCGACCTCGCCGATCTTTCCCAAGACGATGCCGACCAGCTGCGCGCGGTTTACTGGCGGCTGGTCGGACACACGTTGCCCGATCTTGGACGACATCGGCTGGTCGACAAGAATCCGCTGAACATGCTGTGCCTGCCGATGATCCTGCGCTTGTTTCCGGACGCGCGGATCATCCTGTGCATCCGGCACCCGTGCGACGTGCTGCTGAGTTGCAGCATGCAGGCGTTCCGCTCGCCCGCGTTCCGGACGATGTGCTCGTCATTGCCGCGGCTCGCGCGCGGTTACGCGGAAGCGTTCGAACAATGCTGCCACCACATCGAAGTTTTCAAGCCGCACGTGCTGGAGTGGCGCTACGAATCCGTGGTCGGGGATTTCGATGCGGCGGTCGCGCGTCTCGGAGCATTCCTGGAAGTCGCGGATGCATCACCGTTCGCGGATTTCGCTGCGCATGCACGCGACAAGCAGTTCATCGCCACGCCGAGCTACGCGCAGGTGACGCAACCCGTGAACGCTTCAGCGGTGGGGCGCTGGATGCATTACCGCGAAAAGTTCGAGCCGGTGCTGCCGCTGTTGCGGCCGTGGGTCGGACGTTTCAAGTACAGCGTGTGACGGTTGAACAACGGGATCAGGGACGAGTGGTGAGGGCGCAAAGTCCGAATCCATCGCTAGGCCGGAGGGCACGGGAAAAAGCAGTGAAGCTCGCCAAAACTTTCGAGACAACGCCTCCGCCACTCACCCCTCATGCCTGACTTTCCGCTTCGCGCGCGGATGCGCCGCGTCGTAGACCTTGGCGAGGTGCTGGAAATCGAGGTGCGTGTAGATTTGCGTGGTGCCGATGTCGGCGTGGCCCAAGAGTTCCTGCACCGCGCGCAGGTTGCCCGATGATTCCAGCAGGTGCGACGCACACGAGTGCCGCATCAGGTGCGGATAGACGCGCCGCCAGATGCCTTGCGAACGCGCGCGGCGCTTGATCGCGGCGCGCACCGCGCCCGGCGTCAGCGGCTGATCGCCGCGCCCTCGCAGGATCGGTGCTTCGGCATCCGCGGCTTGCGATGCACGCAAGGCGGCCAGCGCTTCCAGCGCCATCCGGCCCACCGGCACGATGCGCGTCTTGTTGCCCTTGCCGGTGACGCGCAGCAAGCCTTGTTCCGGATCCAGGTCGCGCCAACGCGCGCCGCACAGTTCCGACACGCGCACGCCGCTGGAATACAGCAGCTCCAGCATCGCGCGGTCGCGCAGCGCCAGCGGATCGTCCGCGGTGATTTCGACCAGCGCCGCGGCTTCGTCCACGTCCAGCACTTCGGGCAGTTTGCGGCGTACCTTCGGCGAACGCACGCCCGCGGCCGGGTTGTTCAGGATTTTCCCTTCGCGCGCGAGGAAGCGGAAGAAGCTGCGGTACGCCGACAGCATCGCGCGCAGCGACGGCGGTGCCAGTCCGCGACGATGTTCGTTCGCGACCAGCGTCTGCACCTGTTCGCCGCGCAACTCGGTCCACGCTCCGAGTGAAAGCCCGTCGGCGAAACGCGTCAGCGCTTCCAGCGCGTGCGTGTAGTTGCGCAACGTGCCCGGCGAATAATGCCGCTCGACTTTCAGATAATCCAGGAACCGCGCGGCATCGGCGGCGAGACCGCTCATTTCACGCCATCGCTGGATAACGCGCGATCGCGGCATCCAGCGCCTGCGCGATCAGTTTCAGGAACAGCGTGCCGATGCCGGGATGGAAACGGTTGGGATCTTCGCTGCCGATCGCGAGCATGCCCTCGTCGCCGATCTTCAGCAGCGCCGCCGAATGCACCCTTCCGGCGTCGGCGCCGAACAGACGGTCAAGCTTGTCCTGCGCCAGCCTGCCGCACGCGGGTTCGCCGCGCGCGAGGAAATCCGTGAACATCGGCAGCGCCTGCTTGCCCGCGGGGACGCAGACCAGCCAATCCGCGCGCGGCAAATCGGCCCCGTCGCGGAACAACAGCACGCGCACCAGGTCGGAGTGGAAATCCTCGTTCAGTGCGCCGACGAAACTCTTCAGGACGTCCGGAAGATTGTCGTCGCGCAGCAGGCCGATGGTGAGCGTATGCACGCGCACCATCAGTTGTTCGTTGTCGCCGGCGATCGCCACCAGTTCCGCCAGCCTGTCGTTCAACTCGCGGTTGCGCGCGCGCAGCGCTTCGAGCTGGTAGGCCGCGAGCGACGCGGCGGGACCATTCTCGCGCGGCATCACCAGCTCGGTGGCGACATCCGGGAAATGTTCGAGGAAGCGCGGGTGCTGGCGCAGGTATTCGGCGATGTCCATCGCTTCGAGGCTTTGCTTCAGGGTCAGGTCGGCCATGCTGGGCTCCGGTGGCATGCGCGCAGTGTGGTGAGTTGCGCGCGTTCGTGCAATGCCGCTTACACGCCCAGCCATTCGCCGTCGAAGACGAATGCCGCCGGCCCGGTCATCCATAGTGCATGGCCCGGGCCCGGCCATGCGATCCGCAGCTCACCGCCCGGCAATGCCACGCTCACGTCGCCGCCGACGCGGCCACGCTTGCGCAATGCCGCGACCGCCGCGCAGGCGCCGCTGCCGCAGGCGCGGGTCCAGCCGGCGCCGCGCTCGTGCACGCGCAATTCGACGTGGCGTTCGTCGATGACCTTGGCGAACCCTGCATTCACGCCGTGCGGGAATCGCCGATGCGAAGTGATGCGCGGTCCCCAATCGTCCACGCGCGGATCGCGCACGTCGGCGACTTCCATCACCGCATGCGGGTTGCCCATCGAGACCGCGGCGATCTCCACCTGTTCACCCTCGACATCCAGCGGATACGTGTTTGCGATCGCGGATGCATCGAAGGGAATGCGCGCGGGTTCGAATACCGGCTCGCCCATCTCCACCGCGACCGTCGACGCATCGTCCAGCCGCATTCCAATCACGCCCGCGGGACTCTGCAGTTTCACCGTCGCGCCGATCGTGATCGCGCCGGCGCGATGCAGCCATGCGCCGATGCAGCGGGCGCCATTGCCGCACTGTTCCGCGATCGAACCGTCCGCGTTGTGGATCGAGTACGCGGCGACGCAAGCCGGGTCACGCGCGGCTTCGATGATCAGCAGTTGATCGAAACCGACGCCGGTGTGGCGATCGGCCATCGCGCGGATGCGCGCGCCGCCGAGGTTCGGCGCCGATGTGCGCGCATCCAGTACCACGAAATCGTTGCCGAGCCCGTGCATCTTGGTGAAGCGAAAACCGCTCATGCCAAGGTTGGCCGCATCAGCCGTTCGAGGAGGCCGCCGCCGGCGCTGCCGTGGCTGCGGGCTTTGGCGTGGAAGCCGCGGACGACGGCGTGGCCACGGCCGGGTTCGGCGGCGGCAGGACCAGCGGCCCCTTCTGGCCGCAACCGGCGAGCATCCCGAAGGCCAGCAGCAACACGGCGGTGAAAAGATGACGGCGCATGCACCCGAGTCCGGCGGAAACCTGTCGCGAGTATAAGCGCAGTGGTCGTGGCCGGCAGCTTTTCAGCCAGCAGGCGCGACTCAATGTCCCGCGCTGGATGCGGGTGCCGGCGTGCCGGACGATGGCGGCGGCGTTCCCGACCCCGCCTTTTGCATGTCCTGCAGCGAACCTACCGTCACGCTGCCGCGCCATCTCGCGTCGCGGGCCGCGAAATATTTCTGCGGGTCCCAGCGCCACGGACTCCAGAAATCGTTGCTGCCACAGCCGGCGATCGGCGCGTCGGCGACGGTCGGGCCGCCGCAATCCGCCTTGACGCCGACGGTCGTGACGCCGCTGTCGAAGCCGAGCCGCGAACCGGTGGCTTCCGTCTTGGCCATGTCGAGCGCGCGTGCCATCCGCTTTTTCGCGACCGCGTCGCCGTACTCCGGCATCAGCTTGTCGAGTACCGCGACGGCCTGGTCGTGCTGGGCCGGCGTCAACGCTTCGCACACGCGGTCGCGGGTCGCGACGAATGCCGGATAGTTGCGCTCGGCGGCCAGCGCGAGCCACGCGCATGCGGTGACGGGATCCTTCGCGACGCCGTGGCCGTTGTCGTACATCAGGCCGATGCTGAGCTGCGACAACTTGTCGGCGTAGCGCGCGCCGTACTTGAAGTATTTGATGGCCGCCGCGTAGTGGCCTTCGGAATAAAGCCGCATGCCGGCGAACTCGCCGAACAGGTCCGGGTGTCCCCACGTGGAGGCATTGTTCATCGCGGTGATGATTTTTTCGATGTCCGGGCTGGCCTCGGGCGGCGGCGGAATCGGATTCTTCATCGGACCGGCCGGCGCCGCCGCGGTGGCGGCCGTTGCCGGAACGGATGCCGCGGTGGCGAACGCGGCGGGGCTCGCGCAAAGCAGCGCGGTACAAAGCGAAGCGAACAAGCGGGTGCGGTTCATCGTTGACTCCTTGTCAAGTTTGCTTGACATCACGATAGCGATGCCGGTGCGGCATGTCAAGGATGCTTGACAGACGGTGGCGAGGTCGGGACTGCTCCGGAGCGCATGATGGATCGCCATGCCTGCGCGCGCATGTCCCGGATGGCATCGTTTCAGGGCGTGACAGGTGTCAGCCGTTTCATGTAACGCCAGCCATCCGCACCGTCCTCGTAGAACGCGGGCAGGTGCGCGATGCGCGTGTAGCCGCGTCGCTCGTACAGCGCGATCGCGGACGGATTGTCGGCGCGCACCTCGAGCCGCATCGAGGTGCAGCCGCGCGCGCGGGCGTCGGCTTCCGCGGCCGCCAGCAGCACGCTACCGAGCCCGCCGCCGCGCGCGTGCGCGCCGACCGCGAGCGAATACAGGCGCGCCGCATGGGCATTGCGGCGGTAGAACACCACGGCCGCGGCATCGGCCCGGCCGCGCATGCCGCTGATGAATACCGCCGTGCTGGCGCTGCCGATGTAATGGCGCCACTGCGCGCGGCTGATGAGGTCGCTGTCGAAGGTCGCTTCTTCCAGCGCGAGCAGCGCGTCGATGTCGGCGCGGGTGGCGCGGCGAACCTGGCGGTCGATGTGCGTAGGCGGCATGCTGCAAGCGTGGCGCGCGGGTTGTCGGCGCGCAAGCCTGAACCTACGCGTGTCCGGCGCCGGCTACCCCTTGCGTTCGCCATCTGTCGTGCCGACACTGCGCGCTTCCGGGCGGCGCGCAGCGGCGTGCGGTTCGAATCGGGAAGATCGCAATGAGCCGGCTGGCTATCGTCGTCGAAAAACCATCGGACTGGGGTTCGTACTACCCGTCAGACAATGTCGTCACCGCGATGCAGTACCTGCGCGAGCCCGTTGGCGGCGACGAACGCACGCACGTCATCAACCTCTGCCGAAGCTACAAGTATCTTGGCATTGGCCACTATGTTTCACTGCTGGGCGAGGCGCGCGGGCATCGCGTGATTCCGTCGGTGCGCACGATCAGCGACCTGCGCAAGCGCGCGCTGTACAACCTCGACGTCGAGGACCTCAACCAGAAGCTCACGCATTTCCTTCCGGCCGGCGGCCAGGACACCACCGACCTCGGCATCCTGGTTTACTTCGGCGTGACGTCGTACCCGGCGTTGCAGGATCTGGCGCGGCAGGTATTCGAAACGTTTCCGTGCCCGCTGCTGCGCATCGAGTTCGAGCGTGACCGGGTGTGGCAGATCAGCGCGATCAAGCCGGTCGGCTTGCACACGCTGGACGACGCGCAGGAAGATGCGTTCGCGCAGGCGCTGGATGCGTTCTCGAAACGCCTGTGGCGCAAGCCGCGCGCGCGCAAGCAGTTCCGCTACGACTTGGCGATGCTGGTCAATCCCAAGGAAGCGATGCCGCCGTCGAACGCGCGCGCGCTGAAGCAGTTCATCACCGCGGGCAGGGACCTCGGGATCGAAGTCGATCCGATCCAGAAACACGACTACCCGCGCCTGGCCGAATACGACGGCTTGTTCATCCGCGAAACCACCGCGCCCGACGATCACACCTACCGCTTCGCGCACAAGGCCGAGCGCGAAGGCATGGTGGTGATCGACGACCCGACCTCGATCCTGCGTTGCACCAACAAGATCTATCTGAACGACCTGCTGCGCGCGCACAAGATCGCGGTGCCGCGCTCGGAGGTGCTGTACCGCGAAGACGCCAAACAGCTGCGCGAGTTGCCGGAAAAGCTCGGCTTCCCGCTGGTGCTGAAGATTCCCGACGGGTCGTTTTCGCGCGGCGTGATCAAGGTGGACGACCAGGAGCAACTGGCCAAGGCGGCGGCGCACCTGTTCCAGAGCACCGCGCTCTTGATCGCACAGGAATTCCTCTACACCGAATTCGACTGGCGCATCGGCGTGCTCAACCGCAAGGCGCTGTACGCCTGCAAATACTTCATGTCACGCGGGCACTGGCAGATCTACAACCACAGCGCGCGCGGCAGCGCGCGATCCGGCGGTTTCGAATGCCTGAAGATCGACGACGCGCCGGCGGACGTGATCAAGCTGGCGCTGCGCGGCGCGGCGGCGATCGGCAACGGCCTGTACGGCGTCGACATCAAGCAGACCCACGACCGCACGGTGCTGATCGAGGTGAACGACAACCCGTCCATCGACGCCGGTGTCGAAGATTCAGAGCTGGAAGACGAGCTGTACCATCGCGTGATGCGCGAGTTGCTGCGGCGGATGGAGGCGAAGCGCAACGGCGTGGTGGCTTGACGCGTCAGGCCGCCGCGCGTCGCGTGCGGGCCGCGTGGCTGCGGCGGCGCCGGGAAGCCGGAACGTCGTTGCGTTGCAGCGGACGAATCTGGCGCCGTGGCGCTTCTTCTGCCCGCGACGGAAATGCGCGCCTTGCAACCAGCAGCACGCACGGCGCCGCGATCAGCCAGAACAAAGGCGACCAGCCCAGCGTGGCGTCGCGCCATGGCAACGGGGTCAGGCCGAACAGCACGAGGCCGCAGGCAAGCCAGGTCGCGGCCGCCAGCGTGAGGGCGTCGTAGCGTGTGGGTTCGGATTGGGCGTGATCGCGCATGGCGGACTCCGGTTCGGTGGGTGATGCGATCTTGCGTGGCCGCCGTCTCACGGATTGGGACAAGTTGTTGCTGCGATCGTCCCTGATCGCTGCTTCGCCGAGCATGGCGCATACCGGTCACATTCGTGCGTTCGTGGAGTCCACCACGGCCTTCCGTGGCCTGACTTTTCACGAAAGCTTCTAAACTGCCGCGATGTCCACCGTACTCCGCTATGCCGTTTTCGGCCATCCCGTCGCGCACTCGCTGTCGCCGCGCCTGCACGCGCTGTTCGCGGCGCAAACGGGCATCGCGCTTGAATACACGGCCGTCGACGCCGCGCCGGACGGGTTCGAACGCGCGATCCGCGAATTCTTCGCACGCGGCGGCCGCGGCGCTAACGTCACGCTGCCGCACAAGGCCGCGGCATTCGCGCTGGCGGATGTGCACACGCCGACCGCGCAGCGGCTCGGTGTGGCCAACCTGTTGACGCGTTTGCCCGACGGCCGCATCGAAGCCGACAGCAACGACGGCGCAGGCATGCTGGTGGACGTGCGTGTCCGACACGGGTTCGACCCGCGCGGACGCGACGTGTTGCTGCTGGGCGCCGGCGGCGCGGCGCGCGCGGCGGCATTCGCATTGCTGGATGCAGGCGCGCGAAACCTGACGATCGCCAACCGCACGCACGAACGCGCGCAGGCTTTGGCTGCCGCGTTACCTGCACCTGGACGATTGCGCACCGTCGAATGGGCTGCACTCGGCCAATGCGGACCGTTCGACCTGATCGTCAACGCGACTTCGGCGGGCGTGCAGCACGCCGCGCTGGCGTTGCCGCGGTCGCTGGCAGGAACGCACACCTTCGCGTACGACCTGAGCTACGGCCCCGCCGCGCGGCCCTTCGTCGAGTGGGCACAAGCCGCCGGCTGCGCTACGGCAAGCGATGGCTTGGGCATGCTGGTCGAAACCGCGGCGGCGTCATTCGAACGTTGGCACGGCGTACGGCCGGACGTTGATGCGGCGTTGCAGGCATTGCGTGACCTCGCTCATCCCCTCGCGGCTTCGCCGCGACCCCCTTCGTTCCGAAGGGGGTAATCTCTCCGCAGGCACGTTTCTACAAGTAATCGTTTTTGAGCTTCACGTAATGCGCGGCCGAATAGCGCAACGCCTCGATTTCGCCGTCGCCCAACGTGCGCACGCAGCGCGCGGGATTGCCGATCCACAGTTCGCGTTCGCCGACGGTCTTGCCCGGCGCGACCAGCGCGCCGGCGCCGATGAACGCGTGACGTTGCACCACCGCGCCGTCCAGGATCGTCGCGTGCATGCCGATCAGGCAGCAATCGCCGATGGTGCAGGCGTGCACCACCGCGCTGTGGCCGATGGTGACGTCCGCGCCGACGATGCAGGGCGAACCGCCGGGCGTGTACGGCCCGTCGTGGGTCACGTGCAGCACCGCACCGTCCTGCACGTTCGTGCGCGCGCCGATGCGGATGCGTTCGACGTCGCCGCGCAGCACCGCGGCCGGCCAGATCGACACGTCGTCGCCGAGTTCGACGTCGCCGATCACCGTGGCCGCGGGGTCGATGTACACGCGCGCGCCGAGCTTCGGCAGCACGCCCCGGTATTCCCGAACGTTGGCCATCGCCTTGCCTCTGGAAACCCTCGAGCGCCATCGTAGCGGCCGGGCGGCTCACGGAAAACGCGGGCCGCGTCGCAAGCTTGATTTCAGCGAGGAGGAACGCCACGCTGTGGAATCCACCGGAGCCTTGCATGTCCACCGAAAACCCCCTGCTCAGCGAATCGCCGTTGCCCGCGTTCTCGAAGATCGAACCCGCCGGCGTGGTGCCCGCGATCGACGCGATCCTTTCCGACTACCAGGCAGGCATCGATGCGATCACCGCTCCCGGCGCGCCGCACGATTTCGAACACGTGATGCTGGCACAGGAACGCCTCGACCAGAAATTGTCGCGCGCCTGGGCGCCGGTGTCGCACCTGCATGCGGTGGCGGACACGAAGGAACTGCGCGCGGCGTACGAACAGGCCGAGGAAAAGATCACCGATTTCGCGAGCGCGCTGGGACAGAACCGCGAGCTGTACGCGGCGGTGCAGGCGGTCGCGGACGCGCCGGGTTTCGCGCCGCGTGCGCGCCCCGAACGCGCGCTGGTCGAGCACGCGCTGCGCGATTTCAAACTTTCTGGCGTCGCGCTGGAAGAGCCCGCGCGCACGCGTTTCCGCGACATCGCCAACGAGCTGTCCAAACTCACCACCGCGTTTTCCAATGCCGTGCTGGATGCCACCGACGCATGGCAGGAACACATCCAGGACGAGCGCGACCTCGCCGGCATCCCCGAATCCGGCCGCGCGGTGCTGCGCGAATACGCGCGCGAGCACGAACTCGACGGCTGGCTGGTGACGTTGAAGCAACCGGCGGTGCAGGCGGTGCTGACCTACGCCGACAGTCGTCCATTGCGCGAACGCGTGTACTGGGCCTACCAGACCCGCGCGTCCGATCAGGGTCCGGATGCCGGCAAGTTCGACAATTCCGAACGCATGGAGAAGATCCTCGCGCTCCGCCACGAAGCCGCGCAGTTGCTCGGCTTCGCCAACGCGGCGGAAGAATCGCTCAGCACCAAGATGGCGGAAACACCGGCCGAGGTGCTGGCGTTCCTGCGTGACCTGATCGCGCGCGCCAAGCCGGTCGCGCAACGCGAACTGGAAGAACTACGCGCGTTCGCGCGCAGCGAACTCGGTCTGGAAACGCTGGAATCCTGGGACGTCGCCTACGCCTCGGAAAAATTGCGGCTCGCGCGTTACGCGCTGGACGAAGAACAGTTGAAGGCCTATTTCCCGCTGCCGTCGGTGATGGAAGGCATGTTCGCACTGGCGGGCAAGTTGTACGGCATTACGGTGGAACCCGCGCGCGAACCGGTCGATGTATGGCACCCCGACGTGCGCTATTGCGAAGTGCGCGATGCAGGCGGCACGCCGATCGCGGGCGTGTACCTCGACCTGTACGCGCGCAGCGGCAAACGCGGCGGCGCGTGGATGGACGTGTGCCGCGCGCGTTTCCGCGACGGCGACGGCGTGCAATTGCCGATCGCGTTCCTCACGTGCAATTTCGCGCCACCAAGTGGCGAACGTCCCTCGCTGCTGACCCACGACGACGTGCAGACGCTGTTTCACGAATTCGGCCACGGCCTGCACCACATGCTCACCCGCATCGACCTGCCTTCGATCGGCGGCATCGACGGCGTGGAATGGGACGCGGTCGAACTGCCCAGCCAGTTCATGGAGAACTTCTGCTGGAACCGGCAGGCGCTGGACCTGTTCGCGAAACACTGGTCGACGGGCGAAAGGCTGCCCGACGAACTGTTCGAGAAGATGCTCGCGGCGCGGCACTTCCAGGCCGGCATGTTCCTGTGCCGGCAACTGGAATTCGGCCTGTTCGATTTCCTGTTGCACGCGAACTACGACCCGGCGCGCGGCGCGCGCGTGATGGAAACACTGGAAGCCGCGCGGCGCGAGGCGGCGGTGTTGCATCCGCCGGCCTGGCAACGTTTCCCGCACGCGTTCACGCACATCTTCGCGGGTGGCTACGCGGCCGGTTATTACAGCTACCTGTGGGCCGAAGTCTTGTCGGCCGACGTGTTCGGTGCGTTCGAAGAACGTGGAGTGATCGACGCCGCGACCGGTGCACGTTTCCGCGACGAGTTCCTGGGCGTCGGCGCCAGCCGCCCGGCGCTGGAAAGTTTCATCGCGTTCCGCGGGCGCGCGCCGCAACCCGATGCGTTGCTGCGTTCGTACGGATTGCAGTGAAGCTGTCATGGTGGCGCTGCCATAATCCAACGCCATGAATCGAAGGTGATCCGTGCAGACGCATTCCTGGCTCGCATCGGTGCTGGTGTTCCTGGTCGCGGTGGTGATCGCGGTGCCGCTGTCGCGCAAGCTGAAGCTCGGTTCGGTGCTCGGTTATCTGGCCGCGGGCGTGGTGATCGGGCCGTATGGCTTCAAGTGGATCCAGAATCCGGAAGCGATCACGGGCGTGTCGGAACTCGGCGTCGCGCTGCTGCTGTTCGTGATCGGCCTCGAACTTTCGCCGCAACGGCTGTGGGTGATGCGGCGCGCGGTGTTCGGCGCGGGCACGCTGCAGGTCGCTGGGTCGGCGCTGGTGATGGCGCTGATCGCAGTGTTCGGCTTCCACTTGGAACCGGTGACCGCGATCGTCGTGGGACTGGGCCTCGCGTTTTCGTCCACCGCGTTCGGTTTGCAGATCCTCGCCGAACGGCGTGAATTGCAGAGCCCGCACGGACGCCAAGCCTTCGCGATCCTGCTGTTCCAGGATCTGGTCGCGATTCCGCTGATCGCGGCGATTCCGTTGCTGGCGGGCCACGGCGACGTGCACGCGGCGAACGTGCCTTCGTGGGTGTCGGCGCTGCGCGTCGCCGGCGTCATCGCGGTGGTGGTGGTGGGCGGCCGCTACGCGCTGCGGCCGGTGTTCCGCGCGGTCGCCAGGACGCAACTGATCGAAGTCTCCACCGCGGTCGCACTGCTGGTGGTAATGGGCGTCGCCTGGTTGATGCAGCTCGCGGGCATTTCGATGGCGCTGGGCACGTTCCTCGCCGGCGTGCTGCTGGCCGATTCGGAATACCGTCACGAGCTCGAATCCAACATCGCGCCGTTCGAAGGATTGCTGCTCGGCCTGTTCTTCATCACGGTCGGGATGGGCGTGAACCTCGCGCTGCTGCAACAGCATCCGTGGTTGATCGCGGGCCTGGTGATCCTGCTGCTCGCGTGCAAGGCGCCGGCTCTGGCGCTGGTGGGTCGCATCAACAAGCGCATGGGCAACGCCGACGCGCTGAAGCTGGTCGCGCTGCTCGCGGGCGGCGGCGAATTCGCGTTCGTGGTGTTCAAGCTCGCGAACGAGCAGGGCTTGCTGACGACGATGCAGCACGGCGTGCTGGTGCTGGTGGTCACGCTGGGTATGGCCGCGGTGCCGCTGCTGGTGCTGGCGGCCGCGAAGCTGCCCGAACCGAAGACGCCGGTACGCGAGTACGACACCATCGACACCGGCGCGCCGCGCGTGGTGATCGCAGGCTTCGGCCGCGTCGGGCAGATCGTCGGGCGCTTGCTGCGCGCGCGCGGCATTCCATTCGTGGCGCTGGAAAGTTCGATCGAGCAGGTCGACCTGTCGCGCCGCTTCGCCGGCACCGAGATTTTCTTCGGCGATCCGACCCGCGCGGAAATCCTGCGCGCGGCCGGCGCCGGCAAGGCCGACGTGTTCGTGCTGGCGACCGACGATCCGGACACCAACGTACGCACCGCGCGGATCGTGCGGCGGATGTACCCGCATCTCAAGATAGTCGCGCGCGCGCGCAACCGCCAGCACGCGTTCCGGCTGATGGATCTGACCTCCGATCCCGACGACGTGGTGCGCGAGACGTTCTATTCCAGCCTGAAGATGGCGGCGCTGACGCTGAAGGCGCTGGGCATGGACAAGGAACAGGCGCGCGCCGTGGTGGAATTGTTCCGCGAGCACGACGAACGGCTACTGCGCGACCAGCACCTCGTGTACGACGACGACGTCGCGCTGCGCCAGACCACGCGCGAAGCCTACGAGGAACTGCAGGGCCTGTTCGAAGCGGATACCGTAGAGCGGCAGGAAGCACAAGCTGACAAGGTGTGAAGCACCTTGTCAGTGCGGGTCAGGGATGACCCGCCGCTGAAAAGTGCAGGGCCGCACTTTCTCGACATTCAAGTGCTCGGATGCGTCATCACCGGTGTCACCACCGGTGCATTGAGCGGCACGCCGCGGCGCGGTGCCAATTCCATCGCGAGGTCGATGTAACCCAGCACGTTCGCGACATCGGACGGCGTGCGCTGCATGCAGTCGCGCGCCTCGCGGTTGGCGCCGCGCTGCAGCAGCACGCGCGCGGGTTCGAACATCGCGTGCATCGCGCAGGCGTGCAGCGCGGTGACGCCGTGCTCGTCGGCGTGGTCGAGGTTCGCGCCTGCGTCCAGCATTGCCGGCACCAGCGCGCCGAGGTGCGTGCCGTCGCAATCGGCGCCCGGCTTGGTGTGCGCGCCGAGCAGCACCAGCAACGGCGTAGCGCCGCTGCGGTCGGCGGTGTTCACCGGCGCCGGCTCGCGCAGCAACGCATCCAGCAAGCGGCTGCAACGCAGGCTGTCGCGGCTGTCGAAGCAGAAACGCGCGGCCGCGTGCAGCGCGGTCTGACCGCGTGCATCGACGAGATTGTTTTGCGCACCAAGTTCGCGCAGCACCGCGACCATGTCGGCGTGGCCCAGCGCGGCGGCGATCATCAACGCGGTGACGTCGTCGGCGTGGCGCAGATCCACCGGCACGCCAGCGGCGACCAGCGCGCGCGCGATGTCGGGCTGGCGCGCGCTGACGGCGGCCGACAGCGACGACGCGCCGGTATCGACCGTGAGCTTCGGATCGGCGTGCGCGGCCAGCAGCCGTTGCACGCTTTGCAGCGCGCCCGCGCCACTGGCGCGCAGCAACGCGGTGGCGCCGCGGGCGTCGCGCGCGTCCACCGGCAGGCCGAGTTCCAGCAGGCGCGCCACCGCATCGGGATCGGCGGCGGCGGCGGGGAGGTCGTCGTCGCGCAGCGGACGTTTGGGCAGCGCCCAGCCGTTCCAGCGCAACCAGTGTTCGAGTTTCGTGGCGTCGCGCGCCAACGCGAGGCCGAGTGGCGTCTCGCCGCTGGCGGCGGGACTTTCCGGATCGGCGCCGTGCGCGATCAGCGCCTTCACCAGCGGCAGCACGTCGTCGGGTTTGCCATCGAGCGCGACGTGCAAGGGCGTGGCGCCCGCGCGGTCGCGCGCGTTGGGATCGGCGCCGCGCGCGAGCAGCGCGCGCAACACCGGCAACATGCCCGGGCGGCTGGCGTGATGCAGCGGTGTGCGTTGATCGGCGTCCGCGCCGAACGCGTCGGCCCCACGTTCCAGCATCGCGAGCGCGAGCGTTGAGCCTTCGTCGTTATCCATGCGCGCGAGCGCAGCTCCGAAACGCCCCGCGCCCGCGGGCGTGGCGCCCGCGTCGAGCAGTTGGCGCACCGCGGCGATCGACGCCGGCAGATGATCGAGCAATGCATCGAACAGGCGGCTGCCGTCGTCGAGCCGCGCCTCGGCTTCGAGCCCATGTTCCAGCAGCCACGCACGCGGCGCGGCCTCGGCGTGGCCGGCGAGATCGAGGTACAGCGCCGCGAGTTCCGTCGCCGGCCAGGTGCGCACGCGCTCCTCGAAGCGCGCGACCACGCTCCAGTGCGCGAAGCGCAGCGCATCGAGCAAGTGTTGCGGCGTGTCCGCGCCGGGATCGGGTTCGTTGCCGCGCGCATGGCTGGCGGGCAACGCGGCTTCGGGATCCATCAGCGCGACGAGATCCCAACGTCCGGCGGCACTGGCCTGGTCGATCGCGCTGCGCCCGTCGCTGCCCTTGCGCGCGGGATCGGCGCCGAGTTCCAGCAGCGCGCGTACGCAGGCGGCATTGGCGCGCGGCGACTGGCACGCCAGCATCAGCGTGGTGCGGCCGTGCTGGTCGCAGGCGTTCACGTCGGGATTTTTTTCCGCGAGCAGCGCGACCACACCCGCCGCGCCCGCGCGCGCGGCTTCCATCAGCGGCGTGGTGCCGTAGCGGTCGGCCAGCGACACGTCCGCATTGGCGTCCAGCAACACGCGCGTGATCCCGACGTGGTTCTCGCGCGCCGCGTGCAGCAGCGCGCTGCGCCCCAGCGCATCGACCGCGTTGGCGCGGCCCTTGTGCTTGAGCAGGATGCGCACGCCCTCCGGATCGTCGTCGGCGATGCCAGCCGCTGCCGGCAGCGCGGCGTCGGCGTGCGCGCCGTGTTCGGCGAGGAAACGCAGCACCGGCCAGTTCGCGGCGGCCGCAGCGACTGCAAGCGGCGTCGCCTGTTCGCGGTTGCGCGCTTCCAGCGGCGCCTGCGCGTCGATCAGGATCGCTGCGACCGCGGGTTCCGCGCACAGCGCGGCGTGGTGCAGCGGCGTGTTGCCGTCGGCGTCCGCGCGCGCCGGATCGGCGCCGTTGGCGATCAGGCTGGTCACCATTTCGGGACGGCCTTCGCGGCAGGCGCGCGTGGTCGCCAGCAGCGGCGTCAGGCCGGCGTGCGCGCGGTTGACGTCCGCGCCTTTCGCTATCAGTGCGCGCAGCAAATGCGTGTCCGGCAGTTCCGCTGCCAGCACCAGCGCGGAACGCTGGTCGCGTGCGCCTGCGGGCGGGATCGCGTCGGGATTGGCGCCCTGCGCCAGCCACTGCATCGCTGCCGCGGCATTGCCGCTGCGCGCGGCGGCCAGCAGGTTTTCATCGAGCACGGCTTGCGCGAGCGCATCGGGTCTTGCGGCGACGGTTTCTATGGCGGGTGCAGCGGAATCACGGGATGGAGCGGACGTTTCTTCGTGACGGCTGCCGCCCTCTTCCGGCGTCCGTTTGGGAAGCGGCGGCGCCGACGGTAGCGGCGTGAAGGTCCGCACGCGGCCGTCGAACAACAGGCGCAGCGTGCGGTCGGCCACGATCAGCGAACACAGCGGCAACACCACGACCGCGAACAGGAACAACGACGCCGTGCGGATTTCATCGGGCAGGCTGGCGCCGATGCCGGCCAGCGACAGCGCGCCGAACGCGATCGCGAGTTGCGCCAGCGACGCCGGCAGGAAGTGCGTGAGGAACAGGTCGCGGCCGCGCGTCAGGTGGCGCGCGAAGGCGAGGCTGCGCGCCAATGCCGCGGTGATCCAGGAATGCTCCTCGCCGGCGGGAAATGCATCGTCCCAGGCAAACACGAGCCCGAACACGGGCCACAGGCGCCACAACACCAGCAGCGCCACCACCAGCGCGGCGGCCAGTCCCAACGCCGCCGCCAGCGACGGCGCCTGCGACAGCACGGCCAGCGGCCACGCCACCAGCAGGAACACGATCGCGGTATGGATCGCCAGCGCGATCAGGTGCGCCGATCCGCGCCGCAGCGCCGTGCGCAGGAAGGTCGGTTCGCAACCGAAGCCGATCGCATGACACACCGCCGCCATCGACAGCGACGCGCCGATCAGCAACAGCAGCAGCGAATAGCGTTCCCACGCGGGGGGAATCCAGATCGCGAGGAACACGGCGATCAGCGAAGGCAGGAACGAGGGCAGGGATCGGGACAGCGGCGGCCGGCGGCGGGGCTTGGTTTGAGGCATGAGGGCATCGGAGGCGGCGGACGGCCAAGTATAAGGACTGCACATTTACGAGAAGTTAGTGCGGAGCGATCGCGCGATCGCTTGCAACAAACGCTGCGAAGACGAAGCCGCTCGGACGCTGTCCTCGCCTTCCGCGCTTCGCGTCCGCGCTTCGGGCGGACGGAATTCAACCTGGCTCCCATTGCGTGCGTCGCGGGCTTGCGCGGACCCCTTTGCGGTGCGATAGTCCGCCATAACGAAATTCATACAAACGTATGAAAGACCCGAGGCAGGCTGTTTTGCGGGCATGAACTTGGTGCCGTACCCCTTCATTGATGCAAAAACCATTCGACTGGAGACCACATGAGCAAGCATCCGATCACCGCGCCCAAGCTGGCTGGCCTGGCGCTCGCCGCCCTGAGCGTCGCCGTCGCCGGTGCGCTGGTGAGCCCGGCCGCATCCGCGTCCGGCTTCCAGATCAGCGAAAACACCGCGCAGGCGCTGGGCCGCGCGTACGCGGGCCGCGAAGCCGCCGGCGGCGACGCGTCGGTGGTGCTCAACAATCCCGCCGCGATGGTCGACTTCGACACCTACGCGGTGCAGCTCGACGCGACCGCCATCAACGTCAGCACGCAGTTCCACGGCTCCGGCACCGATGCCATCGGCATGCCGCTGTCGGGCGGCAATGGCGGCAACGGCGGCGGCGTGTATGGCGTGCCGGCGATCAGCTTCATCGCGCCGATCGCGCAGAACTGGCGCATCGGTTTCGGCGTCGATGCGCCGTTCGGGCTCAGGACGCAATACGACGCGGGCTGGGTGGGTCGATACCAGGCGCTGAAGTCCAGCGTGAAGTCCATGGACTTCGTGGGTTCAGTCGCCTGGGCGATCAATCCGCAGTTCTCGCTGGGCTTCTCGGTGATCGCGCAGAAAACCACGATCGACCTTTCCAACGCGGTCGACATGGGCGCGGTGATGGCGGCGCCGCCGTTCAATCTGGCGCCGACCTTCCTGCCGCAATCGGCGGACGGCACCGCCGAAGTGCGCGGCGACAACTGGAAGTGGGGCTGGCAGATCGGCGCGGAATGGAAGCCGACCGCGCAGGACACGCTGGCGCTGGACTACCACGCCAAGATCAACCACCACATCAACGGCCAGGCTTACTTCGGCGTGCCGGCGAGCGTGCAGTTCGTGCTGTCGCAGCCGGGCGTGCCGCCGCTGTTCCAGAACACCGCGGCCTCGGGTTCGTTCGCGACCCCGGCGATGGCCTCGCTGAGCTACTGGCACAAGACGCAAGGCCCGGTGTCGTGGGGCGCGGAAGTGAGCTGGACCGGCTGGAGTTCCTTCAGCCATCTCGCCATTCAGTTCGCCAATCCCTACCAGCCGAACATCGACCAGTACTACGGCTGGAAGAACACCTGGTTCGGTTCGGTCGGCATGGACTACAAGTTGAGCGACACCTGGACCTTGCGCGGCGGCTTGGCCTTCGACCAGACGCCCACCCAGGATTCCACGCGTGACCCGCGCATTCCGGACGGCGCGCGCAAGTGGATCTCGGTCGGCGCGGGCTACACACCCACGCAGAACCTCACGCTCAACATCGGCTACGCGCACCTGTTCGTCGACAACGGTGACGTCAACGACATGAGCGCCACCGGCGACCACCTGGTCGGCAGCTTCGACAACTCCGGCGACCTGCTCGGGATTTCGATGCAGTACAAGTTCTGACGCCGCGTTCCAAAGCCGACGCAGCAACGAAAACCCCGCCATCCGGCGGGGTTTTTTGTTGCGTCCGGAAACGTCCGCAAGGTGTCCGCGGACACACCGCGCGCCGATTCGCACGCCGCAAGCGGTTGATTGCCGGTGCGTTGTCCGGATCACGCGGGTGGCATGCAGGATGCAATCCGGATGCAGGAGCCAACGACTCGTGCGGCAGCACCGTTTCGTTCAGCGCAACGTGCGCCCGGCACACTCGCGGAAAATGGAATGCTCGGTTATTACCTCGACCTCGCCCTGCGCAGCCTGAAGCGGAACAAGCTGCTGACCGCGTTGATGATCGTGGCGATCGGCTTCGGCGTGGCCGCGTCGATGATCACGTATTCGGTGTTCCGCGCGGTGTCGGGCAATCCGATCCCGGACAAGTCAGCGCAACTCTTTACGCCGCAGATCGACAGTTGGGGACCACAGCAGAGCTTCAACGGCGACGGCGAACCGCCGCAGGCGCTGGACTACACCGATGCGATGGCGCTGATGCGCGCGCACGCGGCGAAGCGGCAGACGCTGATTTATCCGGTGCTGTTGACGGTGCTGCCGGGCGGCGACCGCAGCCTGCCGATCAAGGCGAATGGCTACGCGGTGTACGCTGACTTCTTCCCGATGTTCGAGGTGCCGTTCCGCTATGGCAGCGGCTGGGAAGCGGCGCAGGACGAGAACCGCGCGCCGATGATCGTGCTGAGCGAGGCATTCAACCGCAGGATCTTCGGCAACGCCGACAGCGTGGGCCGCGAAATCAACCTCGATGGCCACGAGTACCGCGTCGCGGGCGTGGCCCGGCACTGGAATCCACAGCCGCGCTTCTATGCGCTGTTCGACAGCGACGGGTTCGGCGAACCCGCGGACTTCTACATCCCGTTCACCCGCGCGGTGGATTTGCAGATCCCGACCAACGGCAACAACAGTTGCCGTGGCACGAAGACCATGAGCGGCTGGGACAGCTGGCTGCACGGCAACTGCGTCTGGATCAATCCGTGGGTGGAACTGGACACGCCGGCCGAGGTCGCGCGTTATCGCAACTTCCTTGAGGGCTACGCGGCCGAACAGCGGCGCGCCGGCCGTTTCGACTGGGCGCCCAACGTGCGCCTGCGCGACGTGACGCAATGGCTGGACTTCATGCACGTGGTGCCGCCGGAAAGCCGCATCTCGCTGCTGGTGTCGCTGGGGTTCTTCGTGATCTGCCTGGTCAACACGGTCGGCCTGCTGCTGGCGAAGTTCATGCGGCGCGCCGGCGAAATCGGCGTGCGCCGCGCGCTGGGCGCCTCGCGGCGCGAGATCTACATGCAGTTCCTGGTCGAAGCCGGGACCGTCGGCGCGGCGGGCGGCCTGCTCGGCCTGGTGCTCACCGCCATCGGCGTATCGGGCGTGGGCTTGCTGTTCCGTCCCGAGATCGCGCAGTTGGCGCACATCGACTTGTCGCTGGTCGCCTTGACGCTGGCGGTCGCGATCGCCGCGACGGTGGTGGCGGCGTTCTACCCGACCTGGCGCGCGGCGCACGTGCAGCCGGCCTGGCATTTGCGGAGCAACTGACGCCATGCAGATCCAGCCCATCCTCGCCGCATTGCGCCAGCACAAGGCCGGCACCGTGCTGATCGCGCTGCAGATCGCGCTGACGCTGGCGATCGTGTGCAACGCGCTGTTCATCATCCATCAGCGTGTGGCGCACTTGTCCGAACCCAGCGGCATCGACGAAGCCGATCTGTTCGTGATCGACAACCAGTGGGCGAACGCGCCGTCTCCGCAAGCGATCGACGCGCAGATGCAAGCCGATCTCGCCGCGCTGCGCGGGCTGCCGGGCGTGCGCGACGCCACGGCATCCAACTCCTATCCGCTGCGCGGCGGCGGCTGGGACGATTTCATCATGATGACCCCGGAGCAGGTGCAGAAGACCACCGACGCCACGGTGTACTTCGGCGACGCGCATTTCCTGGATGCGCTGGGCGTGAAGCTGATCGCCGGGCGCAATTTCCGCCCCGACGAAGTCACGCCGCTGCTGCCGCAACACCACGCCACCTCGCCGGTGGTGATCGTCACCAGGGCGCTGGCCGACAAGCTGTATCCGGACGGCTCGGCGCTGGGCAAATCGTTCTACACGGAGGGCACCACGCCCACCACCATCATCGGGATCGTCGAACGCTTGCAGCGCTCGGAAGTCGACACCTGGTCAGTGCCCTACGCGTACCAGGCACTGATCTGGCCGCGGCGGCTGGATGGTTCGTTCGGCACCTACTACGTCGTGCGCGCCAAACCGGGCGAACTCGCGGCCGCGATGCGCGAAGCACCGAAGGCGCTGTACGCGCAAAACCGGATGCGCATCATCGATCCGAAGGATGGCGTGCTGAGTTTCGCGCAAGTGCGTCACCACGCCTACGACAGCGATCGCGGCACCGCCATCCTGATGGGCATCATCTGCGCGGTGCTGCTGGTGATCACGGGCGCGGGCATCGTGGGCTTGACCAGCTTCTGGGTGGGACAGCGGCGCAAGCAGATCGGCATCCGCCGCGCGCTGGGCGCGACGCGTCACGACATCCTGCGCTATTTCCAGACCGAAAATCTTTTGATCGCCGGCGGCGGCGTGGTGGTGGGCGCGATGCTCGCGGTCGGACTGAACCTCTGGATGATGCGGCAACTCGCGAGCGACCGCATGCCGCTGCCGTACGTGCTGGCGGGCGTTGTCGTGCTGCTGTTGCTGGGGCAGGGCGCGGTGCTGGTGCCGGCGCTGCGCGCGTCGCGCGTGTCGCCGGTGGAAGCGACACGGACGGTGTGATGAACACTCCCTTCGGAACGAAGGGGGTCGCGCCGAAGGCGCGGGGGAATGTTCGGCTGTATGAAAAGCCATCCCCCTCGATCCCCCTTCCTGCGGAAGGGGGAAGACATTGGCTGGAGTGAATGGAATGTTCGCCTACTACCTCGATCTCGCGCTGCGCAGCATGAAGCGCACTCGCGTGCTCACCGCGCTGATGGTGCTGGCGCTCGCGGTCGGCATCGGCGCGAGCATGACCACCCTGACGGTGCTGCACGTGTTGTCGGGCGATCCGCTGCCCGGCAAGAGCAGCGAACTGTATTACCCGCAGATCGATCCGCAGGACGCGCGCGGGATGATGCCCGGCACGATGCCGCCGGATCAGATGACGCTGATCGACGGGATGAACCTGCTGCGCGCGAAACGCGCGGACCGGCAGGCGTTGATGCTGGGTGGGGCGGTGCCGATCCAGCCGGATTCCTCGTCGCTCGATCCGTTCTACGTGGAAGCGCGCTACACCACCGCGGATTTCTTCGCGATGTTCGACGCGCCGTTCCTGTACGGCCACGGCTGGACCTCCGCCAGCGACGAAGCACACGCGCGCGACGTGGTGATCACGCGCAAGCTCGACGACCGGTTGTTCAACGGCGCCGACAGCACGGGACACACGTTGCGCATCGGCAACAGCACGTTCCGCATCGTCGGCGTGCTCGGCACCTGGCGACCCAATCCGCATTTCTACGACCTCGACACCGGCGCGTACGACTACTACGAGCAGGTGTTCCTGCCATTGCAGACCGCGCTGGAGCTGCATTTCGACCGCAACGGCTCGGTCGATTGCTGGGGCAACGGCACAGGCGGCGTGGAGGGCACGTCCTATCCTTCGGCAACGTGCGCGTGGCTGCAATTCTGGGTGGAACTGGATAGCCCGGCGAAGGCCGCGGCGTACAAGCAGTTCCTGATCCACTACTCGGAAGAACAGAAGGCGCTTGGCCGCTTCGTGCGCGGGCCTAACGTGCGCCTCGACAACCTGATGCAGTGGCTCAACTACAACGGCGTGGTGCCGAGCGACGTGCGCTTGCAGGCGTGGCTGGCGTTCGGCTTCCTGCTGGTGTGCCTGGTCAACACCATCGGCCTGATGCTGGCGAAATTCCTGCGCCGCTCGGGCGAACTCAGCGTGCGGCGCGCACTGGGCGCATCGCGGCGCGCATTGTTCGCGCAACTGTTGACCGAGTCCGGCGTGATCGGGATCGCCGGCGGCGCCGGCGGTCTGCTGCTGGCCCTGTTCGGCTTGTGGATGGTGCGGCACCGCTCGTCCGATTACGCGCCGCTGGCGCACCTCGATCCGACGATGCTGGGGGTCACGTTCGCGCTCGCGATCTGTACCAGCCTGCTGGCCGGACTGCTGCCTGCATGGCGCGCCTGCCGTGTCACACCGGCGTTCCACCTCAAGAGCAATTGACATGGACATCCTGCCGATCCTCTCCACGTTGCGCCGGCACAAGGTCATCATGTGGTTGCTGATGTTGGAGATCGCATTGAGCTGCGCGGTCATCTGCAACGGCGTATTCCTGGTCGTGCAGCGCATCCAGCACATGGACATGCCGAGCGGCATCGCCGAACACGAACTGGTGCAGATCCAGCAGGCGCCGATCGCACCGCCGCTCGACCGCTACGCGCGCGCGCAGGAAGACCTCGCCGCGTTGCGGCAGATTCCCGGCGTGCAGGCGGTCGGCATGAGCAACCAGGTTCCGTTCGGCGGCGAGTCGTCGAATGGCAATGTGATGCTCTCGCCCACGCAGCCGCACCGGACGTTGAGCGCGGCCGAATATTTTGGCGAGAACATGGTGCAGACGTTCGGATTGCACGTGATCGCGGGGCGTACCTTGCGGCCCGACGAATACGTCGATGCGGATGTGGTGATCAAGGCGCTCGCCGACGGCAGTGACAAGGGCTTCCCGATGCCGATGCTCGTCAGCCAAGCACTCGCCACACGCTTGTGGCCCCAACAAAGCGCGCTGGGCAAACTCGTTTGGCTGACGCCCACTGCGAGTTTCCGCGTGGTGGGCGTGGTGGCGACGCTGGCGCGCGCGAATGCGTACAACACCGCCACCGCGCAATATTCGATGATCATTCCGCTGCGCATGGGCGCGGACAAGGATCAGAGCTATCTGCTGCGCACGCGGTCCGAAGATCGCCAGCGTGTCATCGCCGCGGCGGCGGCTGCGCTGAAACGCATCGATCCGACCCGCGTGATCACGCACACGCGCACGTACGACCAGATCCGCGGCGATTACTTCAAGGACGACCACGCGATGGCGGGCATGCTGGTGAGCGTGATCGTGGCGGTGCTGCTGATCACCGGACTCGGCATCGTCGGCCTTGCGAGTTTCTGGGTCGCACAGCGACGCCGCACCATCGGCGTGCGCCGCGCGCTCGGCGCCACGCGCGCCGACATCCTGCATTACTTCCAGACCGAAAATTTCCTGCTCGCGACGATCGGCATCATGCTCGGCATGGTGCTGGCTTACGGCATCAACCTGCTGCTGATGCTGCACTACGAACTGCCGCGGATGCCGTGGATGTATTTTCCGATCGGCGCGCTCGCGTTGTGGTTGATCGGGCAGGTGGCGGTGCTGGGTCCGGCGCTGCGCGCAGCGCAGGTGCCGCCGGTGGTCGCGACGCGCACGGTCTAGAGGGAAAAGCATGTTCGCCTACTACCTCGATCTCGCGGTGCGCAGCCTGAAGCGCAACCCGGTGCTCACCGCGCTGATGGTGCTGGCGATCGGCCTCGGCATCGGCGCCAGCATGACCATGATCACCGTGCTGCACGTGATGGGCGGCGATCCATTGCCCGGGCGCAGCGCGCAATTGTTCGTGCCCATGCTCGATCCGCGCACGCCCGACAATGCCCAGAATACGCGTGCCGGCCTCAGGGGCACGCCCGACGCGTTCACCTGGGTGGATGCGATGAACCTGCTGCGCGAGCATCGCGCCGACCGGCAGGCCGCGATGAGCGCGGGGACGGTCGCGGTCACGCCGCCCGGTGCGGGCCGGCATCCGTTCTTCGAAGGCGGCCAATACGTGACGGCGGATTTCTTCCCGATGTTCGGCGTGCCGTTCGCCGCCGGCACGGGCTGGATGAGCGCACAGGACGACGCGCGCGCACGGGTGGTGGTACTGAACGCCGGGCTCGCCCGCAAGTTGTTCGGTGATGCCGATGCGATCGGCAAGCCGGTGCGCCTCGACAACACCGAATTCCGCGTCATCGGCGTGTTGCGCGACTGGCATCCGCAACCCGCGTTCTACGCCCAGCACGGCGCGCGCGTGTTCGGCGGCGCCGACCAGTTCTTCATGCCGCTGCAGACCGCGATGGAATTGCAGCTTTCCTTCCGCGGGCACTTCTCCTGCTGGGGCGACGGCACCGAATCGCGCACGAGTGACCAGTGCACATGGCTGCAGTTCTGGGTGGAACTCGACAATCCCGTCAAGGCATTCGCTTACGGCCGCTATCTCGACAACTACTGGCGCGACCAGCAGGCGCACGGGCGCTTCCCGCGCAAGGATGCGCCGCCGCGCCTGTTCGGCCTGATGGCGTGGCTGGCGCACGAGCACATCATTCCCGACACCTTGTCGATGCAGTTGTGGCTGGCGGTCGGATTCCTCGCCGTGTGCATGTTGAGCGTAGTGGCGCTGCTGCTTGCGAAGTTCCTGCGCCGCAGCGGCGAGATCAGCGTGCGCCGCGCGATGGGCGCGCGGCGGCGCGACGTGTTCGTGCAATTCGGCATCGAGTCCGCGTTGATCGGCACGCTCGGCGGTGTGCTCGGCCTCGTCATTGCGCAGTTGGGTTTGTGGAGCATCCGCCAGCGCCCGGACGGCTACGCCCATCTCGCGCAGATGGACGCGGGAATGCTGGTCGGAACGATGGTGCTGGCGATCGCTGTCAGCGTGCTTGCGGGCGTGTTGCCGGCGTGGCGCGCCTGCCTGGTGCCGCCGGCGTTGCAACTGAAGACGCAGTGAGGAAATCGCGATGACCGAATTCCAGCCCATCCTCGCGAGCCTTGGCCGCCACAAGCTCATCGCCAGCCTGCTGGCGCTGCTGGTCGCGCTCACCTGCGCCATCGTCTGCAACGTCGCTTTCATGATCCAGCGGCAGGAGGCGCTGATGAATCTGCCGAGCGGCGTGGCCGAGGATCAACTGGTGCTCGTCCAGAGCGCGAGCCTCGATCGAACCGCCAACCAGCTCGTGCGCCATGAAACCGACCTCGCCGCGTTGCGGATGATCCCGGGCGTCCAATCGGTCGCGGCAGTCGACGCGCTGCCCTTCAACGGCAACAACTGGACCAGCAGCGTGCAAACCTCGCCCGACGCGCAGGCGTACGAACTCGCGAGCCTGTTCACCGGCACGCGCGGCGAGCTGGGCACGCTGGGATTGAAGCTCGTCGCCGGCCGTGATTTCCGCGCGGACGAGTACATTCCGCTTGACGCCGCACACGGCAACGACGGCATCCGGTATGTCGCGGCCGCCATCATCACCAAGGCGCTGGCCGATCGTTTGTTCCCGGGACAAAACGCGCTGGGCAAATCGATCTATCCGTACGAAAACCCGATCCGCGTCGTCGGCGTGGTGGAACACCTGCTGCGGCCTGACGTGGATGCGGGCGCCGACAACGACCAGAGCATCGTGTTTCCGCTGCTGCCCGACACCAACAGCGTTACCTACGTGCTGCGCACCGCGCCGGGCGAGCGCGAGCGCGTGATGCGGAAGGCAACGGACGCGCTGTACCGCCTCGATCCCGCTCGCGTGTTGCGCGATCCGCAGACCTTCGCGCAGATGCGCGCCGACGCCTTCCAGCGCGAGCGCGAGATGATCGGCTTGCTGATCGCGTCGGTCGTCGGGCTGATGTTCGTCACCGCGCTCGGCATCACCGGGCTCGGGAATTTCTGGGTGCTGCAGCGCACGCGCACCATCGGCATCCGCCGCGCGGTGGGGGCCACGCGGGCGGACATCCTGCACTACTTCCAGACCGAGAACTTCCTGATCGTCACGCTCGGCGTCGTCATGGGCGTGCTGCTGGCGATCGCCCTCAATCTCCTGCTGATGGCGAACTACCCGTTGCCGCGCCTGCCATTGTGGTACCTGGCGGTCGGCGCGCTGGCGCTGTGGCTGCTGGGCCAGTTCGCGATCCTTGCGCCCGCCATGCGCGCGTCACGCGTGCCGCCGGTGGTGGCGACGCGCAGCGTGTGAAGGGTGGAGGGCGCCGGGCGGCGCCCCGCTGGTCATGAAGCCGGCGGCTGCTGCGGCTGTTGCGCAGGCTGCGGCGGCATGAACTTCTGGACCTTGGCACGCACGCCGCTGTCGGACTGCACCAGGTTGGCGATCTGCACGTAGCGCTTCGGCGACAGCTGGTGGCTCTCGACCACGGCTTCCATTTTCTTCTCGGCCGACTGTTGCAGCTTCGTGCGATCGTCAGGCGTCTTCGCGGACGCGAGTTCGGGCTGCAGCGAATCCTTGATGTTCTGCACGTCCACCACGGCGCCCGCGAAGTTCTTCAACTCGGTGTCGGTCGGCGCGGGTCCGGTGTCGGCCTGTGACGCAGCGGCGTTGTCTTGCGGTGCAGCCTGCTGCGGCGCGGGTTGCGTTTGCGCCAGTGCGGCGGGCGCCAGCATGGCGATCGCGAGCGAGACGGCGGCCGCGATGCCGGTGCGGTTGAGTGATCCAATCATTGCGTTCTCCTCATCAGCGAAATGCGCGGCGCCCGAAAGCGCCGCACCCACCGTAACGAGGCACACGATGGCCACACAACCCCGCGCGGCGCTTCGATTCAGGCGCGAGCCGGATTGAACGCGAAATCCGAATGCGCCGTGAATGAACAGCGTTCAAGAGTTGTTTTGAGATCGTCAATCTTCCAGCGTCAGCAGCGAGGCATTGCCGCCGGCCGCGGTGGTGTTGACGGTGAAGGTGCGCTCGGTCGCGAAACGCAACAAGTAATGCGGACCGCCGGCCTTGGGACCGGTGCCTGAAAGATTCTCGCCGCCGAACGGCTGCACGCCGACCACCGCGCCGATCTGGTTGCGGTTGACGTAGAGGTTGCCGACTTTCGCGCGGCGGCGGATGTGGTCGACGGTTTCGTCGATGCGGCTGTGCACGCCGAGCGTCAGGCCGAAGCCGGTCGCGTTGATCGCGTCGATCACCTCGTCGAGTTCGCTCGCCTTCCAGCGCACCACGTGCAGCGCGGGGCCGAACACTTCGCGGGTCAGCAGCTTGATGGACGGAATTTCGTACGCGCGCGGTGCGAAGAAGGTGCCGTGCTCGCTGCCCTCGGGAAGTTTCGCCATGTTGATGAGCCTCGCCGAACCACGCATCACTTCGGCGTGTTCTTCCAGCGATGCACACGAAGGCTGGTCGATGACGGGGCCGACGTCGGTCGAAAGCAGCGCGGGATCGCCGACCTTCAACTCGTCCATCGCGCCCTTCAGCATGTTGATGACGTGGTCGGCGATGTCTTCCTGCACGAACAGCACGCGCGCGGCCGAGCAGCGCTGGCCGGCGGAATCGAACGCGCTGGTCATCACGTCTTTCACGAGTTGTTCGGGCAGTGCGGAGGAATCCGCGATCAGCGCGTTCTGGCCGCCGGTTTCGGCGATCAGCGCGGCGATCGGCGCGTTGCGGGCGGCCAGCGTGCGGTTGATGGTCCACGCGGTTTCGGTGGAACCGGTGAAACACACGCCCGCGATTTCATCGCGCGTCAGCAACGTGTTGCCGATCACCGAACCGCGGCACGGGACGTATTGCAGAACCTTTTCGGGCACGCCGGCCTGGTGCAGCAGCTTCACCGCCGCGTAGCCGATCAAGGTCGTCGGCTCCGCAGGTTTGGCGATCACCGCGTTGCCGGCGGTCAGTCCGGCCGCGACTTGGCCAGTGAAGATCGCCAACGGGAAATTCCACGGCGAAATGCACACGAACACGCCGCGTCCGCGCAGGAACAACTGGTTGGATTCGCCGGTCGGGCCGGGCAGGTCTTCCGGCTTGCCGAACAGCTTGCGCGCCATCGCTGCGTAGTAGCGGCACATGTCGGCGGCTTCGCGGATTTCACCGATCGCGGCGGGGATGGTCTTGCCCGCTTCGCGCACGCACAGCGCGATCAACTCGCCGCGGTTCTGCTCGATCAGGTCGGCTGCGCGTTCCAAAATTTTTGCGCGCTCGTCGGCCGGCGTGTCGTCCCACGCGGTTTGCGCGGCGACCGCGTTGTCGAGGGCGCGCAGCAACGTTGCCGCGTCCGCATCGCGCGACTGGCCGACCACGACGCGATGATCGGCGGGACTGGTGACGTCACGCGTCGGCGTCGAAGACTGCGCGCCCGGCACCAGGGGTTCCGCGTGCCACGGGCCGGGCTTGGCGTTGACGGCTTCGGCGAGGGACTTCAGTTCGTCGTCGTTGGCAAGGTTGACGCCCATGGAATTCTTCCGGAGTGTGCCGTACAGGTCGATTGGCAAGGGAATGCGGGGATGCTGGTATCGGCCGCCGTGCGCCGCGCCGAACGCGCGCACTTCGGAGCAGGGATCGGCGATCAATTCGTGGATCGGCAGCTTCTCGTCGCTGATGCGGTTGACGAAGCTGGTGTTGGCGCCGTTCTCCAGCAGGCGGCGCACCAGGTACGGCAGCAAATCCTCGTGGCTGCCGCAGGGCGCGTACACGCGGCAGGGCACATTCCAGTGCTCGGGACCAATGACTTCTGCGTACAGGTCGGCGCCCATGCCGTGCAGGCGCTGGAATTCGAATGGACGTCCATTCGCCAGGTGGTGGATCGCGGCGATGGTGTGCGCGTTGTGGGTCGCGAACTGCGGGTAGATCACGTCGGCGCCCGCGTCCAGCATGCGCCGCGCGTTGGCGAGGTACGACACGTCGGTGTTGGGCTTGCGCGTGAACACCGGGTAGCCCGAAAGGCCCAGCTCCTGCGCGCGCTTGATTTCGGAATCCCAGTAGGCGCCCTTGACAAGGCGCACGCACCAGCGGCGCTTGGCGGCCTTGGCGGTTTCGATCAGCCAGTCGATCACGAACGGCGCGCGCTTCTGGTAGGCCTGCACCGCGAGGCCGAAACCGTTCCAGCCTGCAAGCGAGGGATGCGTGAACACCGCTTCCATCACGTCCAGCGACAGTTCCAGCCGGTCGGCTTCCTCGGCGTCGATGGTCAGCGCGATGCCCTGCGCCTTCGCGAGCTGCGCGAGTTCCAGCACCACCGGCGTCAGTTCAGCGTGCACGCGTTCGCGCTTGGCGACTTCGTAACGCGGATGCAGCGCCGACAGCTTCACCGAAATCGACGGTGCGTCCAGCAGGTTGGCGTACGGTCCGCGCGCGCCGAGCGCGAGGATCGCGTCGTGGTACGCCTTCTTGTAGCGCAAAGCATCGGGCGCGGTAAATGCGGCCTCGCCGAGCATGTCGTACGAATAGCGGTACTTCGCGTTGTCGCCTTTCGCCGAACGATCCAGCGCTTCCTCGATGGTGCGGCCCATCACGAACTGGTGGCCCATGATGCGCATGGCCTGGCGCACCGCGAGCCGGATCATCGGTTCGCCGGCGCGCGCGATCAGGCGCTTGAACGCACCAGGCGCATCGGCGCGCGTGGAATCGGCGAGATTCACCAGATGCCCGGTCAGCATCAGGCCCCACGTGGAAGCGTTGACGAACAACGAATCGCTGGCGCCGAGGTGTTTCTTCCAGTCGGCCTCGCCCAGCTTGTCGCGGATCAGCTTGTCGGTGGTCAGGCGATCGGGAATGCGCAGCAGCGCTTCCGCCACGCACATCAGCAGCACGCCTTCCTCGGACGAAAGATCGTACTGGCGCATGAAGGATTCCACCGCGCTCTGGCTGGCGCTGCGTTCGCGCACGCGTGCGACCAGCGCCGCGGCCTGCGCTTCGACGGCTTCGCTTTCCTTCGTGGGCAAGGTGGCTTCGGCAAGCCTTGCTGCAACCACTTCGGATTCATTGCCGCTCCAGGCGGCGGTGATGCGCGCACGCGCGGCGCTCGGCGGCGCGGGCAATTCGGGAGAGAGGATTTCAGCCATCGAAATGAACACGCGATGCGACCGCCCATTGTAAGGCTTGCGCACGGCGCAGCCAATGATGCGTGGCAGGATGCGGTCGCCGTCGCGGCCTATTCTTGCCGCGGTGTGCAGGGGGCCGTATGATTCCCAAGATTGCGGTACCGCTGATGTCCATGATCACACGTCTTCCGGTGGCGGCCGAAACCGGGCAAGTGACGCTGCTGCTGGCGCCCAACCGGTCGCTCAGCCGGCAGCAGATGCGCCGGTTGACGTGGGAGCTGTGCATCGCGGCGTTGCTGGTGGCAGGCCTTGCGGCGTGGGGGGGCGATGTGTTCGCGCCGCTGTTCGCGCTGATCGAGGTTCCGGTGCTTGGCGTTGCGTTGTGGCTGGTCTGGCGCAGCGGCGATCGCAGGGAACGCATCACGCTGGATACGGACCAGGTCCGCATCGAGCGACTCCCGTCCAGGGGCCGTGCGGCCAGCACGTTTCCGGTGGCGTGGACCCGGGTGCAGGTGCGGGAGCGCGGCGACGGCCATCGCCACGTGGTACTGGCCGCGCAGGGGCGCGAGCAGGAAGTGGGCGAATGTTTGGGCGACGACGAAAGGATGCAGTTGTCGCGATGGTTGAAGGCCTTGCTGTCCGGCCGCAGCGGCTGGCGCGAGAATTGAAAGCTGCGGAGACTTTCAATCGTGCGTCCAGCCCCCTTGAGTCAAGGGGGCGACCTGACCGATGCGAAGCAGCGGGCAGGTGGGGGTTGTGGAGGCACGGGTTTTTTTGAATGCGGAGCTGGGCGTGTCAGATTATTCAGATCTTTCCAAGGGTGCGAATACGATGAGTTCCAGCTCCAGCTCCAGCTACTGCAAACGGCGGATCGTGGGGGCGGGCGCCGCCTTCGGTGCTCTGCTGGTATCCATGGCCGCCGCCGCCGATCCGCGCCCGTGGCAGCTCAACCTCGACAAGGGCGTCACCCCGATCTCGCAGCAGATCTGGGATCTGCACATGGCCGCGCTGTGGGTGTGCGTGGTGCTGGGCATCCTGGTGTTCGGCGCGATGTTCATCGCGATCTTCCGCTTCCGCCGATCGAAGGGCGCGGTGGCGGCGACCTGGAGCCACAACACCTTGCTGGAAGTCGCCTGGACGGTGGTGCCGGTGCTGATCCTGATCGGCCTCGCGGCGCCGGCGACCATCCTGACCCGCGAGATGTACAACGCCACCGGTTCGCAGATGACCGTCAAGGTCACGGCCTACCAATGGCTGTGGCGCTACGACTATGTCAGTTACGACGGCAAGCCCATCACCAGGGTGCCGACGATTTATTCGCGGCTTGCGTGGGACAGCAACGCCGCGCGCCAGCTCGACTCCGGCATCAGCCCGTACAGCGTGGTGGACAAGGAAACCGGCTTCCACGATTACCTGCTCGACGTCACCCATCCGCTGGTGATCCCGGCCGGCGTGAAGGTGCGCTTCCTCATCACGGCCGACGACGTGATCCACGGCTGGTGGGTGCCCGATTTCGCGGCCAAGCGCGACGCCATTCCCGGCATCATGAACGATGCCTGGGCCAAGGTGGACAAGCCCGGCATCTATCGCGGCCAGTGCTACGTGTTGTGCGGCCAGGACCACAGCGCGATGCCGATCGTGGTCAAGGTGCTGCCGAAGGATCAGTTCAACGCCTGGCTTGCGGAACAGGAAAACGCCGCGACGCTCGACAAGGCCGCGCGCACCGCGCAGGCCGCGCCGCAGAAGCCCGACCCCGCGAAGGGTTGACGCGGAACACGCACAGTAGCAGCACAAGGCATTCCAGAGGATTTCGCACATGTCCAGCACCGCGCAGGCCATCCACCACGAGGAACACCACCAGGGCTTCTTCGAGCGCTGGTTCATGTCCACCAACCACAAGGACATCGGCACGCTGTACCTGTCGTTCTCGTTCCTGATGCTGTTCGTGGGCGGCAGCTTCGCGATGCTGATCCGCGGCGAGCTGTTCGAGCCGGGCCTGCAGTTGATCCAGCCCTACTTCTTCAACGAGCTCACCGCGATGCACGGGCTGGTGATGATCTTCGGCGTGATCATGCCGTCGTTCGTGGGCCTCGCGAACTGGATGATCCCGATGCAGATCGGCGCGCCCGACATGGCGCTGCCGCGCCTGAACAACCTGTCGTTCTGGATCCTGCCGTTCGCGTTCGTGCTGCTGCTGTCGACGTTCTTCATGCCGGGCGGCGCGCCGGCCGCGGGCTGGACGATGTATCCGCCGCTGGTGCTGCAGGGCGGCGATTCCTTCGCGTTCATGATCTTCGCGATCCATCTGATGGGCATTTCGTCCATCCTGGGTTCGATCAACATCATCGCGACGATCCTCAACCTGCGCGCGCCGGGCCTCGACCTTTTGAAGATGCCGATGTTCTGCTGGTCTTGGCTGATCACCTCGTTCCTGGTGATCGCGGTGATGCCGGTGCTGGCCGGCGCGGTCACGATGATGCTGTTCGACCGCTTCTTCGGCACCAACTTCTTCAACGCCGCGGGCGGCGGCGACCCGGTGATGTACCAGCACGTGTTCTGGTTCTTCGGGCACCCCGAGGTGTACATCATGATCCTGCCGGCGTTCGGGATCATCTCCGAGATCGTGCCGACCTTCTCGCGCAAGCCGCTGTTCGGCTACAAGGCGATGGTGTACGCGATCGCGTGCATCGCGTTCCTGTCGTTCATCGTGTGGTCGCACCACATGTTCACCGTCGGCCTGCCGCTGGGCGCCGAGGTGTTCTTCATGTTCTCGACCATGCTGATCGCGGTGCCGACCGGCGTGAAGATCTTCAACTGGGTCACCACGATGTGGCGCGGCTCGCTGAGCTTCGAGGTGCCGATGCTGTGGGCGATCGCCTTCATCGTGCTGTTCTCGATCGGCGGCTTCTCCGGCGTGATGATGGCGCTGGTGCCGGCCGACTTCCAGTACAACCAGACCTACTTCATCGTCGCGCACTTCCATTACGTGCTCGTGGGCGGCGCGCTGTTCGCGATCATCGCGGGGGTGTACTACTGGCTGCCCAAGTGGACGGGCCGGATGTATTCCGAGTTCTGGGCCAAGCTGCACTTCTGGTCCAGCGCCATCTCGGTGAACGTGCTGTTCTTCCCGCAGCATTTCCTCGGCCTTGCCGGCATGCCGCGCCGCATCCCCGACTACAACGTCGCGTTCGCGGACTGGAACATGGTCTCGTCGATCGGCGGTTTCTGGTTCGGCGCCACCCAGCTGATCTTCGTGGGCGTGGTGATCCACTGCATCTGGTTCTCGAAACAGAAGGCCGCACCGCGGGTGTGGGAACACGCCTACGGGCTCGAGTGGACGCTGCCGTCGCCCGCGCCGCACCATAGCTTCACGGTGCCGCCGGTGATCGACGATACCAAGCTTGCCCATGGCGACATCAGTCACTGAATCTCACGAAAACATGCTTCGAACAGACCAATCAATTGATGCGAAACAGTTGGCGCCGGACGAGCTCGCGCAACGCAAGGCGCGCGCGCGGCGGACCGCTTGGATCATCGCGGCGATCGCCATCGCGTTCTTCGTCGCCAGCCTGCTGCAAGGGCATTTCGTCGGCATTCCCAACTGGGTCCCGACACGTTGATCGGGCAACACCGTTCGCCAGCCATACACCGGAATCCATGACATGAGCCAACTCGACGCCAACGTCTACTACGTTCCGCACAGCAGCCGCTGGCCGATCATCGCGGTGATCGGCATGTTCCTGTTCATGGCGGGCGCGGCGATCTGGCTGAACGGCTACGACGGGCCCGGCCAGATCGTCCTGGCGATCGGCGCGCTGACCATCATCGGCATGATGTTCGGCTGGTTCGGCAACGTGATCCGGGAATCGATGAAAGGCATCTTCAACGGCCAGGTCGATACCTCGTTCCGGATGGGGATGATGTGGTTCATCGTCTCCGAAGTGTTCTTCTTCGCCGCGTTCTTCGGCGGGCTGTTCTACATCCGCACCTTCGTGGTGCCGTGGCTGGGCGGCGCCGGCGACAAGGGCATCCTCACCAACGGCTACATCTGGCAGGGCTTCTCGGCCGCGTGGCCGACCAACGGCCCGGATTCGGTGGGCGGTTCGTTCATCGCCACCTCGCCGTGGGGCATCCCGCTGATCAACACGCTACTGCTGCTGTCCTCGTCGATCACCGTGACGATCGCGCACCACGCGTTGCGCGCGGGCAACCGCAAGCGGCTGATCGGTTTCCTCGGCCTCACCATCCTGCTGGGCGCGATCTTCCTCGGCCTGCAGGCGCACGAGTACTGGGAGTCGTACGTCCACCTCAACATGACGCTGCACAGCGGCATCTACGGCGCGACGTTCTACATCCTCACCGGCTTCCACGGCCTGCACGTGACGCTGGGCACCATCATGCTGATCGTGATGTGGCTGCGCTGCGCGCGCGGGCACTTCTCGCCGCAGCATCATTTCGCGTTCGAGGCGGTGTCGTGGTACTGGCACTTCGTCGACGTGATCTGGCTGTGCCTGTTCCTGTTCGTGTACATCCTGTAGAGCGGGATCAGGGATTAGGGATTAGGGACTCGGAAAAGAGCCGATCATCCTGCGAAGGCGGGATTGCGATGCTCTTTCGAATCCCCAATCTCCAGTCCGCAATCCCCGGAACGGCATTGATCTGGCTGATCGCCTGCGCAGCGTCCGCGTCCGCTGCAGGCTGCACGCTGGGCAAATACGGCACGCTGTCCGTCGAAATGGTCGGCGAACGGCCCACCACGCTCATCAAGGTCGACGGCACGGCCACGCGCTTCGCGATCGACACCGGCGCGTGGTTCAACTTCATGTCGCGCGCCAATGCCGAGGCGCTGGGGTTGAAGCTCACGCCGGCGCCGTTCGGATTCCGCATGGGCGGAATCGGCGGCTTCGCCAATGCGGAAATCGCCCGGATCAAGGATCTCGGCTTCCTCGACACGGATCTGCACGGCGTCGATTTCCTGGTCGGCGGCTCGGACGCGGACCAAGCCTCGCTGGGCGCCAACCTGCTCGATTTCGCGGATCTCGAAATCGACCTCGCGCACGGCAAGATGACGCTGTTCAAGGCGGATGGCTGCCGCAAATCGGCGCTGGCGTATTGGGTCAAGGATGGCGGCACCTACGAGGTGGCCGACCTGCACCCCGCCGCCTTGCATGACCTGCGCAGTTTCGTCGACGTGACGATCAACGGCAAAACGGTGCGTGCCTTGCTGGACAGCGGTGCCGCCGCGACCCTGCTCGGCCGCCGCGCCGCGGAACGCGCGGGCATCGATTTGAAGGGACCGGGTGTGAAGCCGGGCGTGCGCATCCGCGGCGTCGGTGAAAAGACGTATCAGTCCTGGATCGTGCCCATCGACACGTTTTCGGTCGGCACCGAAACGATCCAGCACAGCGAGATGCTGGTGATGGACGGCGATCTGGGCGACGGTTCGGCCGACATGATCCTGGGCGTGGATTTCATGCTGGCCCACCACATGTACATCGCCAACAGCCAGCGCAAGCTCTATTTCACCTACAACGGTGGCCGCGTGTTTTCGCTGGACACCGCTTCGATCGGCGCGCACGAGACGGCCGCTGCCGCGGCGGGCACCGGCGAACCAAAGACGGCTGCCGATTACGCGCTGCGCGGGCAGGCGCGGCTGGCGCGCGGCGAACTCGCGAACGCGCTTTCCGATCTGGATGCGGCCGTCCGCCTGGATCCCAATGATGCGGACGATCATTTGACGCGCGCGCGCATCCTGCTCGCCCGGCAGCAGCCCGACGAGGCGCTCGGCGACCTGGACAAGGCGCTGGATCTCGATCCGAAAAACCTCGATGCATGGCTGCTGCGCGCCAGCCTGCGCTTCGGGAAAAATGACGAAGCCGGCGCCGCGGCGGATCTCGCGGCAGCGCAAAAGCTCGCGCCGGCGGGTTCGATGCAGTCCCGGTCCATCGCATCGCTCTATGTCGCCATCGACGAGCCCTCCAACGCGCTGCCTTTGCTGGATGCGTGGATTCGCGCGCACGAGGATGACTCCACGCTCGGCAGCGCGCTCAACGAACGCTGCTGGGCGCGCGCGCTGGCCGACCAGTCGCTGGACGGCGCGCTGCACGATTGCCGCGAAGCCATCAAGCGTGACGGCGACCGCGCGGCCTACCTGGACAGCCTGGGCATGGTGTACCTGCGGCTGGGCAAGTACGCCGAATCGATCAAGGCCTACCAGCAGGCGCTCGCGCAATCACCGCACACCGCGTGGTCGCATTACGGCCTTGGACTCGCCGAATTGCACAGCGGGCAGGCCGCCGCCGGCGAGGCCGAGTTGGCCACCGCGCGTTCACTCGACAAGCAGATCGATGCGCACGCCGCCAAGTTCGGCCTGGTGGCGCCAAACGAAACGCCGGCCGCATCCGGCCCGCCGCCTTCCAAGGGCTGACCGGAGTTGCGATAATTCCCGGTCTTTCGCTCTCAGCGCACGTACACGCCGTGCGGATGCAGCACGCCGGTGACGATGCCGATCACGATCAGCGCGATCAGCAACACCGAGAATGCGACGCGCCGCGTCAACGCCCACACCGTGCGGCCGGTGTCCTTGCGGTCGGTCATCATGAAATACAACGCCTGGCCCAGCTCGAAGATCACCACCAGGAACACGATGACCAGCACGGCCTTGTATGCGGTGGTGAAGGACATGGGCATGTCGCGCGCGGAAACGCCGAGTATAGCGTTGCGCCGCGGGCCGACGGTGCGCGCGGCATGATGCGCGTGCGGCGCCCCAGCGCGTTCGCGGTGCTGTTGACCGTGTGCGGCGTCGCGGTGTTTTGCGCGCTGGGCGTGTGGCAGTTGCGCCGCGCGGCGTACAAGGAAACCGTGCTGGCGCGCTTCCACGATGCAGCCAGCGCGCCCTTGGTGAATCTTGCCGGCGCACGCGCCGATCGCGACAAGGACGCCTACCCGCACGTCAAGGTCAGCGGAACGCTGGAAGGCAACCACGTGTACCTGCTGGACGACCAGATGCGCGCGGACCGCCTGGGCGTGATGGTGTTCGTGCCGTTCAGGCCCGCGGATTCCGCGCGCGTGCTGCTGGTGAACCTCGGCTTCCTCGCGCGGATGGGACCCGATACCACCACGCTGCCCGACATCCCGCCGATCCCCGATCACGCCGTCACGCTCACCGGCATCTACGCGCCGCCGCCGCTGCCGGGCCTGAAGCTGGGCGGCAATCCGCTGCCGCGCGAAAAGGCGTGGCCCAAGCTGGTGACCTTCATCGACCTGCAGCAGATCGCGGCCGACCTCGGCGCTCAGGTCTATCCGCAGGTATTGTTGGCCGACCCCGATCCGCACAGCGCCTACATCCGCAGCTGGACGGCCAACGTGATGCCGCCCGCGCGGCATCGCGCGTACGCGCTGCAATGGTTCTGCTTCGCGATCGCGGCGGTGGTGATGTTTTTCGTGCTGCATCGCGTGAAACGCGATGATGCCCCCGACGTCGAACAGGAGTAGTGGAATGGATTTGCGCAATCGGCGCCGCCTGCAGGCCGTGGTGATCGTGGGCATCTTCGCGGCCTCCATGATCTTCGCGGCCGCGATGATGATGTCCGGCTGGTCGCCGCCCACGCGCAGCTATGGCACGCCGATCCGGCCCGAGCGCGATCTCGCACAGATGCCCGTGCGGCTGGCCGGCGGCGAGGCATTTTTGTTCCGCAGCCATGAGGTTGCGTGGACGCTGATTGCATTGCCGGGCCCGGATTGTGCCGAACGCTGCCTGCGGCAACTCGACCTCGTGCATCGCGCGCAGATCACGCTGGACAAGCAGGCCGGCATGCTGCGGCTGGTGTACCTCGGCACGCCGCCGCAAGGCGCGGCGGTCGAAGGCTTCGACAAGGTGTGGACGCTCGCGACCACTTCGTCGCCGGCGCTTGAAAGCTTTCGTCCGCAGACCGCCGACAACGTGAGCGCGGTGCTGGTCACGCCAGGCGGCAAGGCCATGTTGAGTTATCCGGCGGGTTTCGACGCGACGCGCCTGCGGGGCGATCTCAAGAAAGCGGTGCAGGTGGCCTTGTGATGCCGACGACGAACCTGCCGCTGCGCACGCTCGCGTGGATCGCCTGCGCGCTGGCGTTTTTCCTGATCATGTACGGCTCGTTCGTGCGCCTTTCCAACGCCGGGCTGTCGTGTCCCGACTGGCCCACCTGCTACGGACGCATCACCTGGCCGGTCAAGCCCGCCGCTGTCGCGAAAGCGGACAAGGCATTTCCGAACCGGCCCGTCGAAACGCACAAGGCGTGGCGCGAGCAGACGCACCGTTTTGCCGCGGGCACGCTCGGCCTCTTGGTGCTGGCCGAAGCGCTGGTGGCGACGTTCGCGAGCCGGCGACGCTTCGGATTGGTCATCGCGGCGATCGTGCTGATCGGCATCGGCATACCGATGTACATGGCGAAGAACTACGTGACCGCCAGCGTGCTCGCGGCGATCGGCGAGGGGTTGCTGCTGGCCGTCGCGTTCCTGTGGCGAGGCTCCGGATGGCGACGCATCGCGGTGCTGGCGCTCGCCGTGGTGTGCTTCCAGGCGCTGCTCGGGATGTGGACGGTCACGTGGCTGCTGAAACCCATCGTGGTGACGGGACACTTGCTGGGCGGCATGGCGACTTTCGCGTTGCTGGCGTGGGTGGCGTGGCGGATTTCGATCCGCGAGCAAGACAACCCGCGCATCGCGCATCTGTTCGCGGCGGCGGTGGTCGGCGTGGTGCTGCTGGCGTGCCAGATTTTCCTGGGCGGCTGGACGTCGTCCAACTACGCGGCGCTCGCTTGCGGCATCGGCGGTTCGGCGTTCCCGACGTGCCTCGACCAGTGGTGGCCGGCGATGGATTTCCACCAGGGCTTCATCCTGTGGCGCGGCATCGGCGTGGATTTCCAGGGCGGCATCCTGGATGCCGCCGCGCGCACCGCGATCCAGATGGTGCATCGCTTCGGCGCGGCGGTGGTGTTCGTGTACGTGCTGTGGCTGGCGCACCAGGCAGGCCGCGCCGGATTGCGCGGTCATGGGATCGCACTTGCGATGCTGCTGCTGTTGCAGGTCGCGCTGGGCATCAGCAACGTGGTGCTGGGCCTGCCGCTGGCGATCGCGGTTGCGCACACCGGCGGTGCGGCGCTGTTGCTGTTCGCACTCGTGACGCTGCTCGCGCGGACGCGAGAATCGGCATTCGAAATTCGAGACTCTGAAAAGCTCGTCATTCCCGCGAAAGCGGGAATCCAGTGACTTTGCTGTTGCGATCCACGGGCAGAGAGCAAAGGCTCTGGGTTTCGGGTTCCGCCGCGATGAAGCCGCGGCGGCCCCGGAATGACGACCTCCTTGGTCGCGTCCCGAGTCCCCAGTCCCTCGTCCCGATAAAATAACCCGATGTCCACGCTCGCCGGCCAATACCTCGCCGCCACCAAGCCGCGCATCGTCGCGTTGCTGGTGTTCACCGCGATCATCGGCATGCTGCTGGCCGCGCCGGGCGTGCCGCCGTGGCGGGCGCTGGTGTTCGGCACGCTGGGCATCTGGATGGCGTCGTCGTCGGCTGCGGCGCTCAACCAGTTGATCGACCAGCGCATCGACCGGGTGATGGCGCGCACCGCACACCGTCCGCTGGTCACCGGCACGCTCACCGCGCGCCAGGTGCTGATGTTTGCGACGCTGCTGGGCGTCGCATCGATGCTGATCCTCGGCCTGCTGGTGAACTGGCTGACCGCGCTGCTCACCTTCATCGGCCTGATCGGTTACGCGGTGATCTACACGGCGTTCCTGAAACGCGCGACGCCGCAGAACATCGTGATCGGCGGCCTGGCCGGCGCGATCCCGCCGCTGCTGGGCTGGGCGGCGGTGACCGGTATGCAGGCGTCCAGCGATTGGGCTTACGGCTTGCTGCTGGTGCTGATCGTGTTCGTGTGGACGCCGCCGCACTTCTGGTCGCTGGCGATCTTCCGGCGCGAGGATTACCGGCGCGCCTGCGTCCCGATGCTGCCGGTGGTGTACGGCGTCGAATACACCCGCTGGCACGTGCTGTTCTACACCGTGCTGCTGGTGCTGGTGAGCCTGCTGCCGTACCTCACCGGCATGAGTGGACTTCTGTATCTCGGCGGCGCCGCGGTGCTGGGCATCGCGTACCTCTACTACGCGGTCCGGCTGATGCGGCCGCCGGACGAGCGCTTCGCGATGAGTGCGTTCGGCTACTCGATCGTCTACCTGATCGCCCTGTTCAGCTTCCTGCTGGTCGACCACTGGCTGGCCACCCCGGTGGTGCGGGTGGGTGGCTACGTATTGCAACGAATCGGGTAAGCTGGCGCGACGCGTCGGGGGGAGCCGGCGCGCGCGAGGTATCGGGAGCCCGGACCGGGAGGTCGGTTGCGCTTGAACGTGGTCCTGCTGGTGGTGGCGATCGTCGCCGCGTTGATCAGCATCGCGCTGGCGGCGTGGGCGTTGCGCAAGCAGCGCCGCATCCTGAAGGAACTGACGGCGAGCCGCGAGCGCTACATGCTGCTCGCCGAGTGCGCCAACGACGGCACCTGGGAGTTCGACGTGGCGGCGCGGCGCTTCGATTTCTCGCGGCGGCTGTACAAGCTGCTCGGTTACGAAGAAGGCACGCTGACCACGCCGGAGGATCTGGAGCGCATCGTTTCACCCGAGGATTACCCCGGTTCGCGCGAAGCGATCTACGCGCACATGCAGGCGCGCCGCACCGATGAATTGCAGCGCGTCATGCGCATGCGCACCGGCGACGGACGCAACCTGACGGTGCTCGCGCGCAGCGTCGTGCAGTACGCCGAAGACGGCTCGCCCGTGCGCGTGCTGGGCTCGTACACCGACATCACCAAGCGCCTGCGCGACGAGCGCCAGCTGCAGATCGCGGCCAGCGTGTTCGATGCCGGCAGCGACGGCATCCTCATCAGCGACGCGCTGCAGCGCATCGTTTCGGTCAACAGCGCCTTCATGCGCGTGACCGGCTACCAGCGCGACGAGCTGACCGGGCGTCCGGTGCGCGACATGCAGATCCCGTCGCCCGCGACCCGCGCCTGCGACCTCGCCCTGCGCGAGTCGGACAAGTGGAGCGGCGAAATCGCGTGGCGCCGCCGCAACGGCGAGGGCAAGGCGCTCGACAGTTCGGTGGTCGCGGTGCGCGATTCGTCGGGCGAGGTCGCGTTCCACATCCACGTCTGCATCGACACCGCCGAGCTGCGCTACGCGCAGGCGCGCATCCGCCATCTCGCCTATTTCGATCCGCTGACCGGCCTGCCCAACCGCACCCACATGCGCGGCCAGTTCGCGCAGGCGCTGGCGGTGGCGCGGCACGGCGCGCGGCCGCTGGCGGTGGTGTTCTTCGACCTCGACAATTTCAAGGAGATCAACGACACCGCCGGCCACAGCGTGGGCGACGACGTGATCTGCACGGTGGCGCAACGCTTGAGCGAAGGCGTGCGCGAAGGCGACGTGCTGTGCCGCTTCGGTGGCGACGAGTTCCTGCTGCTGCTGCCCGACACCGACGCCGCGGCGGCCGAAGTCCTGACGCGGCGCCTGATCGAACGGATCTGCCAGCCGGTCGACGTCGAAGGCCGCTTGCTGGACATCGCCGCCAGCGCGGGTTTCAGCATCTTCCCGGACGACGCGACCGACGCCGAAAACCTGGTGCGCGAAGCCGACACCGCGTTGTTCCGCGCCAAGGCGGAAGGCGGCAACACGGTGTTGCGGTTCCTGCCGTGGATGGGCGAGGCCGTGACCTGGCGGCACGACATGCAGGCCGCGTTGCGCGCCGCGATCGTGCGCCAGCAATTCGTGTTGCGCTACCAGCCGATCGTGGACGCGCGCGCGAACCGCATCCGCGGGTTCGAGGCCCTGCTGTACTGGAACCGGCCCGGCATGGGCGTGGTGGGGCCGAGCTCGTTCATCGGCCTGGCCGAGGAGTCGCGGCTGATCGAGTCGATCGGCGCGTGGGTGGTCGATGAAGCCTGCCGGCAACTGGCCACGTGGAAGCATGTCGGCCTGCCGGCGTTCTACATCGGCATCAACGTGTCGGGCATGCAGTTGCGCGTCGGCGGCACCTTCCAGGAGGTGTTGGCCGGCGCGATGCGCAAACACGGCATCGGCAGCGAAGACCTGATGCTGGAAATCACCGAGCGGCACCTGGTGCAGGACGTGAAAGGCGGGCTGCCGCTGCTGGAAGCGCTGACGGCCAGCGGGCTGCGGGTGTCCATCGACGATTTCGGCACCGGCTATTCCAACCTCGAATCGCTGAAGAACCTCACCGTCGACCAGATCAAGATCGACCGCGCGTTCGTGCGCAACCTGATGACCGAATCGGGCGACCGCGCGATCGTGCGCTCGATCATCGCGCTGGGCCGCAGCCTCGGCCTGCAGGTCGTGGCCGAGGGCGTGGAGTCCGGCGAGCAGATGCACATGCTGCGCGAATTCGGTTGCGACCTGTTGCAGGGTTTCCTGTACGCGCGTCCGCTCGAAGTCGATGCGGTGCCCGGCTTCCTCACCGAACTTGCCGCCGGCAAGGCGGGCCGCAAGGCTGGCGAGCGCGGCCCGGTTGTGATGTGATGCGGGATTGCCGCGCTGCCTGGCGCGGCAATCGTGTGCGACGGATGATGCCTTGAATCTGTTTCTCGACTTCCTGCGCTGGTGGATTCCCTGGGAACCTTCGCCCACTGCCGTCGCCGCGTTCGTGCTCGCGGCGTGGCTGTACGGGCGCGGCGCGCGGCGCTCGCCGGCGGCCGCGCCGTGGCACCGGCAACTTTTGTTCTGGTCCGGCCTCATCATCATCTACTTCAGCCTGCACACGCACCTCGACTTTTATGCCGAGCACGAGTTCTTCGTGAACCGCCTGCAGCAATTCGGATTGCAGCACCTCGGCCCGTTCCTGGTGGTGCTGGCCTATCCCGGCGCGACCTTGCGCAGCGGCTTGCCGTTGCGCTGGCGCACGCGCTGGCTGCGGCCGTTCGCACGCAGTGCGCCGTGGCGCGGACTCGCGGGTTTCCTGCTCAATCCATGGATCGCCTCGTTCGTGTTCGTCGGCGTGATGCTGTTCTGGTTGTGGCCGTCGGTGCTGTTCTACGCGATGCTGGATTGGCGCCTGTACCGCGTGATGAACTGGAGCATGATCGTGGCCGGGCTGCTGTATTGGTGGCTGATTCTCGACCGCCGGCCCAGGCCGCCTGCGCGGCTGGCGCCGGGCCTGCGCGTGCTGGTCGAAATGCTGGTGATGGTGCCGCTGATCCTGGCCGGCGCGTACATCACTTTCACCGGCAAGGACCTGTATCCGATCTACAGCCTGTGCGGGCGCGCGTTCAACGGCATCCCGCCCGCCACCGACCAGTACCTCGGCGGCCTGATCCTGTGGATACCCGGCGCAATGATGAGCGTGCTGGCCGCGGCCATCGCGTTCGGCCATTGGCTGTCACTCGACGCGCGCGGCCGCCTGTCGTCGCGGAAGGCGCGGCGCGAAGCCTGGCGCGCGCGCGTGGTCGCGCGCACTCATGGTCCCGAAGCGTTCGCCGGACGCACCGAAAAATCCACCTGAAGCGTGCTGCCGTCGGCGAAGTGCAGGTCGAGCGGCACCTTGTCGCCCGGTTTCACCGGATGCGTCGCGTGCATCAGCATCAGGTGATAGCCGCCCGGTGCGAGCTTGGCGCTGCCGTGCGCGGGGATGTCGAGGTGATCCACCATCTCCATGGTGCTGTCGCCCTCGGCGAGCCGCGAACGGTGCAGCATCACCGCGCCGTACGCGGCGCTGCTGACGCCGGTGAGGCGTTGCACGCCATCGCCATCATTCACGATCGTCGCGTAGCCCGCCGCAGGCAGGTTGGCCGGCAGCCAGCGGATCCACGCTCGTTCGACGCGGACGTTCGCGGGTGCGAATGTTGCCCCGACAGCGGCTGTGGTGGCGGCGAGCAGGGCGGTGCAAAGCAGGTTGCGCATTCCGGGAATCATTGACGCACCAGGATGTCGAGGTCGTGCAGGATTTCGTCGTTCGATGCGCCCGGCGTCGCCAGCAGGCGCGCGCGGCCGTCGCGATCGAATACGTAGATCGCCGAGCTGTGCGTGACGTCGTAGTCGCCGGCCTTGCCGTTCGGCGTTTCGGGTTTGTAGAACGCGCGGTAGCGTTTGGCCAGTTGCGCGATCGCGTCCTGCGTGCCGGTCAGCCCGACGATGCGCGGATCGAACGCGGTGACGTACTGGTGCAGCACCGGCACCGTGTCGCGCGCCGGATCCACCGTCACGAACAGCACGCGCACGTCGTCCGCGGCCCTGCCCATTTTCTGCAGCACCGTGTGCAGGTGCACCAGCGTCAACGGGCACACGTCCGGACAATGCGTGTAGCCGAAATACAGCAGCACGACCTTGCCGCGATACGTCGCCGCGGTCACCGGCTGACCGAGATCGTTGGTCATGCTGAATTGAAGATCCGGCAGATGGCCCTGCACGTCGTCGAGCTGCCATTGCGGATGCGCTGCGCAAGCGGCGAGCAGCGCAATGGCCAGCGCGGCGAGCAGCCAGCGGATGGGTGAGCGGTGGAGCGGCATGACGGTGCCCGGACCAAGCAATGCAACCGGAGATGATAGCGCGATGTTCAGCGGCCGCTTGCGAGGCGCTTGAGGAAAACCCGCATCTCCTTCGCCGCCTGCACGTCGCCGCGCGCTTCGGCGGCGGCGATGCCGCGCCGCCATGCTTCCGCGGCGGCTTGCGCATCGCCTGCGCACAGGCAAGCTTGTCCGAGCCGTTTCCATGCCGCGGAATAGCCCGCGTCGAATTCGAGCGCGGCGCGCAGCTGCGCGATGGCTTCGGTGGTGTCATCCGCGTCGAGCAACGCCGAGCCCAGCGAGTAGCGCAGCAGCGCGCCGTCTCGGGAACCGCCGAGTTGCGCTCTCAATGAATCCAGTCGCGTCATTTGAAGCAGCTGTTGTGGAAGTCAGGCCAAGGATGGCCGAGGTGGACTCCATGACGTCTGCGCGTTCCGATGTGCGAGTCGGCCCGCCGATGCAGCGATCATGGACGATCGCCCTGAATATTGGCGTAGCGCCAGTAACTGGGTGCCGGCAGCAGGATCGCGGGCGTGAAGGATTCCGCGGGTTGCTGGCCGCGCCGCAATGTCGCCAGCGTGGTCGCATCCCAGATCGTCATCCACACGCCGCGATACGGCTGCACCAGCCGCGCGTAGCGCAGGTCGTCCGGCGTCAAACGTTCGGGATAGGCGATCACGAGTCCGCGCGGATGCTTCGCGGCCCAGTCCTGCAGGAATTGACCTTCGTACAGGCGGTCGATCGGCCGCGTCATGCGACCGGCGAATTCGAACTGGCCGTCGTAAAGGCCGAGGTTGCCGATCGCGTGGCCTTCAGCCTCGGCGTGCGCCAGCAGTTGCGCGGCCGGACGCATGTCGAATGCAGGGTAGAACGCCAGCGCGAACAGCGCGTACGCGCCCGCGGTTCCGACCAGGCTGGCGCCGGCGATGCGGCGCAGCTTGCCGCGTCCCGGCAACAGCAGGAACGCGCCCAGCAACAGGTACAACACGCCGAACGGCGCGCCGACGCTCGCGCCATCGTGCAGCCAGTGGTCGTGCAGCTTGCCGGCGTTCTGCAAGAACGGCAGCGCGAACAACAGCGCGGCCGCGGCGAACGATCCCACTGCCAGCGGCCACGCGCCCAGCCATGCGCTGTGCGCCGCCCAGCCGCCGCGCGTGCGCAGGAAGGTGACCGCGGCCGCCATCAGGATCGCGGCCGCCGGCAGTTCGGGCACGAAGTAGTAACTCTGCTTGCCGCTGAACGCGCTGAAGATCAGGAACGCCGGAACCAGCCACGCCAGCAGCATCCGCAAACCCGCCGGAAGCGGGCGCCGCAGCGCGAACAGGCCGGCCCACATGCGCGGCCACAGCACGAACGGGAAGGTCAGCACGAACACCCACGGCACGTACCACCAGAACGGCCGCTTGTGGATGAAGGCGTTCACCACGCGGCCGCCGGTCTGCTTGAACAGCAGGGCGTGCGTGTAGGCGCCGCCGCTCGCGTCGATCGCGGGGATCACCCACGCGGCGAGGATCAGGCCGCCGCCGATGATCGCGGCGACGCCGACTGCATACCAGCGCGCGCGATGTTCACGCGCGTAGGCGCACCACCATGGACCCAGCAGCCATGCCGGCGCCACGTGCACCAGCATCACCGGACCCTTGGTCAGGAACCCCAGGCCGATGCAGACGGCGAAGCCGATCCAGCGCGGCGACGCACGGCGCGGACCGGGAACGAGGCACAGCATCGCGCCCAGCACCCACACGGCCAGCAGGCCGTCGTACATGATCTGCAGGCCGTACAGGAAGCCGAACGACAGCGCCAGCAGCATCCACGGCGCGGTGCGCGCAATCCAGGCGTGCTCGGGAAACAGCCGGCGCGCCAGCGATTGCGCGAGGATCAGTTGCACGGCGCCGATCAACACCATCAACACGCGCGGCCACACGTCGTTGACGCCGAACGCGGCCCAGCCCGCATGGATCAGCCAGAACAGCAGCGGCGCCTTTTCCGAATACGGCGCGCCGTTGATGTGCGGCACCAGGAACTGGTGGTGCACCCACATGTCCCACGCAACCGCCAGCGCGCGGGTGGAGTGCAGCGGGATCGGCGGCTGCAGGAAGATCGCGATCAGCGCGACCAGCAGATAAAGCGGCAGCCACCACAGCAGGGCGCGCAGATGTTCGGATCGGGCGTAGGAGGCGTCGGTCACGGAAAGTTTCGCGGGCGCCGCAGCGCGTGTCGGGATTGTAGCGGGAGGTATGGAGGGAAGCTCTCTTGAAAAGTCAGGCCATGGATGGCCGAGGTAGTGTTCGTGGTCCGAAAGCGGTTCACGCTCCGAGCCACCACATAGGCAGCGATCAGGGACGATCGCACAAGTGACGCAAACTGGCGATGACTTCCTCCGGCGCGATTTCCGCCACGCGCGAACGTTGCGGCGGGCCGCCCAGCGCGATCACCGCGCTGCCGGTGGGACTGCGCGGGCACCACACGTCCGGCGATTGCGCGCCGAACAACACCACCAGCGGACAGCCCATCGCCGCCGCGACGTGTGCGGGGCCGGTGTCGACGGAAAGCATCCCGTCGGCGACGTCGGCCAGCGCCATCAGGCGCCGCAGCGGCAGTTCGCGCGCGGCGACGTCGAGGCCGGGCACCTGCGCGTCGCGGGCGATCGCATCCAGCGGCGCGGCCTCGTGCGGGGCGCCGCACAAGACGATGCGTGCGCCGGGATGGTCGTCGTGCAAGGCGCGCAGCACGGCGATCCAGTGCTGCGCAGGCCACGCCTTGTCGTCGTCGGCCGCATCGCGCGGACCATTCCAGCGCATGCTGCGCTTGTTGAACGGTTGCACCAGCCACAGCGGTTCGCCGCGCCAGCCGCGCGCATGCAGCCACGCATCGCGATCGCGGCGATCCGCTTCGCGCAACACCAGACGTGGTGCGGGCACGCCGACGACGGGCGCAGGTGCCCGCCACGCATCCGCGCAGCCGGGCGGTGGCTGCCCGCAGCCCCGCAGCAGGCGCTCGATCCAGTGTTCGCCACTTGCGGCCGGCATGTCGGTCACGAACACGCATCGGTCGCACGCGACACCGGCCAGCGCGAGCATGCGCCGGATCTTCGCCAGCGCGCGCGGCTCGGTTTCGCACACATGCACGGGCGCGCCGCGATGCCGGCGCAAGGCGCGCAGCATGCGCCAGCGTTCCGGACTCAATACCAGCGGCCGGTGCCGGGCATTCACCTGCAGCACCTGCGCGACGTCGGGGTGCGCGTCATACAAGGCTGCGCTCGACGCGCCCGTGCCGAGCAGCAGGCAGGGCTCGCCGTAGCCGCGGTGCAGGTGCGCGAGCAGCGGCGCCAGCAACAGCATGTCGCCGAGCCGGCCGAAGCGGATCACGATGGGGTGCATGGACAGATTGCTCGAAGCCGCTGTTGTGAAAAGTCAGGCCACGGATGGCCGTGGTGGAGTCGATGACCTGGACGCGTTTTCCTTTGCGATGGATTCGAACGAAGGCGCGATCATGGATGATCGCAAGGAAAGCGCATCGAAGGCGGCAGCCACTTCTTCCACGCCGATCTGGTCGACGCGGTTGCGTTCGGGCAAGCCGCCCAATGCGATGACCGAGCTGCCGGTCGGGCTGCGCGGCAGCCACAGCGTCGGCGGCTGCGCGCCATACAGCACCACCAGCGGGCAGCCCAGCGCCGCGGCCGCTTGCGCGGGTCCCGTGTCGATGGAAATCATCGCGGCCGCGTGCTCGCACAGGGCCAGCAACCGGCGCAGCGGCAATTCGTCGCCGGCCGCGAACACGCGCGGCGAACGCACGCCGTCGGCGATCTGCCGCAACAGCGCGGCCTCGGGCGGCGCGCCGCACAGGACGATCTTGAGTTCGGGCCGGCGCGCGAGCACCGCATGAATCAGGGCCGTCCAGTTCGCCAGCGGCCACTGCTTGTCGTCGCCGAGCTGGCCCGCGCGCCCGCGTTTGAGCGTGCGCTTGTTGCCGGGCTGCAACAGCAGCAGCGGCGCATCATCGAACGCGTGCGCATGCAGCCACGCGCGCAGGTCCGTGCGATCGGCATGCTGGAGCACGAGGCAGGGCGCCTTGGGCGCCTGCAACGCATCGGCCGGTGGCGCATGCGCGAACGCTGCGGGCGTCATCGCGCCGAAGCGGTGCCAGCGCTCGATCCAGTGTTCGCCGCCGCGCAGCATGCAGTCCGGGTTGGCGAACACGCAATGGTCCTCCGGAATGCGCGCGCGCTGCAGCAGCCAGCGGATCTTGTCGATCGACCAATCGTCGCAGACGTACACCGGGCCGGGCGGTTGCGCGCGCAGCAAGGCCACCAGGTGCCGCTGGCTCGCATCCAGCCAGTACGGGCGCTTGCGGCTGGACAGCCTTAGCGTCGCGCGCACGTCGGGATGGCCCGCGAACAAGGGCGCCAGCCAATCGCCCGAGCCCACCACCCGGCAGGCCTGCCCGTAGCGGCGATGCAGCATACGCAGCAACGGCGTCAGCAACACCATGTCGCCGAAGGCGCCGAAGCGGATCACGAGCGGTGCGGCGAAGGTGGGAGGCATGAAGAGTCTCGCGGATGCGGACAGTTTGGCGTGCCCGCCTGTCGGCAGTCTTTCGGCGCCACGCATTACACTGGATGAATACACGGCCGTCCATCGTCGCCATGCCCGAACGTCCCCGCATCTCGGCCTGCGTGATCACCTTGAACGAGGCCGACCGCATCTCCGATTGCCTCGCGTCGCTGGCGTTCTGCGACGACGCGGTGGTGGTCGATTCCGGTTCGACGGATGGCACCAGCGATATCGCGGCCGCACACGGCGCGCGGGTGATCGAGCATCCGTTCGAAGGATTCCGCGCGCAGAAGGATTTCGCGGTGTCGCAGGCGCGCCACGATTGGGTGCTGTGCCTGGACGCCGACGAGCGCGTGACGCCGGCGCTGCGCGCGTCCATCGAAGCCGCGCGCGGCGCGGGTTTCGCCGAAGCGGCGGGTTATCGCTTCGCGCGCGCGACCGAATACTTCGGCGCCTTCCTTCGCCACGGCAATGCGTATCCCGATCGCGTGCTGCGCCTGTTCGACCGCCGTCGCGGCGGCTGGCGCGCGGGCCGCGAGATCCATGAGCACGCCGTCGTCGATGGAAATGTCGCGACGCTGCCCGGTGACCTCGAACACGTCGCCTACCGCTCGCTGGACGACCAGCTCGCGCGTTACCGCCGCTACGCCGCGATGATGGCCGCGCACATGCACGCCGCCGGGCGGCGCGCGCACCTGCACAACCTGGTGCTCAATCCGTCCTGGCGGTTCCTGCGCGGCTACGTGCTGCGCGCCGGCTTCGTGGATGGCTGGCGCGGCTTCCTGTTCGCCTGCATGGAAGCCGACTACGTGCGCGAGAAATTCGCGCGATTGTGGTTGATGCAGCGCACGGCCGCGGGCAGCCAAGTTGACACTGCGAACTGATCAAACCAAGGCGCGAACCGCTTCCGCGATGCGGATGCGAAAGGCCCGGTCGTTGTCCTCGAACCATGCGCGCGCGGCCGCGCCCGTGCGTTCGAGTTCGGCGTCGGACGTTTGCAACAGGCGCTCGACCACGGCTTCCAGCGCGGCGCCGTCGTAGAAGTACGTGGTCGCCAGGCTTTGCGTGCCGGTGCGTGAGTACGGAATCAGCGCGCCGCGTGCGGGCGTGATCATCTCGTTCATCGGCGGCGCATCGAGCGTCGCTACCACCGCGCCGATGCCCATGGCCTCGACCAGGTAGTGCCCGAAGCCTTCCGTTTCGGAAGGACACAGGTGGAAGCGGTGGGCGTTCTGGATGCGCCGCAGTTGATCATCGGGAATGTAATCGACGCGGTGTTCGATGTTCACAGCCTGCACGACTTCGCCCGCGCTGCGCGGACTCTGCAGCACCGTGAGCCGCGGCCATTCGGGATGGTGGCGCCAGGTCGCGAGCAGCGTCCCGGTGCCCTTGTTGGCGCTGCGGCCCGCGAGATGGAAGAAGGCCCGCTCGCGCGGCACGGAAACATCGCGGCGGTCTTCGCTGGTGAAGCCGGTGTAATCCGCGCGCAGGCCCAGCGATTCGAAGATCGGCTTGGCATGGTGCGTCAGCACGAAGGCGCGGTCGAGACGCGGCAGCCATGTGCGATCGCGCTCGTCGAACCATTCCGGATGTGGTAGCAGCACGTTGCGGCGCGCGGTGGCGAGGTATTCCGGCCGTACCCGTTCCAGCATCAGGTTGACGTCCCACTGCGGCGCGCCACGACCCGCGATCCGGCGCGCAAGCGTTTGCGCGCGAAGGCGCACGGGATGCCAGGCCTTGCGCAAAGCGCCGCGGCGGATGCCGCTGACGGTCACGTCGAACCCGGATTCGTCCAGCGCGCCGCGCAACAGGCGCAGGTGGTGGCTGAGCCCGAACCCGTTGTCGCGCGCGATCAGGTTGACCCGGATCATGCCCGCGCCACCATGCCGCGCAGCGCGTCGTCGAGGCGCGCGGGAAACGCCGCACGCTCGAATTCGTACCATGCACGCGCGGCTGCGCCCATGGCCCCGCAGCGTGCAGTGTCGGTCGCGATGGCCTGCGCGATCGCCGCTTCCAGCGCGGCATCGTCGAAGTGATACGTGGTCGCGAGGTGCTGCGTGCCGGTGCGGGAATACGGCACCAGGATCCCGCGCTCCGGCGTGATCATTTCGTTCATCGGCGGCGCATCCAGCGTGACCACCACCGCGCCCACGCTCATCGCTTCGACGATGTAGTGGCCGAAGCCCTCGGTTTCGGATGGGCACAGGTGGAAAAGGTGCGCGTTCTGCAGGCGCTTCAATTCGGCTTCGTCGAGATAACCGACGCGATGGTCGATATTCGCCGCCGGCGCGCCGGGCTTCGCTTCCTTCGGATGCTGCACCACCGTCAGGCGTGGCCATTCGGGATGGCGGCGCCACAGCGCGAGCAGGGGTTCGGTGTTCTTGGTGCGGCTGGAACCGGCGAGATGGAAGAACGTGCGTTCCCGCGGCACCGACGCATCGCGCCGATCGTCGCTGGTGAAACCGATGCACAGCGCGCGGCAACCTTGCGCCGCGAACACCCGCTGCGCTTCATGGGTTTTCGCGAGCACGAGGTCGATGCGGGGGAGCGCTTCCATGTCGCGCGGCAGGAACCATTCCGGATGCGGCAGCAGCACGCGATGGCGTGCATCGTCCAGGAACGCCGGCGCGATATGTTCCTCCATCAGCACGAAATCGTAGGGCGGCGGCAAACCGCGGCGACGCCGGCGCGCGAGCTCCGCCGCATGGCGCTTGCCGCGCAGGCGCTGGAGCAATCCGGGAATCCCGCCGCGCCGGCGCGTGTTGGTGAAGTCCACCCGGTAGCCGCGCGCGCGCAGGGTCTCGGCGAGCAGGCGCAAATCACGCGACAAGCCGACGCCATTGTCGAAACCGAGCAGGTGCACCGACAGGGGCGTGGGATCAGTCATCGGTTTCAAGCGCGCCGAATTGTCCCGCATCATCGCTCCTCGGCGGCACGCAGCCCGGCACCACGGCGCCGCGGTTGAACACGTACCACTCGCGGCGGTTGGCGTGTCCGACGTGGATCGCGCCGGCCACGCGTACGCACGGCGCCAGCACCTTGCCGTAAGCGAAGATCCAGCGATGCGCGGGATCTTCCGCCTGCCAAGCCAGCGCCTGCTTCAACTGTTCGTGCCACGCGAGCTTGAAACCGAAGTCGACGGTGTCGCGGCCCAACGCGTCCAGCATCAGGAGATTCTGTTCCTTCCATGCCACCAGCGCGATCGGATCGCCCGCGGGCACCAGGCTCGCGGTGCGCGTCATCACCGCGCGCGCCGACGAGTAGCCGTTGAGCAATGGATACGCGACCAATCCCCATGTACCCCATGCGGCCAGCGCGAACGCGGCCCAGGCCCACGCGGCGTACCGGGGCCGCGCGATCAACGCGCTCACGACGCCGGCGGCGCCGATGCCGATGATCATCGTGATCAGGGGCGCGGGTGAGCCGTCCAGTGCCGACGCGGCCAAGGCAAGCAGCTTCTGCAGATGACCGGCATGCAAGCCGATGCCGGCGATCAACAGCACCAGTGCCAGCAGCAGTGTCAGCAGCCACAACGCCCAGCGGAACGAGCGAGTGCGAACGATCTCCGGCAACAGCGGCGCCAGCGCGATCGCGGTGATCGACAGTGCAGGCAGGATGTACACGTCGCGCTTGCCGCCGCTGAAGGAAAAGAAGATCACCACCAGCACCACCCACGCGAGCGGCAGCAGGGTGCGGGCGTCGCGCGCGCGCAAGGCGCGTGACCAGCCGGGGATCGCCCAATAGATGGCCAGCGACAGCGGCAGCCATTCGAACGCGATCACCGGAACGTAGAACCACCACGGATGGATGTGATGCGAGGGTTCGGCGTAACGTGAAACGGTTTGTCCCAGAAGGATGTCATGTGCGTAGCGCGCGTACGCGGCATCGCCCGCGTGTACGTTCAACGCCGACCACAACATCGGCAGCGCCCAGCCGAGCACAGGCACGACGAACAGCAATGCAAGCCACCAGCGCGCTTCGCGCTTCTGCGCAGGCAACAAACCGTTCCAGCCGCGCCAGCGCGCGAACCAGAACGGCAGGAACACCAGCAACGCGATCACGCCCACGCCCTTGGTGATCACGCCGAGTCCGGCCGCGACGAATCCGATCGCGTACCAGCGCCACGCGGGACCGAGCAGCAGGTGGCGCAGCAGGCCGTACATTGCAAGCGCGATCCAGAACGTTTCCACGCCATCGATCTGCGCGCCGCGCATCTGGAAAGTGAAATCGAAACTCACCAGCACCGCGGCGGCGGCGAGCCATCCCGCACGGTGGTTCCACTGCCTGCGCACGAAGTCGTACACCAGCGCGATGGTTCCGAGTCCCGCCAGCAGCGATGGCAGCAGGAACGCGCCGCGCCAGCCGCCCGTGATCGCGTACGCGCAGGCTTCCAGCCACATGAACATCGGCGGCTTGTCGGAATAGAGTTCCACGCCGCGGTGCGGGAACAACCATTGCCCACTCGACAGCATTTCGCGGGCGACCAGCGCGAAGCGCGGCTCATCGGACGGCCACGGGTCGCGCAGCCCGATGCCGAGGCCCAGCAACAGCAGCGCGAACGCGAACAGCAGCGCGAGCTGCACGCGTTCGTCGTCGAACCAGCGGCGGGAAGTGGAAGTCGGCGTCACGGCGCGATTGTATGCGCGCCCGGCTCAGCGCTTTTCGAGGACCGCGTAATACATCCCGTCGAGCCCGCTTTCGCCCGGCAGGATTTGCCGGCCGACGCCGGCCGCATGACCGGCGGGCAAGCCGCATGGTTCGGCGCGTGCATCCGCGTGTGCATCGAGAAAGGCGTCGACGATGCGTTCGTTTTCTTCGCGCAGCACCGAACAGGTGGCGTAAACCAGCCGGCCACCGCGCGTCACCAACGGCCACAGCGCCGCGAGCAGGCGCGACTGTTCGCGCGCGAGCGGCGCGATGTCGCCCGCGCGCCGGTGCAGCTTGATGTCGGGATGGCGTCGGATCACGCCGGTGGCCGAGCAGGGCGCATCCAGCAGGATGCGGTCGAACGGCTGGCCATCCCACCACTGCGATGGATCGCCCGCGTCGCCCGTTCGCACGTCACCGCGCAAACCGAGCCGTGCGAAGTTCGCGCGAATCGCGCCTGTGCGCCGTGCATCCGCGTCGAGCGCAAGGAGGCGCACGTCGGCGCGTTCCAGCATGTGGCAGGCCTTGCCGCCCGGCGCGGCGCAGGCGTCCAGCACGCGCAGCCCATCGTGCAGGTCCAGAACATCGGCGGCGCATTGCGCGGCGCCGTCCTGCACGGAGAAATGGCCTTCGGCGAAACCGGGTAGGCGGGTCACGTCGGTGTTCGCGGCCAGCACGACGCCGTCGCGCAGGAAGGCGTGCGGCTGCGCTTCGACATTCGCTTGCGCCAGCGCCGCGAGCATCAGGTCGCGCGTCGTGCGCCGCGCGTTGGCGCGCAGCATCGGCGGCGAAGATTGGTTGTTCGCGGCGAGGATCGCGTCGACGTGTTCGGGCCAGTCGCGCGCCAGCACATCGATCAGCCAACGCGGATGCGCGCTGCGGGTTTGCGGCTGCGCATCGAGCCGCCCATTCAACGCGTCACGCTCGCGCAACCAGCGCCGCAGCACTGCGTTGGCGAGTTTTGCGAAACCGCCGCGACCCAGCGCGCGCGTGGCCTCGACCGTGGCCGCGACCGCCGCGTGCGGCGGCAGTTGCAGGATTTCCAGTTGCACCAGGCCCAGCACCAGCAAGGCGTGCAACACCGGTTCGCGTTTGCGCAGCGGCTGCTGCAGCAGCGCGTCGAGCGCCTTGTCGAAGCGCAGCCACCAGCGCGCGCCTTCGTTGCACAACGCAGTCAGGAAAGCGCGATCGCGCGGATCGCGAAGCGCTGCTTGCGCTGGTTTCAGCGCCTCGCGCAGCGAAGCGCCGTGCACGAGTTCGGCCAGCACTTCGGCTGCGAGGGCGCGGGTATCGTGCATAGTCCGCCCCCTCACCCCAGCCCTCTCCCCCATGCGATGAAACTGCATGGGGGAGAGGGAGACAAGCGGACCCGGGCATCGATCATCGGACGCGCAATTCAGCGCGCGCGTTCAGGTAATCCGCGGCATCGATCACGCGCCCGCCCGCGCGTTGCAATTTCAATATGCGCAGCACGCCTTCGCCGCAGGCGATGTCGAGGCCGTGTTTCGATGCGGCGAAAATTGTACCGGGGCTGGGGGCTGGGAACGGAGGACTGGGCAAGGCGAGGGCGCTCCAGATGCGCATGCGCTCGCCGGCGACCTCGGCTTCCGCCACCGGCCAAGGATCGAACGCGCGCACCTTGCGTTCGAGTTCGACGGCCGGCCGCGAGAAATCCAGTTTCGCCTCGGCCTTGTCGAGCTTGTGCGCGTAGGTCGCACCGGCTTTGGGTTGCGGTGTTGCATGCAACGTCTCACCAGCGACGACGCGCCGCAGGCCCTCGCCCAGCACACGCGCACCGATTTCCGCAAGCCGATCGTGCAGCGCGCCGCCGGTGTCGTCTTCGCGGATGGGCGTCGCGTCGGAAAGCAACACGGGGCCGGTGTCGAGTCCCGCTTCCATCTGCATCAGGCACACGCCGGTTTCCGCGTCGCCCGCGAGGATCGCGCGCTGGATCGGCGCGGCGCCGCGCCAGCGTGGCAGCAGCGAGGCGTGCACGTTCCAGCAGCCGAGGCGCGGAATCGCCAACACCTTGCGCGGCAGGATCAGGCCGTAGGCGATCACCACCATCAAATCCGGCGCGTACGCGCGCAGGCGCGCTTGCGCTTCGGGTGTCTTCAACGATTCGGGCTGCTCGACTGGAATGCGTGCGGCGAGCGCCGCCTGCTTCACCGGACTCGGTGCGAGCTTGCGCCCGCGTCCCGCCGGCCGAGCGGGTTGCGTGTACACCGCGACGACGTCCGCATTTGCAGCGAGGCACGCGCGCAATCCGGGTACCGCGAAATCGGGCGTGCCGGCGAACACCAGCCGCAAACGCTGCGCCGGCATCGGAATATCAGCCCGCGTGGCGCCGCTGCTTCTCCAGCTTGCGCAGCAGCAGCGAGCGTTTCAGCGGCGACAGGTAATCGACGAACACCTTGCCGACCAGGTGATCCATCTCGTGCTGGATGCACACGGCCAGCAGGCCGCCGGTTTCGAGTTCGAACGTCTTGCCGGTGACGTCCTGCGCGCGCACGCGGATCCATTCCTTGCGCTCGACGTCGGCGTACACGCCGGGGAACGACAGGCAGCCTTCCTGGCAGACTTCGGTGCCACGCGTTTCCAGCAGCTCAGGATTCACGAACACCTGCGGATCGTCGTGCGTTTCGGACACGTCCAGCACCAGCAACCGCTTCTGCACGTTCACCTGGGTCGCGGCCAGGCCGATGCCCGGCGCGGCGTACATGGTTTCCAGCATGTCGTCGGCCAGGCGTTTCAGGTCGGCGTCGAACGTCTCGACCTTTTGCGCGACCAGGCGCAGGCGCGGATCGGGGAATTCGAGGATGTCGAGTTTGGCCATGACGGGGTACGGAATCGGGAAACGAGACCTAGATGGGGACGGCCGGGGCCGTTTTCAGCCCGGATAGCCTAGCAGCGGCGCGGTGTTTCCCGCGGTTTCGAAGACCCCGTCACCAAATGTGAAGTTTTTGCTTGCCGCGGACGGCCGTTCGGGTACACTCGGCTGAAACTTGTGGGGGATCGGGGGATTGCCGGTCATGTTTAAGAAACTGCTTGCGTTGAGCGCGGGTTTGTTGATCACGTTCGCCGCCTACGCAGCTGGAACCCAGCTGCGCGCCGATCACCCGCACACCTACGTGGTCAAGAAGGGCGACACGCTGTGGAGCATCTCGGCGCGTTTCCTCACCAAGCCGTGGTTGTGGCCCGAAATCTGGGACGTCAACCAGCAGGTCTACAACCCGCATCGCATTTATCCGGGCGACGTGCTGGACCTCGACGTGAACGGCCTGCGCGTGGCCAGGCGCGCCACCGTCGAAGCCAATCCGATCCCGACGGTGCCGCTGTCCGCGATCGAACCCTTCCTCAAGGATTTCCGCGTGCTCACGGCGGCGGAAGTGCAGCAGACGCCGTATGTGGTGGCGGTCGAGGAAAACGAACCGCGCGCCACCGAAGGCATGAACCTGTACGTGCGCAACCTGCCGGCGGCGGCCGTCGGCCAGCGTTTCGCGGTCGTGCGCCCGACCCACGTGTTCCGCCAGTTCAATGACGGCGGCCGGATCGACGACGTCGGCCACCTGGTCAGCAACAACGTGGATCTCGCGCCGGGTCCGTGGCAGGAAGATTTCCGCAACGACGGCCACTTCGGCCGCGGCAACGAGATCGGCACCGAGGTGCGCGTGATCGGCACCGCGCAGGTGCTGAAGAATGGCGATCCCGCCACGCTGCTGCTCACCAACGCCAGCATGGAGATTCGCGCGGGCGACCGGATCATGCCGGTGGATGACACGCCGTACGACTTCACCTATTACCCGCACCCGCCGCGCAACGCGCCGGCCGACGCCTACATCATGGCGCTGTCCAACGGTTACGACGGCATCTCGGTGCAGGGTCCGATGGACGTGGTGGCGCTGAACGTCGGCAGCGACGATGGCGTGGACAACGGCACCACGTTTGCGATCTACCAGCCGGGTGACACCGTGACCGACCTCGTCGCGGGCAACACCACGCGCCGCGAGTTCGGACCGAAGGTGAAGCTGCCCAGCGAGTTCGTCGGGCACCTGATGGTGTTCCGCACTTTCTCGCACGTGAGCTACGGGCTGGTGATGGATGGCATCCGCCCGGTGAAGGTCGGCGATACGCTGCAAGCGCCGCAGTAATCGCAAGGTAGGGTGTTCCTGACATGACGGCGCGGTCCAAACCGCGCCGTTTGTTTTTGCGCCGCCCCTAAACTTGCCGCATGCATGACGATGATGAACTGCTCGCCTGGCTGACCTTGCTGCGTGCGCCGGGACTGGGTGGCGCGGGTTTGCGCGCCTTGTTGCAGCGGGCGGGGACGGCACGAACGATTTGCCGCGATGCGCGTCGTTTGCCCGGACTCGAAACAGCGGCGCTCGAATGGATCGCCCGTCCCGATGCCGCGCGGCTGGATGCGGATATGGCTTGGCTGGCCCAACCCGGCCACCGCCTGCTGCGTTGCGACGAGGCCGATTTCCCGCCGCAGCTGGAAACCACCCCGCAGCCGCCTGCGGCGTTGTTCGTCGCCGGCGATCCGGGCGTGCTGCTTGCCCCGCAGATCGCCATCGTCGGCGCCCGCAGCGCGACCGCACAGGGTCTGGCGAATGCGCGCGACTTCGCCCGCACCTTGAGCCGCGCGGGCCTCACCGTCACCAGCGGCATGGCCGATGGCATCGATGGCGCGGCGCACGCCGCGGCCCTGGAGTCCGGCTGCCAGACGGTCGCCGTGATCGGCACCGGGCCCGACCTGGTCTATCCGCGCAAGCACCGCGACCTGGCCGCCCGCATCGAACAAAGCGGCGCGATCGTCAGTGAATTTCCGCCCGGCACCGAAGCGCGTCCGGATCACTTCCCGCGCCGCAACCGCCTGATCGCCGGGCTTTCGCTCGGCACGCTGGTGGTCGAGGCGGGCTTGCAATCGGGCTCCCTGATCACGGCGCGCTTGGCCGCGGAAGCCGGCCGCGAGGTGTTCGCGCTGCCCGGCTCCATCCACAATCCGCTGGCCAAGGGCTGCCATCGCCTGATCCGCGACGGCGCACGCCTGGTCGAAACCGCCGCCGAAGTGATCGAAGCGCTGGCGCCCGCAGCGCAGGCGCAAGGCGCAGGGCTGCGCGCAAGGCTCGAAGCCGATGAAGCCCCGGACGGATTGCAGTCATTGCACGGCAACGACCGCGGCCGGGACCCTGACTACATTTCGCTTCTCGCCGCCCTCGGCGACGCACCGGCTTCGCTCGATGAATTGGCCGAACGCACCCGCCTGGCGCCGGCGGCGCTGTCGTCCATGCTGCTGTTGCTGGAGCTGGAAGGCGCGGTGGGCCCCGCCGTGAACGGGCGCTGGCAGAAGTTGCGGTCCTGAAGGAACGCGCCCTCGCCGGAGATGCCGGGCGAGGGCGCACCCGGCTCAGTTGACGTACCCGGACTCGTTCGGGTTGACGATGATGCGGATCAGCTTGCCGTTGCCGCCGAAGGTCAGGATGCCTTCGCCCTTGTAATGGAATTCCGTGCGCGCCATGTCGGAACCGGCATAGAACGGAATCCAGGCCTTGCCGGTCGCGTAGACCTTTTCATCGTTCGGCTGTCCGATCACGTCGGTGACGTGCCGGCGATCCCAGCCGATCTGGATCTTGGAGAACTTGCTGCCCTGCGCCGGGGTGCCGATGACGCCGTACCCGTCCTTGCTGCTGCTCTGCGGGCCCTGGCTGGCGGCTTGGCTGAACGCAATCGGGGCGAAGCCCACCGCCAGGATCAATACCGAAAAAAACGCCAGAAATCCTGCTTTCATGACTTTCTCCCTTTGTTTTGGGAGACGCCGGCACGCCATCGAAGCCGCGGAAACCGCAGCTTGCCCGACCTGAACGAAGTCCCCACTTCCAGTGCGAAACGGCGTTGCCGCCGGGGTTCCGCCCATTTCGGAACCCGCTCCGATGATAGGCAGGGCCGCCGGCGAATGCAACGCGGGCCGGCGGCCGGAAAGGCAATGCTTGACACGCCTACCCTGCGCATGTGTTCACTATATATAGGGGCGGACCCAAGCCGCCCATGGATTTCTGTCGAGCCATGGCCAAGAACCTGCTCATCGTCGAGTCGCCTGCCAAGGCCAAGACGATCAACAAATACCTCGGCGCCGATTTCAAGGTGCTGGCGTCGTACGGCCACGTCCGCGATCTGGTGCCCAAGGAAGGCGCGGTCGATCCCGACCACGACTTCAAAATGGAGTACGCGCTGATCGACAAGAACGTCAAGCACGTCGACGACATCGCCAAGGCGGCCAGGATCGCCGAGTCGATTTATCTGGCGACCGACCTGGATCGCGAGGGCGAGGCGATCAGCTGGCACATCAGCGAGATCCTCAAATCACGCGGCCTGCTGGACGGCAAGGAAACCCATCGCGTGGTGTTCAGCGAAATCACGCCGCGCGCGATCAAGGAAGCCGTGGCGCACCCGCGCCGGCTGTCGCACGATCTTGTCGACGCCCAGCAGGCGCGCCGCGCGCTGGATTACCTGGTCGGCTTCAACCTGTCGCCGGTGCTGTGGCGCAAGGTGCAGCGCGGACTGTCGGCGGGACGCGTGCAGTCGCCGGCGCTGCGCATGATCGTCGAGCGCGAGGAAGAGATCGAAGCCTTCGTGCCGCGCGAGTACTGGACGGTCGAGGCCAGGCTCGCGCACAAGGATGGCGAGTTCAGCGCGCGGCTGGTCAAGCTCCACGGCAAGAAGTTCGAGCAGTTCGACCTCACCAATGCCAACGATGCACACGCGGCGCGCGAGGCGCTGCTGAAGGCCGCGAACGGGCAACTCGTCGTCGGCGACATCCAGTCGAAGCAGCGCCAGCGCCGTCCGGCCGCGCCGTTCACCACATCGACCCTGCAACAGGAAGCCGCGCGCAAGCTGGGCATGGCGACATCCCGCACCATGCGCATCGCACAAGGCCTGTACGAAGGCGTCAGCTTGGGCGGTGAAGGCAACGTCGGGCTGATCACCTACATGCGTACCGATTCCACGCACCTTTCCGGCGAGGCGATCGGCGAGTTGCGCCAGACCATCGAGCGCGAGTTCGGCCGCCAAGGCCTGCCCGAACACGCGATGGTCTACAAGACCAAGTCCAAGAACGCGCAGGAAGCGCACGAGGCGATCCGTCCGACTTCGGCATTGCGCACGCCGAAATCGGTCGCGGCGTATCTCACGCCCGATCAGTTGAAACTGTACGAACTGATCTGGAAGCGCGCGGTCGCCTGCCAGATGAAACCGGCCACGCTCAACACCGTGTCGGTCGAATTTCCGTGCGGCCACGATGCCGCGTTCCGCGCCACCGGCACCACCGTGGTCGATCCCGGTTTCCTCGCGGTGTACGAGGAAGGCCGCGACGCGAAATCCGACGAAGACGAGGAAGCGCGCAAACTACCCGCGCTTGAAAAAGGCGAAGCGGTGCCGCTCACCGACATCGCGACCGACCAGCACTTCACCGAGCCGCCGCCGCGCTATTCCGAGGCCTCGCTGGTCAAGGCGCTGGAGGAATACGGCATCGGCCGCCCGTCGACCTACGCCAGCATCATCCAGACGCTGCTGTCGCGCGAATACGTGATCCTCGATTCGCGCCGCTTCAAGCCCACCGACGTCGGCCGCGCGGTGGCGAAGTTCCTCACCGCACACTTCACGCGGTACGTCGATTACGACTTCACCGCCAAGCTCGAGGACGAACTCGATGCGGTCAGCCGCGGCGAGGAGGAATGGCGGCCGTTGATGAAGGAATTCTGGAAACCGTTCAAGGCGCTGGTCGACGACAAGATGGAATCGGTCGATCGTTCCGAGGCGACCGGTGCGCGCCTTTTGGGCGACGATCCGAAGACCGGCAAACCGGTGTCGGTGCGGCTCGGCCGTTACGGGCCGTACGCCGCGCTGGGCGACAAGGACAAGGACGAAGAGAAGCTGAAGTTCGCTTCGCTCTTGCCCGGCCAGAGCATGCACACCATCACGCTGGAGGAAGCGCTGGAGTTGTTCAAGCTGCCGCGCCACCTCGGTGCGGACGCTGATGGCGAGGAGATTTCCGCAGGCATCGGCCGCTTCGGGCCGTTCGTCAAGAAAGGCAAGCTGTACGCGTCGATCAAGGAGCCCGACAACGCCTACACCATCACGCTGGAACGCGCGAAGGAACTGATCCGCGAGAAGCAGGAGCTGATCGCCAACCGCGTGATCGCGGATTTCGGCGACGGCATCCAGGTGTTGAACGGCCGCTACGGCCCGTACATCACCGACGGCGAGAAGAACGCGAAGATTCCCAAGGATCGCGATCCGAAATCGCTGACCCACGACGAATGCAAGGCGCTGATCGAAGCCGCGCCGGTGCGGCGTGGACGCGGCGCGTTCAAGAAGGCCGCGGCAAAAAAGGCCGCGGAAAAGAAGGCGCCCGCGAAGAAAGCCGCAAAGAAGACCACGTCGAAAAAGACGGCCGCGAAGAAGACCGCGCGCAAGAAAACCGCCGCGAAGAAGGCGCCGGTGAAGAAGGCTGCGCGCGCGAAACCATCGGCACCGCCGGATACGGAAACGCCGCCCTTCGACGTCTGAGCCATGCGCGTTTTCCGCATCGAGGAGATCGAGGATGCCGCTGCACTGTTGCGCGACGGCGGCGTGCTGGCGTATCCCACCGAAGGCGTGTACGGCTTGGGTTGCGATCCGGACAACCGTGCGGCCTTCGAAAAGATCTTCGCGATGAAGCGGCGCCCGCCCGAGCAGGGCGTGCTGCTGATCGCCGCCGACATCGCGCAGGTGCGCGACTGGATCGGCGAGGCGCCGGAAGCGGCGTTCGCACGCGCCAGCGCGATCTGGCCCGGCGCGCACACCTTCATCTTTCCGCGCTCATCAAGGGTGCCGGAATGGATCGCGGGCAGCTACGCCGGCATCGCGTTGCGCGTCACGGCGCACGCGCCATCGGCCGCGCTGTGCCGGGCTTTCGGCGGTCCGATCGTTTCGACCAGTGCCAACCGCCACGGCGAGCCGCCCGCGCGCGGCGCGGCCGGGATCCGCGCGATCTTCGGCGACGAACCCGACGGCGTGCTGGATGCGCCGCTGGGCGGACTCGACAAGCCCACGCCGATCACGGATGCCGTGAGCGGCGCTATCATTCGTGCCTGAGGGGACTGGGGAGTTTCCTGTGTCGAGCGTCCATCCAACACCGCAAAGCCAGGTGGCGGGACCGTCGCAGCTTTTGCTCGCGGACGCGTCGCCGCAACGCGTCGTCGCCTGGCGCGATGGCCGCCCGGTCCATGTCTGCGCGTTGCTGGCCGATGTGGCGAAACTGGCCGCGCAACTGCCCGCCGCGCAAGCGGCCGTGAACCTGTGCGAAGACCGTTACGAGTTCCTGGTCGCGTTCGCGGCGTTGCTGGTGCGCGGGCAGACCAACCTGCTGCCGCCCTCGCGTGCGGCGCACGCGATCGACGAAACGCTCGCGGCCCATCCGGACAGCTACACGCTGGGCGACGCGGCGCTCGACCCGGTGCCGCCGCGTTATCTGCACTTCGCGATCACACAGGACGCGGCGCAGAACGAGCAAGCGATGTTGATCGCCAACGATGCCTTGGCCGCGGTGGGCTACACCTCCGGCTCGACCGGCGTGCCGCGCGCGAATCCCAAGCGTTGGGACAAGCTGGCGATTTCCACCGGCCACAACGACACGCTGCTGCGCGCGCTGGCCGGCGGCGATTACCACGTACTCGCGACCGTGCCGCCGCAGCACATGTACGGCCTGGAGTTTTCCGTGCTGCTGCCCTTGTTCGGCCACGCATCGGTGTGCGCCGCCAAGCCGTTCTTCGCAGCCGACATCGCGGCTTCGCTGCAACAACTGCCCGAGCCTCGCATCCTCGTCACCACGCCCGTGCATCTGCGCGCATTGCTGGATTCCGGGCAATCGCTGCCGCGTCTCGCGGGCATCGTTTCGGCCACCGCGCCGCTCGATCGCGGCCTCGCGCGGGCTGCCGAAGCGCGCTACGACGCGCCGGTGCAGGAAGTGTTCGGTTCCACCGAAACCTGCGTGATCGCGCATCGCCGCAGCGCGCGCGAAGATGCGTGGACGCCGTATGCCGGCGTGAGCCTGCACCCGCAACCCGACGGCACGCGCGTCGAGGCGCCACAACTGCTGCAGCCGGTGGTGCTGGCCGACATCGTCGAAACACTGGACGACGGCCGCTTTCGCCTGTGCGGGCGCAACACCGACCTGCTGGAAATCGCTGGCAAGCGCGCCTCGCTGGGCGACCTCACGCACAAGCTGCTGACGGTGCCTGGCGTGCGCGATGGCGTGGTGTTCCAGCTCGACGAAACCGATGCAATGGGCGTGCGCCGCATTGCCGCGCTGGTGGTCGCGCCGGGACTCGACGCCGCAAGAATCCTCGATGCACTGCGGCGCGACATCGATCCGGTGTTCCTGCCGCGTCCGTTGAAACTCGTCGATACGCTGCCGCGCAGTGAAACCGGCAAGCTGCCGCGCGCGGCGTTGCTCGCGTCTCTGGCCAGTTAAAATGCGCGGCTCGTTGGCTGCGCGACTGCGTCCATGAAAATCCTGGTGATCGGCTCCGGCGGCCGCGAGCACGCGCTGGCCTGGAAACTCGCGCAGTCGCCGCGCGTCGACGAGGTGATCGTCGCGCCGGGCAATGCGGGCACCGCGCGCGAGCCGCGCATGCGCAACGTGCATGTCGCGGCGACCGACCTGGATGGCTTGCTGCAGCTGGCGCGCGACGAAGGCGTCGCCTTCACCGTGGTCGGTCCCGAAGCGCCGCTGGTCGCGGGCGTGGTGGATGCGTTCCGCGCGGCGGGCCTGCGCATTTTCGGTCCGACTGCGGCGGCGGCTCAGCTCGAAGGTTCCAAATCCTTCACCAAGGATTTCCTCGCGCGCCACCACATTCCCACCGCGCACTACACAGTGTTCACCGCGCTGGAACCCGCGCTCGATTACGTGCGCAAACACACCGACAAAAGCGGGGGCGCGCCGATCGTCATCAAGGCCGACGGCCTCGCGGCCGGCAAGGGCGTGGTCGTCGCGATGACGCTGGCCGAAGCCGAACACGCGCTCACCGACATGCTGGGCGCGCACGCGTTCGGCGATGCCTCCGCGCGCGTGGTGATCGAGGAGTTCCTCGAAGGCGAAGAAGCCAGCTACATCGTGATGGCCGACGGCACGCACTACGTTCCAATGGCATCGAGCCAGGACCACAAGCGCGTCGGCGACGGCGACACCGGCCCCAACACCGGCGGCATGGGCGCATATTCGCCTGCGCCGGTGGTGACGCCGGACGTCGAACGCCGCATTCGTGAAGAAGTCATCGGGCCGACCTTGCGCGGCATGGCCGCCGAAGGCGCGCCGTTCACCGGATTCCTGTATGCCGGTTTGATGATCGACAGGACCGGCGCACCGAAAGTCATCGAATTCAACGTGCGTTTCGGCGATCCTGAAACGCAACCGGTCATGCAACGGCTGCGCTCGGATTTCGTCGAATTGCTCGAAGCGGCGCTCGATGAAAAACTCGACCGCGTCGAAGCGAAGTGGGATCCGCGCCCATCATTGGGCGTCGTGATCGCGGCGCAGGGTTATCCCGGCAAGCCGAAAACCGGCGAGGTGATTTCAGGGCTCGATTCCAAATTCGATGCCGACGTGAAAATCTTCCACGCCGGCACCCGACTCGACGGCGACGGCAATGTGATCACCGCCGGCGGCCGCGTGTTGTGCGCATGCGCGCTGGGCAACGACTTGTCGCAGGCGCGCGATCGCGCCTACGCCGCGGTCGATCGCATCCATTTCGACGGCGCGTTCTTTCGCCGCGACATCGGGCATCGGGCCTTGGGAGCGTAACGTCGGCATGCGCGGGTCGTGCGCGGCGCGCACGCTACAGGCGAGCAGGTAGCGTGCGCTCCGCGCACGACCGGGTTCAGGGCTGCCCCACCTCGCCGAACTGGCCGCTGGCCACTTCCGCGGCCCAATCCCGCGGCCGGATGCCGCGTTTCACGTAGCGATGGAACGTGGAGTGCGGCCAATCCACGACGTGCTTTACGTAGCCGTGTTTCACCGGGTTGATGTGGATGTAATCGACATGGCGCTGAAGATCGACGTCATCGCGGATCAGGTGCTCCCAGTAGCGGCGTTGCCAGACACCCGTTTCGTGCCGCTTGGCCATCGACCGTGTCAACGGTACAGTCACGAAGCGCCGGGCTTCGGTCGCAATGTGGCGTTTGATCAAGGCCCAGCGGCGGGGATAATCCGCATCATCCGGGGGAAGGGTCCAAATCGCGTGCAGGTGATCGGGCAGCAGCACCATCGCCACCAGTTCAAACGGGAATTCGGCGCGGACCGAGCGGATCGCATGGCCCGTTGCCGTGACGATTTCTGGAAGGGTCAGCAGGGGCTGCCGGCAATAGGTTGCCAACGTGAAGAAGTAGGTACCACCGGCAACCGTTGCGCGTCGGAACGTGGCCATCCGGTCACGGTAGTAGCGGGTCGATGGATGATCAATCGTGCGCGGAGCGCACGCTACGGGGAGACCGCATGAACCAATTCCGCCTGCTGGGCAAGCGACGCTTCGCGCCGTTCTTCGCGGTGCAGTCGCTGGCCGCGTTCAACGACAACGCGTTCCGCAACGCGACGGTGGTGCTGGTTGGGTTCCAGCTGGGGCTGACTACCGGCCAGATCGGCTTCTATTCGAACCTCGCGCCGGCGCTTTTCATCCTGCCGTTCTTCCTGTTCTCGGCCAGCGCGGGACAGCTTGCCGAGAAATACGAGAAGCACACGCTGATCCGCTGGATCAAGGTGTTCGAGATCGTCGCGATGGGCATCGCGGCGTGGGGCTTCTACGCACGCAGCCCGCTGCTGCTGTTCGTGGTGCTGTTCCTGATGGGCCTGCACTCGACCGTGTTCGGGCCGATCAAGTACGCGATCCTGCCACAGGTGCTCGAACGCGGCGAACTGGTAGGCGGCAACGCGCTGGTGGAAACCGGCACGTCGATCGCGATCCTGGTCGGCATGATCGCGGGCGGCGCGGCGATCCATCAGTTCGGCTGGTCGGCGGCGTCCGCATTGGTGATCGGCGTGGCGGTGCTGGGACTCATCGCCAGCTTCGCGATTCCGCGTGTGCCGGCCGCGGCGCCGAACTTGAAATTCAACTGGAACTTCATCGTCGAAAGCGGGCGCGTGCTGAAGCTCGCGGCGAAACAGCGCGCGGTGTTCAACGCGATCCTCGGCATTTCGTGGTTCTGGTTCTTCGGTGGCGTGGTGACGGCGCAGTTGCCGAATTACACGCGCCTGTATCTCGGCGGCGGCGCCAGCGTGGAAATCCTGGTGCTGGCGCTGTTCTCGATCGGCGTCGGCATAGGTTCGCTGCTGTGCGAGCGCCTGTCGGGGCACAAGGTCGAGATCGGGCTGGTGCCGCTCGGCGCCTTCGGGATGACGCTGTTCGGCATCCTGCTGTACTTCGCACGCCATACGGCACCGCCGTACGGCGGCATCGACTGGCTGGCGTTCCTCGGCAAGGCTGGCAACGGCTGGATCGCGCTGGACCTGACGCTGCTCGGCCTGTTCGCGGGCTTCTTCATCGTGCCGCTGTTCGCGCTGGTGCAAAGCCGCACGCCGGGCGGCGAGCTGTCGCGGGTGATCGCCGGCAACAACATCATCAATGCGGTGTTCCTGGTGGCCGCCGCGATCTTCGCCTTTGGCACGCTGGCGGCCGGTTTGACGATTCCGCAGTTGTTCCTCGTCACGGCGCTGCTGAATGCCGCGGTGACGCTGTGGATCTTCCTTCTGGTGCCCGAATTCCTGATGCGTTTCGTGGATTGGCTGCTGATCAGCGTGTTGTACCGCGTGCGCGTAGACGGACTCGAAAACATTTCCGAGGAAGGCCCCGCGTTGCTAGTCTGCAACCACGTCAGCTTCATGGACGCGCTGATCATCATGGGCAGCGTGCGGCGGCCGGTGCGCTTCGTGATGTACTACAAGATCTTCAAGGTGCCGGTGCTGCGGTTCGTGTTCCGCGCCGCCAAGGCTATCCCCATCGCAGGCGGCAAGGAGAACCCCAAACTCATGGCGCACGCGTTCGACGACATCGACGCCGCGCTGGCCGATGGCGAGCTGGTCTGCATCTTTCCCGAAGGCGGCCTGACGCTGGACGGCGAGATCGCGCCGTTCCGCCCCGGCGTCGAAAAAATCCTCGCACGGCGTCCGGTGCCGGTGATCCCGGTGGCGCTGCGCGGATTGTGGCGCAGCATGTGGAGCCGTCGCGATTCGAAGCTCGGCCGTGCGCGCCTGCCGCGGCGGTTTCGCGCGCACGTCGAACTTTCAATCGGCGCACCGATGGACGGAGCGAGCAACGCCGAAGCAATGGAGGCGGCGGTGCGCGCCTTGCGCGGCAGCGAAGCCTGACGGCGCGGCGCGATACGCTACGAAAAACGGGCCGCGGCTTTCGCCGCAGCCCGTCCGTTCAGCGCCGAAAGTTTTACCGGCGCGTGATGGTGAACGCTCCGACATCGACGCCCAGGTCGACGCCTTCGCCGTGGCCGGCGAGCGCCAGCGACACATTGCCCTTGGTCAGCACCTGCGCTTCGGCGGACTTGACCACGCCCGCGTGCGCGCCGCCCTGCGCGTAATGGCCCAGCACATCGCTGATCCGGTGCACGTCGGTGAACTTGCCGGTGCCGTTGTCGATGTGCCATTTGCCGGCGGTCAGGCCGCCGCCTTTGACGGTGATCTTCACCGGCATCGAGCGGCCGTTCTCGCACGTCACCCGGCCCACGCCGTCGGCGTGCTTGTAGAGCAGCGACCAGCCGGTCAACGAGAACGTCAGCTTGCAATCGAGATCGGGCGCGCCGTGTTCGCTGACGCCCGATGGGTGGGTCTGCGGTGCTGCGGCCATGCCCGTGGCGGCCGTGGCGGCCAACAGAATGGCGGTGATCAAGGGAAGCTTCTTCATGCTGCGCTCCTTCCGCTGTGGAAACGTGGTTCAGTTTCCCTAACGAAACTGAACGCACCTCGACGGCGCGCTGGCAACGTTCAGCAAGCTGAGCCGAAGCCGAACGAAGGTGCCACCACGACGCCGAACCACGGCCTTCGGCGATCGATGCGATACTTGCGCGATTCGATTCGCGAGTTCGTACATGTCGGCGTCACCGCTGCGCATCGCCACCCGCAAAAGCCCGCTGGCCCTGTGGCAGGCCGAACACGTCGCGCAGCGCCTGCGCGATGCGCACCCGGGACTGACGGTCGAATTGCTGCCGCTGTCCACGCGCGGCGACGAAGTGCTGGATCGTTCGCTGGCGGCGATCGGTGGCAAGGGGTTGTTCCTCAAGGAACTGGAAATCGCGATCGCCGATGGCCGCGCCGATCTCGCCGTGCATTCGCTGAAAGATGTACCCGCGCAGCTCGACGCGCCCTTCGAACTGGCCGCGATCCTCGAACGCGCCGACGGCGCGGATGCCTTCGTCAGCAATGATTTCGCGTCGCTCGACGCGTTGCCGCAAGGCGCGCGCGTCGGCACCTCGTCGCTGCGCCGCACCGCGCAACTGCGCGCGCGCAGGCCGGACCTCGACATCGCGGACCTGCGCGGCAATGTCGGCACGCGCTTGGCGAAACTCGATCGCGGCGATTACGCCGCGATCATCCTCGCGGTGGCGGGGCTCGAACGCCTGGGTTTCGCTGCGCGCATCCGCTCGCGCCTTGCGCCGCCCGACTGGCTGCCGGCGCCGGGCCAGGCCGCGATCGCGGTGGAAACCCGCGCCGGCGACGCGCGCGCGAACGAATGCGTGAAAGTCCTGGACGACGCGCGCACCCGCCGCAACGTGTCCGCGGAACGCGCACTCAACGCCGCGCTCGGCGGCGACTGCACCATGCCGTTGGGCGCGTGGTGCGAAACTTCAGCCGATGGCACGCTGCATCTGCGTGGTTTGCTGGGTGAGGCGCGCGACGGACGACTGCTGCGTGCGGATGCGCGGGGCGGTGATCCGGTCGCGCTGGGCGGCGAGGTTGCGCGTCTTCTGCAAGAACAAGGAGCCGATTTCCTGCTTCACCAGTTAGCCGAATAAATACGGGCTAATATGTCGTGATGGCTTCCAAAAAACCTACCAAGCGGTATCTTCTGTGCGGCATGTATCTGCTCGGGGCGGTATTGATGTTGCTGGGAGGACTATTCGTCTTTCTTGGTGGCGGCGCACTTCTGTTTGTGGTGATAGGCCTAGCAATCGGAGCTGGCGGACGACGATTGAGCAGAAGCGCGGTGATCCATGTTAGAGGGCAAAGCGGTAAATCCAATTCTGGCGCGAAGGTGGCGGTTGCGAGCAAGCTGGAGCGAAGGATTCGTTCTTTTTATTACGTGGCGACAATTTCGACGTTGCTGTTCTGGCTGCCATTCGCCTTCGGCCTGCACATCACCAAGCGATTCGGTTGGTTTGTAGACGGGTTCTTTGTCAGCCTTGTGGCTTTGGCGGCTACATTCGCCATGCTTATCGGGATCGGGGCCAGAACAATATTCTTCAAAGATTCTGGCGAGGCACTGGAGAATGCCCCCGTTGTGTCGATTCCGAAGAGCAACTTTCTCCGCGAAATTAAGACAAGCAAGGTCGCAAAGTGTTTGCGAATCCTGAGCTATGTGACACTTGCAGTGACAGCAGTGTTTTTTATCCTGCTTTTCAGCATACCCAAGAACTCGGAATTCGCCATCTGGTTGCTTTATGGAATCGTCGTCTTGATGGCGGCGTACATGTGCTCCGGCATTTCCATGGTCTGTTTTACGTTTTGGAAAGCCATTGCCCTAACGCGGGATGAGCGTCGCAACACAAGGCCCGGGTCATTTAACAAATGATTGTTCTTTCATCGTGTTGATGACCGCAATGCGCGCGTTGCGCACGGCTTCGCCGATCGCGGGGCCTTGCAGGCCTTGTTCGATGAAGGGTTGCGCGTTGATTTTCGATGCGGCGTCGCGGGCGGCGCGCAGGAAATCGGCTTGCGGGTAGGCGTCGTTTTCGTGGTGAAGGCGGCCGCGCTTGTCGGCGGTGCAGGCGACGAGGAACGGTTCGAGACGTTGCGGGCGGCGAAAGGCGTCGAAGGCTTCCAGCAGCGCGAGTACCGTCGCAGGCTTCAGTTCCAGCGCGCGATGCGCATCGAGGTGATGGCGGCAGGTCAGCGCGGCGAGTTGCGCGTGTTCGGCAGGTACCTTCAGGCGTTCGCACAGCGCGGCGAGCGGTTTGAGGCCGCGATGTTCGTGCGCGATGTGCCGCGGCAAGGCATCTTGCGGCGTCAGCGCCTTGCCGAGGTCGTGGGTGAACGCACAGAAGCCGGCGAGGTCGTCGCCGGGCGCAAGCCGTGCGGCCTGGTCCATCACCAGTTCCAGGTGCCGGCCGCAATCGACCTCGGGGTGGTGCTCGGGACTTTGCGGCACACCGTACAGCGCATCGACTTCGGGAAACAGCACGGCCAGTGCGCCGCATTCGCGCAAGGCGCGCACGAACGCCGACGGCGCGGGTTCGGCCAGCGCCTTGCGGGTTTCCTGCCACACGCGTTCGGGAACGAGGTGTGCGGCTTCGCCGCTTTCGACCATCGCGCGCATCAGCGCCATGGTTTCGTCGGCGATGCGGAATCCGAGCGGCGCGAAGCGGGCGAGGAAACGCGCGACGCGCAGGATGCGCACGGGGTCTTCGGCGAACGCGGGCGAGACGTGCCGCAACACGCGCTCGCGCAAATCGTTTGCGCCGCCGTAAGGATCGACCAGCGCACCCGCTTCGTCGCGAGCCATCGCGTTGATGGTGAGGTCGCGGCGCGCGAGATCGTCTTCCAGTGTCACGTCGGGCGCGGCGTGGAAACTGAAACCGTGGTAGCCCGGGCCGGTCTTGCGCTCGGTGCGCGCCAGCGCGTATTCCTCGCCGGTGGCGGGATGCAGGAACACCGGGAAATCCTTGCCGACCGGCTTGTAGCCCTGCGCCAGCATGTCGTCCGGCGTCGCGCCCACCACCACGTAATCGCGATCGAAATGCGCGCGGCCCAGCAGTTCGTCGCGCACCGCGCCGCCGACCAGGTACACGCGGTGCGCGGGCATGCTCAGGTGTCCTGGGTAAGACGCGCGAGATTCATGCGATGCTCCAGCCCGAATTCGCCGAGCACCGCCGGCAGCATCGCCGCGAACCGCCGCGGCGTGATGCCGAATTCGGCGAAACCGTCGCGGCTGCCGACCGAATCGACGCTGAGCGAATTGAAGTTGTCGCGCGAGAAGGGTTTGCCCGGAATCAGTTCGGCGATAACCGCTTGCAGATAGCCGAGCGCGTCCGGCAGCGGCAGCACGACGCGACGCAGGCGCGCGGCATCGCGGATCATCCGCACGATCGCGAGCAGTTCCAGCGTGTCGGGTCCATGCAATTCGAAGATCTTGCCGATGCTGGCGCGGTCGCCGAGGCAGTGCTTGATCGCCGCGGCGACGTCGCCCACGTACGCGGGCTGGAATTTCGCGTGCGCCCGCGCGAGCGGCAGCACGGGACCCATGCGCAGCAGTTTCAGGAATCGGTACACGAAACTGTCGTCCTGGCCGTACACGACGCTGGGCCGATAGATCGTCCAGTCGAGTCCGGAGTTGCGCACCTGCGCCTCGGCTTCGCCGCGCGTCTTCAGGTATTTCGACGCCTTGTTGCCGGCATTCAACGAACTCATCAAATGGATGCGGCGCACGCCCGCCTGCCGGCACGCCGCGATCAGCGTGGCGGTGAGATCGACGTGCGCATGCGTGAACGTGTCTTCGCCGGTTTCGTTGAGGATGCCGACGAGGTTGATCACCGCATCGCTGCCGGCGATGTATTTCTCCAGCGAGGCGCGGTCGTACACGTCGGTGCTGATCGTGCGCACGTTGGGCAGCACGTTGATCGCGCGCTGCTTTTCGCGGTTGCGGCTGAGCACCGTGATGCGACGCGCATCACCGGCCAGCGCGGCCAAGAGATGGCTGCCGATGAATCCGGTGCCGCCGAGGACGACGTAGCGTTTGGGCGTCATGGCGAAGTTTTTCCAGTCGTGGCGGTGGTCGCCGCGGGCGCGGGCGCCGGGGCGCGGCATACGACCTGTTTGCGCTTGGGATCGGCGCCCGTATCGGAACCGGGATCATACGGCGTGCCGATCGCCGGCAGGCGCGAGGAGATCGGCACGGGTTCGCCGTGCAGGCGCCAGCCGTAGATCGTCGCGAACGACATCACGCGCGTCACGTAGTCGCGGGTTTCGTTGAACGGGATGGTGAGGATGAAGGCTTCCGGATCGAGGTTGCCGCGCGCGTCGACCCAGCGCTGCGCGTTGCCGGGACCCGCGTTGTACGCGGCCGACGCCAGCCATGGGCTGCCGTTGAAGCGCATCGCGAGGTTGGCGAGGTATTGCGTGCCCAGCGGAATGTTGATCGCCGGCTCGTACAGGCTGTTCGCGCCGTCGTACGGCAAGCCGCTTCGGCGCGCGACCATGCTGGCGGTGCCGGGCACCAGCTGCATCAGGCCGCGCGCGTTCGCGCCGGATTGCGCGTCGGTCTGCCACGCGGTTTCGGCGCGGATGATCGCGAATGCCCACGCCGGATCGATGCCGGCGTTGCGTGCCGAGGCGATCACGCGATCCTTGTACGCCAGCGGAAAACGCAGCGCGTAATACTGCAGCTCGCCCGATTTGCCGAACGCGAAGACCGCGCGGTCGACCCAGCCGCGGCTGGACGCCAGCAACACCGCTTGCAGTTGCTGCATGGTCGGCAGATTCGCGTAGGCGCGGTTCCATTCGCGGCGCGCGTTCGGCAGCATGTCGAGCGCGAAGAATTCGAACGCGCGCGTCATGCCGGGATCGTTCTCGACCTGCTGCAACGCGGCCGGATCGGCGGACAGCGCCTGCGGGCAGATGGAGTAGGGCAGGTTGGCCTGGTCGGCCGCGAGGAACCCGTAGAACGTCGCCTGCTGCGCGAGTGCGGTGTAACCGTCCAGCGCGGCGGAGGCTTGCCCGAGCTGCTGCGCGATGCGCGCCTTCCAGTAGCGCCATTCGTCGTGCTGCATTTCTTCCGGGGTCAATGCCTGGATCGCGGTCTCGGCGGCTTTCCAGTCGCCCTGAGCAACGGCCGCGCGCACGCGCCACTCGCGCGTGGCGTCGGTCTGCGCCGACGGCGGCAACGCGGCCAATTGCGCGACGGCACCGGGGCCGAAATCGACGGCGTTGTACAACGCCAATGCGGCGAGGATCCGGTTGCGCTCGGATTGGTCGAATGCGAATTGCTTCGACAGCGTCTGCCAATACGTTTGCGCCTGCGCGCTGTCGCGCCGCGCCATGCGCACCAGTGCGCGGCTCACCGCTTCACGGTTGCGCGGCGTGTCGGCCAGCGTCGCGGCTTTCCGCAACACGGTGACGGGCGAACTCAATGCGTCGGCGATGCGTTGCGCCTCGGCCGCATCCGTACCGGTCAGCCATTGCGCGGATTGTTCGATCGCCGACGCGTTGCCGGCGTCGGCGGAGCGCTCGATGCGATCCCAAACGCGTTGCGGCGTCAGCAGCCCCTGCGCCGCGGCTGCGGCGAGCACCGGCGCGCACGCGGACGGCACGCTGGTTTGCTTCCACAGCGCCGCGAGGTCGCGCTCGAAATCGAGCGGCTTGCCTTGCGCGAGATTGGCCTGCAATGCATCGCAGGCCAGCGTGTCACCCAGGCCCGGCTGGTAGAAGTGCAGGAAATTCGTCCAGTCCTTCTGCTGCGCCAGCCAGCCCAGTTCGGCCTTGCGCACATCGTCGGCCGGAATCATGCCGGCGTAACGCTGCAGGTAGGCGTCGATCTGCGCGGGCATCGCGGTCTTGATGTCGTGCTGCAGCGCGGCCGCTTCGAGGTACGGATACAGCGGGTAGTTCTCGAGTCCCTGCGCCAGCGCGCGCCAGTCCTCGCCATTTTGCGCGGCCGCATAGGCGATCCGGAACGCATCGCGCTGTTGCGCAAGGTTGGGTGCGGCGGGTTGCGCGAAGAGGCCGGAGGCCGCGCCGAGCAGCAAGCTGGCGGCGGCGGCACGAAAACGAATGCGCAGCGCGCTGCGCGGCAGAAGCAAGCCATTCATGCCGCCGATTCTAGAGGATGCGGCGCTTCATTCCATTTCTGCTCGATAAGTGAAATCTCCGTTCGCACTGAGCGTAGCTTGCGAAGCAAGCGGAGTCGAAGTGTCCACTGGAGAGTGTCCTTCGACTTCGGCCCTGCGGGCCCACGCTACGGAACAAGTGGTTGCGGGCATGCGTAAAGAAAAAGAAAGGCCGCTTGCGCGGCCTTTCCAAATCCTTCCACTTCGTTCAGTGCCGCACGTGCGCGTTGTGTTTGGCGCGGTAGATGCGGCGGCTGTCGCGGTTGTCGGCGCGCTGGATCCTGCCGGTCTGGCGCAAGGTGTCGCGGCGCGACTCCATGCGGTCGACGTGCGCCTCGTCGCCTTCCAGGCGGCCCGCTTCACGGTTTGTCAGCGAATCGTTGGTGATGCCGTTGTGGATGCGCTTCTCCTGGTTGATGTTGCGCTGCACGTCGGCTTGTTCGAGGTTGGATTTCAGCGAATTCGGGTTGCCGGTCACGGCGTTGTGCTTGTCGCCGTAGATGGCCTTGCTTTCGCGGTTCTGCTCGCGCTGGATCTGCGCACGTTCCGAAGCCGAGAGCGAACCGTTGCGCAGGTCGCGCTGCTCGGTCTTGTCGATGCGCGCTTCGCCGGCTTCGAGCTTGCGCGCTTCACCGGAGGTGAGCTGGCCGGATTGCAGCCCCTGCTCGATCCGCTGCTGCTGATCCACGTTGCGCTCGGTTTCGGTGGCGGCGTTGTGCGGGCGCTGCATGGGGCCGCCCGGGTTGACCGTGGGTGTGGATGTTGCAGGCGTGGTCTGCGCAATTGCGCCCGTGGCGAAGCCGAGTCCGATGGCGATCGCAGCCGCCAGGATGACGTTGCGTTGCATGGTGGTTTCCTCTGCGTGGTTGGTTGAGTGTGTCTCCCGCAGGGGAAGGAACGCGGCGGCTTGGCGCCGGTTGACCGGCGCCCGGCCGCATTCAGCAAGGCGACAGGCGCGGCTTTCTCAGGCCGCGGCTTTCCACGCCGCCACAGGCACGCGGATCTCGGCGGCCAGCGGCAGGTGATCCGAGAACGCGGCGGGCAGCGTCCACATGCGTTCGACCCCGATCCCGGACGACACCAGGATGTGGTCGATCGCGCGCTGCGGCCGCCAACTCGGGAACGTCGGCGCGGGATCCGCGGGCGGCGCCAGCGCGGTGCGCGCGAACAGGCTGCGCAATTCGGGACTGTCGGGCGGGCAATTGAAGTCGCCCATCAGGACCACGTTGCGCTGGCCTTGCAGCAACTCGGCGATGAAATCGATCTGGCGCGCGCGCGACTGCGTGCCCAACGACAGGTGCGCGACCGCGACGGTGAGCGTGTCGTCGCCCTCGCCGTAGCGCGCCAGCAACACGCCGCGGCCGCCCAGCCGTCCCGGCAGCGGGTAATCGAGCACTTCGTTGGGCGGGTTGCGGCTGATCAGGCCGTTGGCGGTGTGCGAAACGTTGGACAGCTTGCGGTTGGGCTGGTGGCTCCAGTAGCGCAGCCCCGATGTTTCGGCGAGGTAGCGCGTCTGGTTGAGGAAACCCGAGCGGATGCTGCCGGCGTCGGCTTCCTGCAAACCGATCACGTCGAACTCGGCGATCGAGCGCGCGAGGCTGTCGAGGTTGCCCAGCTTGTACTTGCCGGGAAGCACCGCGCCCCAGCTGCGCGTGAAGTATTCGTGATAGCGCTTGACGCTCGCGCCCGCGAGGATGTTGCAGCTCAACACGCGCAGCACGCCGGTGTCGGGAGCGGTGGGTATGTCGGCGCTCATTGGGTCGAGACTACCACTTCGCGGCGCAACGTTCCGTGTGCCGGAATGCACGGATTGGCGAAATGTTCAGCGCTTCGCGGCGTGCTGCGCCATCCACAGGCCGACTTGCTGCAACTGCGCGTAGCTGTTGATGTCGGCGCTGCGCATCAACGCGACGAACGGCGCGTCCTTGGCGTTGCTGGCGCGGCGACCGACCACCAGCGTCGGCGTCGCATCGATGCCCCAGCCGATTTCGGTGTGCTGGTCGTCCGTCATCTGCTTCATGGTTTCCGCGCTGGTCGCGGCGGCCATGAACTTCTGCGGATCGACGCCCTGGCGCGCGTACCATGCCGCCATGTCCTGCAGGGAATTCAGCGGATAGTGTTCCAGCATCGCCTTGAAGAATGCATCGTGCGTCTGCTTCAGCACGCCGAGTTCACGCGCCGCGTAGAACGCCTGCGCGTAGGCCATCCACGATTCGTTGAACACCGCCGGCATGTAGCGGAACTGCGTGCCCTTCGGCACTTCGGCGCGCAGCTTGTCCATGTACGGCGCAAACTCGGCGCAATGCGGGCAGCCGTAGGAAAACACTTCGACGACTTCCACCGCACCGGTCGGCGCGGGCGTGCCCTTCGGCGGCGCCAGCGTCACGTATTCCTTGCCTTCGGTGAAACTCGCTGTGACCGCGGGCGCAGGCGTCGCCGCCGCGGAAGGCGCCGGCGCATCGCCGCCGTCGTTGTGCGCCGAGCATGCGGCCGTCAACACCAGTCCGCAGATCAGCAGGGAGGCACGGAACAGGCGCGATGCGGTCATGTCACTTGGCCTTCTTCGCCGCGAGTTCCTTGTTGACCAGATACAGCGTCAGGTCGACGGCTTGCTGCGCGCCCTTGGCGGAAGCCGGCGTCAGCCGCCACTTGCCGTCGATCACCAGCGTTGGCGTGCTGTCCGTGCCCCACGCCATGATCTGCTGGTCGGCGCGCTTCATCTGCAGGTTGACCGCGAACGAATTGGCGGTCGCGATGAAATCCGCGGGCTTGGCGCCGAACTGCGCGTAGAACTTCGCGACGTCTTCGAGCTTGGGCAGGTTGGCTTCGGCCTTCGGACGCTGGGTGGCCGGATCGTAGGTCGCAAGCGTGCCGTTCGGTCCCCAGATCGCCTTGAACACGGCGTCATGCGATTGCTTGTTGTCGATGCCCAGCGCCTGGGCTGCGAAGAAGGCGCGCTGGAACACCGGCCAGTCCTCGTTGGGATGCCAGCTCGCGGGCAGGAACTCCAGCACCGCGCCCGCCGGAAGTTCCGCGCGCAGCTTGTCGATGTAGGGCTCGAACTGGTTGCACGCCGGGCAGCCGAACGAGAACACTTCCGTCACCACCACCTTGTCGGGCTGGTTGGTGGGCTGCGGGTTCTGGATCGCGAAGTAATCCTTGCCTTCGGTCCATTGCTGGGGCGCCTGCGCGAACGCGAGTCCGGCGGTCGCGGCGAGCAGCAGGAACACAACGGTGCGTTTGATCATGATCGGTTTCCCTGCGGAAGGGTGGCGAGTGTGCCGCTTTGCGCCTGAATCGACCACGCGCCACGCGGCAGGTTCAATCGATGGCGTCGGACTTCGCGTTGGCTTTCGGCGCAGCCGCGGGATGCAGACCCTCGACGTAGCTCGACACCGCCGAGATGTCCTGCTCGGTCAGGTGCTGGGCGATCGACGGCATGATCGTCGCGTGCGTGTCGCTGCCCCAGGTGGTGCCGTCGTGCCAGGCCTTCAGCTGCGCCTGGATGTAGTCGGCGTGCTGGCCGCCGATGTTCGGCACGCGCCAGCCCGGGTTGCCCGCGCCATCCGGACCATGGCAGGCCATGCAAGCCGGAATGCCGCGGCTGGAATCGCCTTCGCGGTACAGCTTCTCGCCGGTGCTGGCGAGCTTGGCGTCGGCCACGCCGGGCAGGCGCTTCTGCTGCGAGAAGTACGCGCCGATGTCGTGCATGTCCTGCGGCGCCAGCGTGGAAGCCATGCCTTGCATGATCGCGTTCTGCCGCGTGCCGCTCTTGAAGCGCATCAGCTGGGTGACGATGTATTGCTCGCTCTGGCCCGCGAGCTTGGGATATTGCGCATCGCTGGAATTGCCGTCCATGCCGTGGCAGGCGCCGCACGCGGCGGCCTTGGCCTGGCCCGCGGTGGCATCGCCCGGCTTGGTCGCGACGGCTTCGAGTTTCGCGAATTCGGCTTCGGCGGCTTTCGCGGCATCTCCCGCGCTTGCGGCGCTGGCCGGTGCGGCGGCAGTTGAACTGCTGGCAGGCGCCGAAGCGGCGGGCGCGGACGCTGCGGGTTTCGATTCGACCTTCGCGTGCTTGGCCGGCGGCGCCGACAGCGCGAGCGGCGCCGTGGCGGCGAGCATGACAAGGACAGCTGCGATGCGCCGGAAACCCATAGAATCCTCTCTCCCGTTGGATGTTGAGCACCGGTGCAACGAGCCGGCGCGAACCGCGGGATTATCACCGCGGGGCTAAACATGCGTCAAACACGTGTTTCCCACATCCCTGTGTCTGGGTCCCGGCTCATCCATGGCCGGGATGACGATCTTCTGCGCGGCGCCGCGTTCGTGCTGGCCGCGCATCGCATCGACCAGTTGCCGCAGGACACCGGCGCGGAAGTGGCATTCGCGGGACGTTCCAACGCGGGCAAGTCCAGCGCCATCAATGCGCTCGCCGGACAAGGCGCGCTGGCGCGCACCAGCAAGACGCCCGGACGCACCCAGCAGCTGGTGGTGTTCGCGTTGCCGGATGGGCGCCGGCTCGTCGACTTGCCGGGTTACGGTTACGCGAAGGTGCCGCCGAGCCTGCGCCAGCATTGGAAGCAGGAGATCGACGCCTACCTGCGTAATCGCGAGTCGCTGCGCGGACTGGTGCTGATCGCCGACATCCGCCACGCACCGGCGGCGTTCGATCGGCAGATGCTGGCGTACTGCGCGGCGATCGAGCTGCCGTGCCTGCTGCTGCTCAGCAAGGCCGACAAGCTGTCGCGCGCGCAGGTGCGTACCCGCCAGCGCGAGGTCGAAGGCGAAATCGCGAAAGAGGGCGGACAGGTGCAACTGATTCCGTTCTCGGCCACGGCCGGAACCGGTGTGCCGGAAGCGCGCGCGGCGGTGGCGGCGTTGTTGGGTTGATCGCGCGAGCACGGCATCCCCCCGCCGCTTCGCGGCGACCCCCTTCCTGCGGAAGGGGGTAATGGCTAGTCTTCCCCCTTCCGCATGAAGGGGGATCGAGGGGGATGGCTTCGGCTCTTGCGGATTCCACCGTGCCGCCCCATCTTGCCTGTCTTGCCATTGTCGAAGGCGCACGCATGTCCGGTCCCAGCCACGTTGCCGAACAACCCATCGAGCGCCGCGCGCAACTCGTCGACTACCTCGCCGCCGGCGGGCGCCCGGCCGCGGCCTGGAAGATCGGCACCGAACACGAGAAGTTCGTGTTCCGCACCGACGACTTGCGCCCGCCGCCGTACCAAGGCGAACGCGGCATCGGCGCGTTGCTGCGCGGCATCGCGGGTTGCGGCTGGGAGCCGGTGGAAGAGGACGGCAACGTGATCGCGCTGTCGCGCGGGCAGGCATCGGTGACGCTGGAACCCGCGGGTCAGCTGGAACTCTCCGGTGCGCCGCTGGAAACCATCCACCAGACCTGCTGCGAAGTGCAGGAACATTTGGAATGCGTGCGCCGCGCGGCCGAACCGTTGCAACTCGGCATCCTCGGCATGGGTTTCCAGCCGAAATGGCGGCGCGACGAAATGCCATGGATGCCCAAGGGTCGCTACGCGATCATGCGCCGCTACATGCCCAAGGTCGGTTCGCTCGGCCTCGACATGATGACCCGCACCTGCACCGTGCAGGTCAACCTCGACTTCTCAGGCGAAGCCGACATGGTGAAGAAGTTCCGCGTGTCGCTGGCGCTGCAACCGGTCGCGACCGCGCTGTTCGCCGATTCGCCGTTCACGGATGGACGTCCAAACGGCTACCAGAGCTACCGCTCGCACATCTGGACCGACACCGACCCCGACCGCACCGGCATGCTGGATTTCGTGTTCGCCGACGGTTTCGGTTTCGAACGCTACGTCGATTACCTGCTCGACGTGCCAATGTATTTCGTGCACCGGCACGGCAAGTACATCGACTGCGCCGGGCAATCGTTCCGCGATTTCCTCGCCGGCAAGTTGCCGGCACTTCCGGGCGAGAAGCCGACGCTGCGCGACTGGTCCGACCACATGACCACCGCGTTCCCGGAGGTACGCTTGAAGCAATACCTCGAAATGCGCGGCGCCGACGGCGGCCCGTGGAACCGGCTGTGCGCGCTGCCCGCGTTCTGGGTCGGCTTGTTGTACGACACCGAATCGCTGGATGCCGCGTGGGACCTGGTCAAGAATTTCACGATGCCCGAACGCCACGCGCTGCGTGACGGCGTGCCGAAACACGCGCTGAAACTGCCGTTCCGCGGCGAAACGGTGCGCGAGCTTGCCTTGCGCGCGCTGGAAATCGCGGGCAACGGCTTGAAACGCCGCGCGCGCCTCAACCGCAACGGCGTCGACGAGACGATGTTCCTGCAGCCGCTGGTCGAATTCGCCGAAGCTGACCAGACGCCGGCCGAACGCAAGCTCGAACTGTTCCGCACCGAATGGCACGGCAGCGTCGATCCGGTGTTCCGCGAATTCGCGTATTAGGTTTGTCGCCGGCAACTCTCCCTCTCCCCCAAGCAGCTCCATCGCTTGGGGGAGAGGGGTGGGGTGAGGGGGCCAATGTCACGCAACATGCATGCATTTGCAGGTGCCTAAAATCCACTCCATCGCATTGCTCGATCGTCCGGTCTGGGAAAGCCTCGCCAGCCGCCAGATGTCGTTGTCCATCGGCGGTGCGTTGGCGAAGCGCTACCAGCGCGACGTGAACGTGTTCGCGTCGGCGCGCGACGACAGTCCCGCGGCACTGGATGCCTTGGCAGCGCTGTTGGAACCCGGCGAACGCGTGTACGTGTTGCAGGTGCCGGAGATCGCCATTCCTGCTGCGTTGTCCGCCACGCAAATGCCGCCGGGGGTACAGATGGTGGCGACGCGTCCGATCGACGCGGAAGCTGCCGATGACATCGTCATGCTGGGCGATGCCGACGCGCCCGAAATGCTGGCGTTGGCGCAACTCACGCAGCCGGGGCCGTTCCTCGCGCGCACCCACGTGATGGGCACATTCCGCGGCATCCGCATCGACGGCCGGCTGGCGGCGATGGCGGGCGAACGCATGCGCGTGCCGGGTTACACGGAACTCAGCGGCGTCTGTACGCATCCGGATTTCCGCGGGCGCGGACTCGCGCGGCGCCTGTCGGCGATCGTTTGCGCAGGCATCGAAGCGCGCGGCGAAACACCGATCCTGCACGCGTGGAAAGACAATCACGCCGCGATCGCGCTATATGAACAGCTCGGGTTCCGGCTGCGCGCGGCCGTGAACGTCGCGGTGCTGGAGCGTGCGCGCTGAATCGGCGTACACGGCGCCTGTGCAAGAATGGCGCGATGGCAATTTACGAACCATTGAACGACGGCATCGTCTGCATCGACACCGCGCAGCATCGCCAGCGCATGGCGGCGTGCTACCTGATCGGCAGCGATGGGCACTACGCGTTCGTCGAGTGCGGCACCAGCCTGTCGGTGCCGTTGCTGCTGGAAACCTTGGCTGATCTGCGCGTCCCGCGCGAGGCCGTGGATTACGTAATGCCGACCCATGTGCACCTCGACCACGCGGGCGGTGCGGGTGCGTTGATGCGCGAGTTGCCGAACGCGCGGCTGGTGATCCATCCGCGCGGCGCGCGGCACCTGATCGATCCGTCGGTGCTGATCGCCGGCGCCACCGCCGTGTACGGCGAAGAGGCGATGCGTGCGACCTATGGCGACATCCTGCCGGTGTCGCAATCGCGCGTGATCGTCGCCGACATCGCGGCTGATCGCGATTTCGAATTGAAGCTGGGTGATCGACGGCTGCTTTTCATCGATGCGCCGGGCCATGCCAAGCACCACTACGCGATCTGGGATGAAGCGAGCCGCGGCTGGTTCACGGGCGACGTGTTCGGACTTTCCTATCGCGAGTTCGACCATGCGGGCCGGAACTACATGATTCCGACCACCAGCCCGGTGCAGTTCGATCCCGTCGCGTGGCAGACCACGCTCGCGCGCATTCTTGCGCGGCAGCCCGCGCACGTTTACCTGACGCATTACAGCCGCATCGACGCGGTTGACTCGTTGGCGGCGGACTTGCGCGAAGGCCTTGCGGCGTACCAACGCATCGCGCGCGCGAATGCGAATGCTCCGGATCGCCATGCGCGGCTGTACGCGGAGCTGATGGATTTCCATCTGGGGCAGTTACGCGAACGCGGCAATCCTCTTTCCGAAGCGCGCGCCCGCGCCGTGCTCGACATCGACGTCGAGATCAACGCGCAAGGCCTGGAAGTGTGGCTGGATCGCGAGGCCGGCGCGGCACGGCACTGACTGGCGCTCGATGGTCAAAAGATTTCGCCCACGCAGCAGCGCAGGCTGCCGCCTGCCTTCTCGATCTCGTCCAGTTCCACCACGCCGACCGCGAAACCCCATTCCGCCAGCGTCGTGCGTTGCGCGTCGGTGAGCGACGCGGCGGCGCGCGCGCTCATCCACACGCGATCCGGCGACAGCGTAATCGCGTTGGCGGCGTAGGCGCGTTTCTGTTCGGGCGACAACCATAGTGCGCGGCTGCCGAAGGTCTCGGCGATCGCGCGCGGCACTGCGGGATCTGCGAAGCCGTCGGGCGCCAGGATCACGGCGCGTCCGGCAAGCGACGCCATCACCACGTTGGTGTGGTATTCGCCGGGCGCGAGCTCGAAGCAGAACATCAGCCGCAACCCGAACGCATCGTGCATCGCGCGCGCACCGTCGATGTCGCAACGTTCGGACAAGCCGCAACAGCCGATGCCGCGCGCGTGGTCGATCACCAGCGAGCCGGTGAGTTCCGCGACGCCACGGTCGCCGCGCGACAGGTCGATTTCCTCGTAATGCAGCACGTCGCGGAAGAACGCGCGGATGTCGGCGCGATTCGCTTCGCGCTGCCGCACCGCATGCCGCATCCGCGCGACGATGAAGCGGCCGGGCGCGGTCGCGAAGACGTTGTTCGGGAACATGCCGTCGGGCGTCGCGGCGTCGCCCGGAAACGTGACGACCGGAACGTCTTCGCGCAGCGCCTGTGCCAGCGCCGCATGCTGCGCCAACGCGCGCGTGGCGTCGAAATGTGTATCCATGCGCATGTAATGGTTGTCGCGCGCGGACTCCAACGCCAGCTCATTCGCGGCGGGCGCGACCAGGAACGCCGCGCGTGCGGTGATGCGTGGTGCGTGCAGCGGCGGCAAGGCCGAGCATGCGCCCATGAATGTCGACGGCGAGGTGGTGATCACGACGTTTCCGCGCACCCACGCAAGGCCGCGACGCGCGCACGCACTTCGTCCATGTCGCTCTGCCAGTGCGCATCCTCCATTTCGCCCAGCGTCGCCGATGGACGTTGCATTCGCGTGGGCACGCGTCGTTTCGCGGACGCGTGGAACTCGCGCGCGCCGGTCGCTTGCGCGATCGCGGCGATGTTGTGCGAATCGATGCCGCCGCCCGGCATGATCGTGATGCGTCCGCGCGCCCGATCGATCAACGTGCGGATCAGCGGCGCGCCGGCCAGCGCATCGGCTGCCTGGCCCGAGGTCAGGACGCGTTCGCAACCGAGTGCGATGATCGCTTCCATTGCACGTTCCGCATCACGCGTGAAATCGAACGCTCGATGGAAGGTCACCGGCATCCCGCGCGCGGCGTCCATCAAGATGCGGCAACGCGGCACGTCCACGTCGCCTTCATCCGTCAGCATGCCGACCACCACGCCAGCGCAGCCCAGCGATTTGCAGGCTTCGATGTCGCGCCGCATCACTTCGCATTCGGTGTCGTCGAATACGAAATCGCCGGCGCGCGGGCGGATCAGCACGTGCACGGGAATGCGCAGGTGCTCGACCGCCACCGCGATCGCGGCATGCGACGGCGTGAGCCCGCCGAGTTCCAATGCCGAACACAGTTCGATACGCGCCGCGCCGCCCGCTTCGGCCGCGAGCGCCGACGCGACCGAATTGGCGGCGACTTCGAGAACCGGATCGCTCACGTGTTGAACACGCTGGCGGATGGCATCAGCGCGCTCCGGTTTTTCGCATCGCACACCGCGTACGAGAAGCCATGCTGGATCGCGTAGCCGCCGACTTCGCCGTCCTTGTTCATTGCCAGGAACGCGACCTGCGTCGTGCGCGCGGTCGACGGATGCTTGTGCAGCACGCGCAGCACCGCTTCCTTGCAGGCTTCGGTTGGCGTGCGGCCCTGGCGCATGAGTTCCACCACGAGGAACGAGCCGGCGTTGCGGATCACTTCCTCGCCCATGCCGGTGGAGGTCGCTGCGCCGACTTCGCCATCCACGTACAGCCCCGCGCCGATGATCGGCGAATCGCCCACGCGGCCGCGCATCTTCCACGCCGCGCCGCTGGTGGTGCAGGCGCCGGCCAGCTTGCCGTGCGCGTCCAGCGCGAGGATGCCGATGGTGTCGTGGTTGTGCTTGTCGATGGGCACGCCCGCGCCGTAGTCGCGCACTTCGCTGTTGATCTCGGGCTTGTAGTGCGACGTCTTCAGCCATTCGTGCCATGCCTTGTCGGCGGCCGGCGTCAGCAGGTTCTGTTTCTTGAATCCTTGGCTCAAGGCGAATTGCAGCGCGCCTTCGCCGACCAGCAGCACGTGCGGCGTTTTTTCCATCACCAGCCGCGCGACCGAGACCGGATGTTCGATGTGTTCGAGGCAGGCCACGCCGCCGCAGTTGGCTTCGGCATCCATGATGCTGGCGTCCAGCGTCACATGGCCGTCGCGATCGGGATAGCCGCCGAGTCCGACGCTGTGGTTGCGGATGTCGGCCTCGGGCACGCGCGCGCCGGCTTCCACGGCGTCGAGCGAAGCACCGCCCTTGGAAAGGATCGCCCACGCCGCGTGATTTGCCGCGATGCCGAAATCCCAGGTCGACACCGCGCGAACCGTGCCCGTTTTGGCCGCAGGCTTTGCGGTGCCGCCGCCCGCGTCGGCCATCGGCGACAGTGCCGCGGCGGCGGTGCCGAGCGCGGCGGCTTTCAGGAAATGGCGACGCGGGTTCATGCGGAGTCCTCGAGGTGCCGGTGGTCGCGCGAATCATGACACGTCGCATGACGTGCGGCACACGCCGGTTGCGTATATGGAGTTATAATCCACCCATGAAACCACGGGTCGTGACCCCTGATCCAGCCGAGGCTCGCCGCGGTGGCCAATGACGCCGCCGTGTGCGCGTCGCGCGTCGACGACTCGGCCGGCGCCGGCCAGCGCGCGGATGTGGCGCGGCGCGTGCGCGTCTCGGGGCTGGGCTTCGGCACCGCACCCATCGGCAACCTGTATGCCGAAGTGGGCGAAGACGAAGCGCAGGACGCGCTGGAGCGCGCGCAGCGGCTGGGCGTGCGCTACTTCGACACGGCGCCTTTCTATGGACACGGGCTCGCCGAGCAGCGGCTGGGACGGATGCTCGCGGAATCGCGCAGCGCCGCGTGCATGGTCTCGACCAAGGTCGGGCGCCGCATCGAATCCGATCCCGCGCGCAGCGAAACCATCACCGATGGTTTCGCGGTGCACGGCAGCCGCGCGGTGTTCGATTACAGCCGCGACGGCGTGCTGCGTTCATTCGAGAGCAGCCTCGAACGGCTGCAGCGTGATCGCGTGGACATCCTGTTCCTGCATGACGTCGGCCGGCTGACGCATGGCGACAACCATCCGCGCATGTTGCGGCAGGCGCTGGACGAAGCGCTGCCTGCAATGGCGCGTCTCCGCGCGCAGGGCGCGGTCGATGCGATCGGCATCGGCGTCAACGAAATCGAAGTCTGCATGGAGGTGATGCCGCGCTTCGATCTCGACTGCATCATGCTGGCCGGGCGCTACACGCTGTTCGAGCAGGCTTCGGCATTGCCGCTGCTGGACGAAGCACAGCGCCGCGGCGTGAAGGTCGTCGTCGCGGGGCCGTACAACTCTGGCCTGCTCGGCGATCCGCACGGCCCCGGTTCGACCTACAACTATGCGCCGGCCGATCCGCGCACGCTGGAACGCGCGCGCCGCATCTACGCGATCTGCGCGGAAGAAGGCGTGGACGTGGGCGCGGCGGCGCTGCAGTTTCCCGCCGCCCATCCCGCCGTGTGTGCGGTGGTCGCGGGGCTGCGCAACGTGATGGAAGTGGAGAGCGCGATCGCGCGCAGCAGCCAGCGGCTGCCTACGCGCATCTGGCCGCGCCTGCGCGGGGCCGGGATCATCGACGCCGTCGCGCCGGTGCCCGGTGCGGCGGCATGAGCGCACGGCTCGCAGGCAAGCATTGCCTGTTGACCGCGGCCGGCGCGGGCATCGGCCGCGCGACCGCGCTGGCTTTCGCGCGCGAAGGCGCGCAGGTGCTGGCGACCGACATCGACGTGGTGGCGCTGCAATCGCTGGCTGCGGAAAACAATGCGGTCCAGACGGCGACGCTCGACGTCACCGATGCCGCGCAAATCGCCGCGCTCATCGATGCGAATCCCGTGGTCGACGTGCTGCTCAACTGCGCCGGCTGGGTGCACGCCGGAACCATCCTCGACACCGATGACGACGCGTGGCGGCGCTCGTTCGCGATCAACGTCGATTCGATGTTCCATCTTTGCAAGGCGGTGCTGCCCGGCATGCTGGCGCACGGAAACGGCAGCATCGTCAACATGGCCTCGGCTGCGTCCAGCGTGAAGGGCGTGCCCAACCGCTTTGCCTACGGCGCGACCAAGGCCGCGGTGATCGGACTCACAAAGGCCATCGCCGCCGACTACGTGGCGCGCGGCGTGCGCTGCAATGCGATCTGCCCCGGCACCGTGAAATCGCCGTCGCTGGAACAGCGTGTGGCCGCGCTGGGCGGCGATTCCGACGCGGTCTGGAAAAGCTTCATCGATCGCCAGCCGATGGGTCGCTTGGGCACGCCGGAAGAAATCGCCGCGCTGGCGGTGTACCTCGCGTCCGACGAGTCGTCGTTCACCACCGGCGCGATCCACGTGATCGACGGCGGCTGGACCGATTAGGGGTTGCAATGAAACTGGTGCGTTACGGAGAGGCGGGACGCGAAAAGCCGGGCATGCTGGATGCGCGGGGCGTGCTGCGCGACCTGTCGCAGGTCGTGGACGACATCGCGGGTGGGGCGTTGACGAACGAAAGCATCGAACGCCTGCGCGCGCTCGATCCCGACGCGCTGTTGAAAGTCGATGGCACGCCGCGCTTCGGTGCTCCGGTCGGAAGCGTCGGCAAGATCATCTGCGTGGGTTTGAATTACGCCGACCACGCGGCCGAATCGGGCCAGCCGGTACCGCAGCAACCGGTGATCTTCATGAAGGCGACCAGCGCGATCGTGGGCGCGTTCGACGACGTGGTGATTCCGCCGGGCTCGGAGAAAACCGACTGGGAAGTCGAACTCGGTGTGGTGATCGGCGACACCGCGCGCAATGTGCCGCGCGATGCCGCGCTCGGTCATGTCGCGGGCTACCTCATTGTCAACGATGTGTCCGAACGCGCGTTCCAGTTCGACCACGGCGGCCAATGGGTGAAGGGCAAGAGTTGCGACACCTTCGCGCCGCTCGGGCCGTGGCTGGTGACGCGCGACGAGATTGCCGATCCGCAAGCTTTGTCCATGTGGCTCGACGTCAACGGCCATCGTTACCAGGATGGCAACACGCGCACGATGGTGTTCGATGTCGCGGCGCTGGTCAGCCACATCAGCTGCTACATGACGCTCGAACCCGGCGACGTGATCTCGACCGGCACGCCGCCGGGCGTGGGCCTGGGCCAGAAACCGCCGGTCTATCTGAAGCCGGGCGACGTGATGGAACTCGGCATCGTCGGATTGGGCACTCAACGCCAGTGGGTGGTGGCGGCGCGATGACGGCCATGGACGCGCGCGACGCGGCTTCGCCAACCGCCAGCCGGGCAGAGCGCATCGTCGCGCTGGAAGTGCACGACGTCCGTTTTCCGACGTCGCGCGGCAGGATCGGTTCGGACGCGATGAACCACGATCCGGATTATTCGGCCGTCTACATCACGCTGCGCACCGACGACGCGAAACTCGCCGGGTACGCATTGGTGTTCACCATCGGACGCGGCAACGAAGTGCAGGCCGCGGCGGTGCGCACCCTGGCGCCACTGATGGTGGGGCGCGGCATCGATGCCGTGCTGGACGATCTCGGCGGTTTCGCGCTCAGCCTCACCAGCGATTCGCATCTGCGCTGGCTCGGTCCGGAAAAGGGCGTGATGCACATGGCCATCGGCGGCGTCGTGAATGCCGCGTGGGACCTGGCTGCGCGGCGCGCCGGATTGCCGCTGTGGCGGTTCATCGCCGAGATGACACCCGAGCAGATCGTCGCCGCGATCGACTTCCGCTATCTCACCGATGCGCTGACGCACGACGAGGCGCTCGCGATCCTGCGCCGCGCGCAGCCGCATCGCGACGCATGCATCACCGCGTTGCTGGAACGCGGCTACCCCGCCTACACCACGTCGCCCGGCTGGCTCGGCTATTCCGACGACAAGCTGGAAGCGCTGGCGCGGCAGGCGGTCGCGGACGGCTTCCGCACCATCAAGCTGAAGGTCGGTGAAAACCTCGACGACGACATTCGCCGCCTCGCCATCGCGCGCGCGACGGTGGGCGAAGACGTGGCGATCGCGATCGATGCCAACCAGCGCTGGGACGTCGCGCCTGCGATCGAATGGATCCGTGAACTCGCGCCGTTCCGTCCCGCCTGGGTCGAGGAACCGACCAGCCCCGACGACGTGCTCGGCCACGCCGCGATCCGCAGCGCGGTGGCGCCGGTGCCGGTTTCGACCGGCGAGCACACCCACAACCGCGTGATGTTCAAGCAACTGCTGCAGGCGCGCGCGGTGGATTTGCTGCACATCGACGCCGCGCGCGTGGGCGGTGTCAACGAGAACCTCGCGATCCTGCTGCTGGCCGCTAAGTTCGGCGTGCGCGTGTTCCCGCACGCAGGCGGCGTCGGCCTGTGCGAGATGGTGCAGCACCTCGCGATGGCGGATTTCGTCGCCATCAGCGGCGCGATGGAAGACCGCGCGATCGAATACGTCGATCATCTGCACGAGCATTTCACCGACCCGGTGCGGATTCGCGAGGGGCGCTATCTCGCGCCGACGGCGCCGGGGTTCTCGACGGAAATGCACGAAGCGTCGTTGCGCGAATTCGCGTGGCCGGATGGGCCTGCGTGGCAGCCCGAATCCCCTCTCCCCCAAACGGCTTCACCGTTTGGGGGAGAGGGGCAGGGGTGAGGGGGAATGCTGTGAACGTGTCGGAGCGTTCCGGCGTGGCGAAGTGCTGCCCCCTCACCCCAGCCCTCTCCCCCGAGAGAAGCCTCGGGGGAGAGGGAGTACAAGCTAATTCTTGCGCTCAGCCAACGTTTGCTCGAGCGAAAACATCCGCGTCATCGCCACCCATTTCTCGCCTGGCTTCGCGAACGGCAGCGGCTGCTGGAAACGCCACATCAATGCTTCCCACGCCTGCACGCGCGGATCGGCCGCGTCGGCCACTGCTTTCGCGTCCGAAGAAAAATCCTCGGGCACATCCATCACCATCACCAGCCGGTTGCCGGCGCGGAAGATTTCAAGGTTGCGGATGCTGGCCGCACGCAGTGACTCGACGATCTCGGGCCAGATGTTTTCCGGCCGGTGCCAGCGTTCGTACTCGGCGACCGATGCCGGGTCGTCCTTGAGGTCGAGCGCGTAATAGAGGCGCACGGCGTTCACGCCCGCGAACGTACACGTTGCATCGCGAACAGCAACACCGCGACGAAACAGCCCAGCGGCACCAGCATCGCGCGGGCGATCCCCGCCGCATCCGACACCGCGCCCATCAGCGCGGTCAGCACCGCGCCGCCGATGATCGCCATCACCAGCAACGACGCGCCGAGCTTGCGGTCGCTGTCGCTGAAGCCGTCCACGCCCAGCGCGAAGATCGTCGGATACATCACCGACATGAAGAAACTCGCGATGACCAGTGCGACGAGGCCCGGCAAGCCGGGCAGCGCTACCCCGATCGCGCACAACACGATGTTGACGACGGCGAACAACGCCAGCAGGTTGCGCGGCGCGACGAACTTCATCAGCGCGGTACCGGCGAAACGTCCCAGCGTGAACAGCACCAGCGACGCCATCAGATAATCGGCGGCGCGGCGTTCCGGCGTGCCGGGGATCGTGCCCTGGCAATAGCGGATCAGGTAGCTCCACACGCCGACCTGCGCGCCCACATAGAAGAATTGCGCGGTGACCGCGGACAGGAAATGCCGGTCACGCAGCAGGTGGCCGAAATGGCGCGCGCCGCTGGCGTGGTCGGCGATGTCTTCGCCGTGCGCCGGAAACCGCACCATCGCGATCATGAGCGCGAACGCGATCACCGCGCACGCGATTACCAGGTACGGCGTCTGCACCGTCAGCGACTGGCTGACGAAATACGCGTGCCGCGCGGTCGGCGTCATCGCGTCAAGTTGCTGCGGCGTGTGCTCGACGCCATTGAAAATGAAATTGCGCCCGATCAGGACGCCCGCGATCGACCCCAGCGGGTTGAACGATTGCGCGAAGTTCAGCCGGCGCGCGCCGCCCTCGGGCGGGCCGAGCACCGTGACCAGCGGATTGGCCGAGGTTTCGAGGAACGACAGCCCGCTCGCGATCACGAACAAGCCGCACAGGAAGATCGCATAGGTCTGCGTGGCGGCGGCGGGCCAGAACAGCAGCGCGCCCAGCGCATACAGCAGCAGGCCGATGAAGATCGCGCTCTTGAAACCGAAGCGGCGCATGCACACGCCGGCCGGGATCGCCAGCAGGAAATAGCCGAGATAGAACGCGCTCTGCACCAGCCCGGCCTGGAAATCGCTGAGCGTGAACGCGTTCTTGAACTGCTTGATCAGGATGTCGTTGAGGTTGTTGGCCACGCCCCACAGGAAGAACAGCCCGACGATCAGCGCGAACGCGAGCAGCGATGCGCGTGCGCGAGAAGATGTCCCCGCGTCATCTGGCACGATCGCGCCGTCGATATGTTCCATGGCGTTTCCTGCGCTTGAGGCCCGATCATCACGATGATCGCCGAGGCGCAAGGCGAGTGCGATCTCTTGGGTCGTCATTCCCGCGAAAGCGGGAATCCAGTGTCTTCCTGGCGACATGAAAGACGCTGGATCCCGGATATCGCTTCGCGATTCCGGGATGACGAGCAAAGGCAGAGGACCCAAGCGCTTGCCCGGCGACGATACGCGTCCGATACTAGCTTGTGATTCGTTGCGTTGTAAATATAAAATCTTACTTCGCCAATGCACAGGGGCGGACGCCACGCGCTGTCAAGACGAGCGGGAACGATCATGACCAACAAGCCAGCCAAGTATCGCGCGCCCGCCCTCGACAAGGGCCTCGACATCCTGGAACTGCTGGCACGCGCGCATGCGCCGCTGACGATGACCGGCGTCGCCTCGGCGATCGGTTACTCCAAGGGCGAAATCTTCCGGATGCTGCAGGTGCTGGAGGAGCGCGGCTACATCGCGCGCGAGAACGATTCGGGCTACGCGCTGACCAATCGCCTGTTCCTGCTCGGCATGGAACGGCCGCCGATGAAATCGCTGGTCGAAGCCGCGCTGCCGGTGATGCACCGGCTGGCGCGCGAAGTCCTGCAGCCGTGCCACCTCGCGGTCGCCTCGGGCGACCAGATGGTGGTGATAGCGCGCATCGATCCGCCCGACGACATCGGTTTCGTGGTGCGCGTGGGCCATCGGCTGCCGCTGTCGCGTTCCACCTCGGGCGCGGTACTGTTCGCGTTCCAGAGTGACGAGGTGCGTGAGCACTGGCTCGCGTTGATGGACGCCGCTGGCACGCTGCACAAGCGCAAACGCTTCGTCGCGCAGGCTGACGAGATCCGCACGCAGGGTTATGCGACGCTGCCCAGCGGCGACGTCGATGCGGTGACAGACCTTTCCGCGCCGATCCTGCGGCACGCAGCCGCGGCAGGCGCGCTGACCATTCCGTACGTCGAGCGCCGGCCCGTCAAGGTGTCGATGAAGGCGGCGCTGGATGCATTGCGCGAAGCGGTGGCGGCGATTTCCCGGGACCTGACGGCGTGAGCGTGCGATGAAAAGGATCCTTTCCGGTGCTTTGGTATGGGCATTGGCTTGCGCGGCGGGGCCGGTATTGGCCGCGAAGCCGGCGATGGCACCCAGCGATGCGCAGGCCCAAGCCGAGGCCGCCAAGGCCGCGCGCATGCAATGGTTCGCCGACGCCAAGTTCGGCATCTTCATCCACTGGGGCATCTACGCGGTCGATGGCATCACCGAATCGTGGTCGTTCTTCGACGGCTACGTTTCCTACGCCGATTACATGAAGCAGGCGAAGGGCTTCACCGCCAGCCACTACGACCCGCAGGCGTGGGCGGATTTGATCAAGGCCAGCGGTGCGAAGTACGCGGTGCTGACGTCGAAGCACCACGACGGCATGGCGCTGTGGGACACCAAGCAGGGCCTCAATGTCGTGAAGGACACGCCGGCGCATCGCGATCTGGTCGCCCCATTCGTCAACGCGTTGCGCAAGGACGGTTTGAAGGTCGGACTGTATTTTTCGCTGATCGACTGGTCGTCGCCGCTGTATCCGGCTTTCACGCAAGGGCATCCGCGTTACGACATCAAGGACGATCCGGCGCGCTGGCAGCGCTTCGTCACGTATTACCAGGACCAGGTGCATGACCTGACGCACCGCTTCCATCCTGATCTTTATTGGTTCGATGGCGGCTGGGAACACAGTGCGGAGGAATGGCACGCGCAGGCGCTGCACGACTGGATCCGCGCGCACGCTCCCGACGCGATCATCAATGGACGTCTGCCCGGTTTCGGCGATTACGGCACGCCGGAGCAGGGCGTGCCGATCACACGGCCGCCCGACAAATATTGGGAGCTGTGCCTCACGATGAACAATTCGTGGGGCTGGCAGCCGAACGACGATCACTTCAAGACGCCGTACGAGATCATCCGGATTCTTTCCGGCACGCTCGACATGGGCGGAAATCTTTTGCTGGACATCGGCCCGCGCGCCGACGGCACGATCCCGAAGATCGAAGCCGACACGCTGCGGCAGGTCGGGCGCTGGGTGAAGAAGAACCAGGAAGCGATCTACGGCAGCCAGGCCGGCATCCCGCACGACTACTACCTCGGCGACAGCACGCTTTCGAAAGACGGCAAGACGCTGTACCTGTTCGTGGACGGCAAGCCCGGCGGCGCCGTGTTGCTGAAGGGACTCGCGAACCGCGTACTCGTCGCGCGCGTGGTCGGCAACGGCACGATGCTCAATCCGCAGCGGCTGGGTGCAACGCTGGGTGGCGCGCCGGCAATGCTGGCGATCGATGTGCCCGATTACGCGCTCGATCCGGATGTGACCGTGATCGCATTGGAACTGGACGGGCCGATCAAGCTGTTCCATCCAGAGACAAAATCGGAAACCGCCGACTAATGAAACCATCAATCACCACTTCGTCATTCCCGAAGGCGGGACTGCGTAGGCAGGATGCCGAAGCGAACATCGGCGAAGCCGATGGCCTGAAGGGCGCGCGGCAGGAGCCGCGCGTAATCCAGTGCCTTTGTTGTAATGCGTTGACGTACAAGGCACCCGATTCCGGGTTCCGCCGCGATGAAGCTGCGGCGGCCCCGGAATGACGAGAGGGTAGGAGTCGTCATGCCCACACGTCGTGAAATCCTGCAAGGCGCCGCCGCGCTGGCATTGCTGACGCGCGCCGGCGTTCGTCCGGCGCTGGCTGCCGCCGCGCCGGCAAAGACGAAAAGCGACGATTACATTCCGGAAACCGATCCGCTGGTCGTCAAGAAGCTCGCGCAATGGTCGGACTGGAAATTCGGCCTGATCCTGCACTGGGGCACTTACAGCCAACTCGGCATCGTCGAGTCGTGGACGCTGTGCTCCGAGGACGAGCCGTGGTGCAAGCGTCCCGACGGTGTCGGTTACGTCGAATGGAAGCGGCGTTACGAACAACTGCCGAAAACCTTCAACCCGGTGAAGTTCGATCCCGCGCGATGGGCCGACGCCGCGTACGCGGCCGGCATGCGCTACGTGGTGTTCACCACCAAACACCACGACGGCTTCTGCATGTTCGACACGGCGACGACGGACTACAGGATCACCGCGCCGGACGTGCCATTCCATACGAATCCGAAAGCGAACGTCGCGAAGGCATTGTTCGATGCGTTCCGCGCGCGCGACTTCGGCATCGGCGCGTATTTCTCCAAGGCCGACTGGCACACGCCCGATTACTGGTCGCCGCGCTGGGCCACGCCGACGCGCAACAACAACTACGACGTGCGCAAGTATCCGGAAATGTGGAAGCGCTTCGTCGAGTTCACCCACAGGCAGATCGACGAGATCACCTCGCAGTACGGACGCATCGACCTGATGTGGCTGGACGCGGGCTGGGTGAATGCGCAAGATCATCCCGATGCCAAGGCCTACGGCATGGAAGTGCCGTGGGCGCAGGACATCGACATGCCGCGTCTCGCCGCGACCGCGCGCCGCAACCAGCCTGGCATCATCCTGGTCAATCGCGCTGACGGCGGGCCGTACGAGGATTACCGCACGCCCGAGCAGACCATTCCTAAGCACCCGCTGTCGTATCCGTGGGAAACCTGCATGACCATGGGCGATTCGTGGTCGTGGAATCCGCACGACAAATACAAGTCGCCGCGCGAACTGGTGCACACGCTGGTCGAGATCGTCGCCAAGGGCGGGAATTTGCTGCTGGGCATCGGTCCGAAAGGCAACGGTGAGTTACCCGCGACCGCACTGGAGCGGTTGAAGGCGATCGGCGAATGGATGCAGGTGAACGGCTCCGCGATCCATGCGAGCCACGCCATCGCGCCTTACCAGGAAGGCAAATTCCGTTTCACGCAGATGAAGGACGGCAGCGTCAACGCGATCTGGCTTGCCGACGCGGATGAGCACGCGCCTCCGGAGAGCATCGAATTGCGCAGCTTCCAGCCTGCGGCGGGTGCGCATCTGCAAGTGTTGGGCGTGCCGGAGCCGCTGGCGTGGCAGCCGCGCGGGTCGGGCTTTCGCGTCGAGTTGCCCAAGGCCGCGCGGCGCCGCCTGGCGAACGCGCCGGCATGGACCTTGCGCATTCCCGCCGTGCGGCATTAGACGTCCAACTCCGCTGCATCGCAGCAACTTCCGGCAACGGCAGGGACTTCCCACGGCCGTTCGAAGGTTTTACCATGCGCCGCACGGGGGTTTCATTGGTGCATCACTGGCTCAAAATTGAACCGATGGGTTCAGGCCGCTCCATGGAGGTTTCGCCCATGCAACACGTCACGTATCGACGCAATGTCCTCGCGCTCGCGCTGTCCGCTGCGTTGCTGCTGCCCTTGGGCGCCTTTGCGCAGACCGCCGGCGACCAGGCGTCTCCGCAAACGCAGCCTTCCGGTTCGGGCCAATCGAAGCCCAAGACGCTCAAGCAGATCACGGTGCTCGGGTCGCGCATTCCGCGCTCCGAAATCGAAGGCCCGGCACCCGTCCAGGTCATCACCGGCGCCCAGATCAAGGCGCAGGGCTACACGACGCTGTACCAATTCCTGCAGTCACTGCCGCAGTCGACCGGGAATTCGGATTTCATGGCCCGCCCCACGACCTGGGGCAGCACGGCGGTCAATGCACGCACGGTCAACTTGCGCGGCCTCGGACCACAGTTCACGCTGCTCATGATCGATGGCCATCGGGTAGTGGATTATCCGCAGCCGCAGAACGGCGACGGCAACCATTTCAACTTCCAGAATGCGGCCAACCTCCCGACCGGCATGATCGACCGCGTGGAGGTGCTTGCCACCGGCGCCTCGGCGATCTACGGCTCCGACGCCCTGGCCGGCGTGGTCAACGTGACCCTGAAGAAGCAGTACCAGGGTGACGACTTGAGTTTGCAGATGGGCGGCGACACCCGCGGCGGCGAGCAATTCGGCGACTTCGTCTGGTCGGGAGGCCACTCCGGGGACAAGTGGCACATCGTGTACAGCCTCCAGCACACCAACCGCTCGCCGCTGTGGGGCAAGGATCGTCCCTGGGCGGATTCCGAGGCGGACGCCGGTTACGGTGACTGGAGCCCGAGTGCACGGATGTTCGGTTACCACACCTACGATGCGATCTCGCTGTACGACGTCAACGGCAACTACATCACGCCACCGGCGGGTTCGTGCAGCCAGTTCCAGTACTTCTCGCTGGCCCATTACCAGACCATCGGCACGAACGGCGATCAGGTGACGGGCCCGGTCACGGATCACGGTTACTACTGCACCCAACACGACCTGTTCCGCAACTGGGTGCTTTCGCCGGGATTCCGCGCCAACAACGGCTACATCTACGGCGATTACGAAATCACCCCCGATCTGGATGCCTACGGGTCCATCGCGCTGTACGTCAACCATGGCATTTCCCAAACCCAGCGGCCGTTCGCGTATCCGATGGGGGGACTTCCGATGCCGTTCTACGACCAGGGCAGCGGCCAGATCATCACCAGTTACCTGCGCCAGCTCACGTATGCGGAAATGGGTACCCAGGCCAACACCTATGACAACGAGAAGAACTGGGACATCCGCGCAGGATTGAAAGGCGGTTTCCTGGACGACCGCTTCAACTGGGACCTGGAATTCGGCAGCCAGAAGTACCTCGTGCACGAGGATTACACGGGCCTCAACGAACAGGGCATGTTCAACTTCTTCTTCGGCCCGCAGCTCGGCACCACCACGATCAACGGAACGACCTATCCGGTTTACAACATCAACCAGCAGCGCTACTGGAATCCGATCACGCCGGCCGAATATTCGACCTTCGGCGTGGCCGGCACCAACAGCTCGGCCTCGTGGCGGGACAATGCCTCGTTCAGTGTCAATGGCAATCTGTTCCATGTTCCGTGGGACGACCAGCCGGTGGGCTGGGCGGCCGTGCTGGAAGCCGACCACGAAGGCTTCGAATTGAATCCGGATCCGCGCGGCAATACCGTCAATTTCGGCGACCCGTTCCAGGATTACAACACGGGTGGAGGCACCCGGATGCACTATGCCTTCGGCACCGAATTCCGTGTGCCGCTGACGTCGCAACTCACCTGGGACATCGCGGGCCGTATTGACAAGTACCACGACCACAGCATCGCGGACGTCGCCCGGACCTGGAATACCGGCATCGAGTGGCGGCCGCTGCAAGGCCTGTTGCTGCGCGGCACCTACGGCACCAACTTCGCGGCGCCGGACCTGAATGCGATCTACCTGGGACAGTCTTCGACCACGGTCGGCATTTATTCCGATCCGCTGGAGTGCATCAAGACCGGCGACCACGTCTGCCAGGCCACCCAGCATTCGACGTACTTCAATCAGATTTCCGGCGGCAATTCGAACCTCCTGCCGCTGACGGGGCATTCCTGGACCTACGGATTCGTGTGGGACATCCCGCGTGTGCAAGGCCTTACGGTGCAGGCCGATTACTGGCACATGACCGTCAACAACATGATCAACTGGATCGGCCTGAGCCAAATGCTGACCGACGAGGCCGGTTGCCTCACCGGCCTGCAGGTGTCCGGCGCGCCCTACACCGCGCACGTCCCGGGTTCGGCGTATTGCCAGGAAGCGATCGCGAACGTCGTTCGCGATGCCAACGGCAATATCCTGTCGGTCTTCACCGGTCCGATCAACGAATCCTACCAATCCGTCAGCGGCGTCGATGCCGAAGTGGACTACGCCTGGCAGACCGAACGCTGGGGCGATTTCAAGTTTCAGCTCAACTACACGAACAACCTGAAGTGGGAGTCGCGCACGCTGCCCACCGATCCCCTGCTCAACCAGCGCAACCAGCACGTCGAAACCCGCATGACCGCATCGTTGGCCTGGAACAGGGGGCCATGGAATGCGACGCTGTACGGATTGCGCTGGGGCGGCGTCGAACAGCAGAACTACAACGGTTGCGAGGTGCTGCCCAACGGCATCATCCCGTCGGCCGGCGATCCCAATTGCGTTGTCTTCAAGGGCAACTATCCGCCGTGGGTCATCTACAGCGGGTCGGTGGGTTACCAGTTCGACAAGCGCGTGAAGATGACCCTCACCATCAACAACATCTTCGACAAGGTGGGTCCGATCGGGTACTACTCGGGCGGTTTCGAATTCATCCCGACCTCACAGGGCGACGACTACAGCGGCCGCCAGGTCTTCCTGACCATCAACTACAAACTTGATTGACGAACTCCAGCGTCGAGTGCTTGCCCCGGCCAAGGCCGGGGCTCTTCTCGGCGCGCGCGGGTTGTCGGCATGCGGGCGCTGTGCGTGGCGAATCATCGCTCCGGGTGAGTGCAAAGCGATCCGGTCGTGATGGCGGTCGATGCGCACGTGCATTTCTGGCGGATCGGCCGCAACGATTGCACGTGGCCGCCGCCGGAACTGGCCGTGATCCATCGCGACTTCCTGCCAGAAGACTGGTGGCGCGAGGCGAGTGCCGCGGGTATCGACGCCGTGATCGCGGTGCAGTCGCAGCCAAGCGAGCGCGACACCGCATGGTTGCTGGATTTGGCGCATGGCGATGCGCGCATCGCAGGTGTGGTCGGTTGGGTGGATTTGTCCGCGCGCGATGCGCCCGACCGCATCGCCGTCTTGGCATCGCACTCGAAACTGCGCGGTTTGCGGCCGATGCTGCAGGATCTGCCCGACGACGACTGGATCCTGCAACCATCGTTGATGCCGGCGATCGAAGCGATGATCGCGCACGATCTGTGCTTCGATGCGCTGGTGAAGCCGCGGCATTTGCCGCATCTCCTGCGTTTCGCCGAACGGCATCCGGCGTTGCGGATCGTGATCGATCACGCCGCGAAGCCAGACATCGCGCATGGTGTGATCGATCCCTGGCGCGCGCAAATCGCCGCGCTGGCCGAATTGCCGAACGTGAGCTGCAAGCTCTCCGGGTTGGTGACCGAAGCCGGCGACGCGTGGCATCCCGGCGCCCTGCGGCCGTATGTCGAGCATCTGCTCGCGACGTTCGGGCCGCGCCGCCTTTTGTGGGGCAGCGACTGGCCGGTGGTCAACCTCGCGTCCGACTATTCGCGCTGGTTCGATCTGGCGGACAATCTCGCAGGTCTCGCGGGCGACGAGCGCGCGGCGCTGTTCGGCGGCAACGCCATCCGGTTTTACGGCGTCCGGGATTGAGTGGAGAAAAGCATGTCACGCGTGATGGCCGGCATCCTGTTCTGCATCGCGATTGCATCGTACGTGCCCGCGGCGCGGGCGCAGTTCAACATCCTGCCCACGCCGCGGCACGTGACGCAGGGACAGGGCGCGTTCGAACTGCGCGACAGCGACGTGATCGCCGCGCCGGCCGATGCACGCGCGCAATGGATTGCGGGCTTCCTGCGCGACGCGCTGCGGGATCAGGCTGGCGTCGATCTCAAGGTGGTGCCGGCGCCGGAGCGCGGCCGGATCAGCCTGCGCATCGATCCGTCGATCCGCGGCGACGAAGCGTACCGGCTGGCGGTGACGCCGCGCACGGTCACGATTGCCGCCGCCGACGCGCGAGGCCTGTTCTGGGGCGTGCAGACCTTGCGGCAATTGCTGCCGCTGCAACAGGAAGTGCCGCCGTCGATTCCGGCGGTGAGCATCGAAGACGCGCCGCGCTACGCCTGGCGCAGCGTGATGCTGGACACCGCGCGGCATTTCTATCCGGTCGATTTCATCAAAAAGCAGATCGACCTGATGTCGTACTACAAGTTCGACGTGTTCCACTGGCATCTCACCGATGACCAGGGCTGGCGCATCCAGATCAAGCGCTACCCCAAGCTGACCGATGTCGGCGCATGGCGCACCGAGGCCGACGGCAGCCGCTACGGCGGTTTCTACACGCAGGACCAGATTCGCGACGTGGTGGCGTACGCGCGCGAACGCAACGTGATGGTGGTGCCGGAAATCGAGATGCCGGGCCACACCAGCGCGGCCATCGCGGCTTATCCCGAGTTGTCGTGCAGCGGCAAGCCGATCACCGTGCCGACGACGTGGGGCGTGTTCCGCGACGTCGATTGCGTGGGCAAGGATTCGACCTTCACGTTCCTGCAGAACGTGCTGGACGAAGTGATCGCGCTGTTCCCGTCGCCCTACGTGCACATCGGCGGCGACGAGGTGCCGGAAGGCGTGTGGGCCGACTGCGCCGCATGCCAGCAGCTGGCGCAGGCGAATGGCTTGCAGGGTGAAGCCGGCCTGCACAGCTGGTTCGTGCGCCGCATCCAGGCGCACCTTGCGGGCAAGGGCAAGACGCTGGTCGGCTGGGACGAGATCATGGAAGGCGGCATGGATCCGCAGGCGGTCGTGGAAGTGTGGCGCGGGCCCGACGAGGCGAAGAAGGCGCTCGCGAACGGCAACCGCGTCATCATCGCCAGTCCGTTCTACCTCGACACACCGATCGACCGGATGACGCTGCAGGATTTGTATCGCAACGATCCGTTCGACGATCCGGTCCTCGCCAGGCATCCGAAGCTGGTGCTCGGCGGCGACGCGCCGCTGTGGAGCGAACGCGCCACGCCGCTGAATGGCGACGCGCGCCTGTACCCGCGGCTGTTCGCGATCGCGGAACATTTGTGGAGCACGTCGCCGCCCGATTGGCCGGATTTCCTGGTGAACGCACGCGCGCAGGAGGGCTGGTTGAGCACCCAGCACGTTGCCTACGGCCCCGAAAACAAGGACATCGTCGACTATCACCTGGCTTTCAATCCAACCTACAAGCGTTGGCGCATCCGCGCCGCGCGCGGATTCGACGACTTGCAACTGCACTACACCACGGATGGCAGCGAACCCACGTCGGCATCGCCGTCGTTCGGCGACGTGCTGGATCTTTACGCGCCGGCGACGGTCACCGTGGCGCCGTTCCGCGGCAGCGTGCAATACCAGGCCAGCCAGCAGTTCCACATGGTGCAGAACCTCGCGCTGGGCGACCCGGTGACGTTCGCGACGCCGCCCTCGGCGAAATATTCCGCCGATCTCACCGATGGCATCCTTGGCAGTGACTTCGACGACGGCGCGTGGACGGGCTGGCAGGGCGCCGACATGGACGCCACGATCGATCTCGGCCAGCCGACCAAGATGCACGCGATCGATGCACGCTTCCTGCAGGACGCGGAAGCGTTGATCCTGTTGCCGCAAAGCGTGACGTTCGAGACGTCGGACGATGGCAAGACCTGGACGCCGTTGCAGATGGTGTCGATCACGGTCGATCCCGACGATATGCGCACGGCGGTCCGTGACATCGCCTGCACGGCGCAGCTGCCCGTCACGGCACGCTACGTGCGCGTGGTGGCGCAGCGCTACGGCCAACAGGTCAACGGCATCGACACCTGGCTCTTCTCCGACGAGATCATCGTGAAATGACCGGTGCGCGCATCCGGTGGTGGGTGTTCGCGCTCGCGGGTTTCGCAATGCTGCCGTCGCTGGCGGCTGCGTTGACGACGCAATTGCTGGATGCCGGTTGGCAATTCCGGATCTCGCCGGGTGATGCGCATGCCAAGGATCACCCGCGGGCGACGCACTGGCTGCAGGCGACCGTGCCGGGTTCGGCGCAGACCGACTTGATGGCACTGAAGCTGATCCCCGACCCGTATTGGCGCGACGACGAAGCGAAGGTCCAGTGGGTGGGATTGTCGAACTGGCAGTACCGCAAACGTTTCGATGTCGATGCGGAGACGTTGGCGCGCACTCATGTCGATCTGGTGTTCGGCGGGCTCGACACGTTTGCCGACGTATATTTGAACGGTCAAAAGATCCTCGCCGCCGACAACATGTTCCGGCGCTGGCGCGTGCCGGTGAAGGCGTTGCTGCACGCCGGCGCCAATACCTTGGAAGTGCACTTGTACTCGCCGATCGGACGCCTGCAGCCGTGGCTGCTGAAACAGCCGTATGCGCTGCCGGGCGAATTCGATTCGGCGTTCGGCGACGAACCCAAGGGCAAGCAGACCGCCAACTACGTGCGCAAGGCGGCATACCAATACGGCTGGGATTGGGGTCCGCGTGTCGTCACCGAAGGCATCTGGCAGGACGTGAAGCTGGAAAGCTGGGACGCGTTGCGGCTGGCGGATTTCCATATTGCGCAGAAGTCGGTAACGCCCGATCTTGCAAAGCTCAGTGTGCAGCTGAACGTCGACGCCGATGCGGTAACGACGGCGCACGTCGCGTTGAGCTGGCGTGCGCCCGACGGCGGCACGCAATTGCTCCAACGCGATGTGGCATTGAAGGCCGGCGACAACGCCATCGCGATCCCATTGGCGATTTCGCATCCGCAACGCTGGTGGCCCGTCGGCTACGGCAAACCGAATCTGTATGACTTCCATGTCGAGGTCACGGCCGGCGGCAAGGTGCTGGCGAGTGCGAGTCGCGAAACGGGTCTGCGCAGCGTCGAGCTGCGCCGCCGAAAGGACCGGTGGGGCAGGAGTTTCGAGTTCGTCGTCAATGGCGTGCCGATTTTTGCCAAGGGCGCGAATTTCATCCCGCCCGACATTTTCCCGACGCGCGTGACGCCAGCGAAGTTCCGGCAACTGCTCGAATCGTCGCGCGACGCCAACATGAACATGCTGCGCATCTGGGGCGGCGGCTATTACCTGCCGGACGATTTCTACGCGACGGCCGACAGGCTGGGCCTGATGGTGTGGCAGGACTTCATGTTCGGCGGCGCGATCCCGCCGTCCGACGTGGCGTTCCGCGACAACGTGCGCATCGAGGCGATCCAGCAGGTGCAGCGACTGCGCGATCATCCCAGCATCGTGCTGTGGTGCGGCAACAACGAGGTCGAGACGGGCTGGGAATCCTGGGATGACCGCAAGGCCTTCAAGAAGACGATCACCGCAGCGCAGCGCCAGCACATCGAGCAGGGCATGCGTACATTGTTCGACCACAACTTGCGCGATGTCGTCGCGAAGAACGCGCCCGACGTGCCGTACTGGCCCAGCACACCCGGTACCTATTACGACGGTCCGGTCAACGTCATCGACGATGGTGACTACCACTACTGGAACGTGTGGTCGGGCGACGCGCTGCCGGTGACGGCCTATCTCGACGTGACGCCGCGCTTCATGTCGGAATACGGCCTGCAGTCGATGCCGGCGATGCAAACCATCGACGCGTTCACCGAGCCGCAGGATCGTTCGATCGATTCGAAGGTGATGCGCGCGCACCAGAAGTTCGACAGCGGCAACGGCAACCAGCGTCTTTTGAAGTACGTCGAGCGCGAATTCGGCAAGCCGAAAGACCTGGCGACGCTTGCGTACCTGAGCCAGGTGATGCAGGCCAACGGCATCCAGCTGGCGGCCGAACACCTGCGCGCCTCGCGGCCGCACAGCATGGGCTCGCTGTACTGGCAGCTCGACGATGCGTGGCCCGGCATCACCTGGTCCAGCATCGACTGGTACGGCCGCTGGAAGGCGCTGCAGTTCCACGCGCGGCGTTTCTATGCACCGCTGCTGATCGCAGCGCTGCGCAATCATGGCGTCACGAACGTGTCGCTGGTGTCCGACCGCACCACGCCCGTCGTTGCGCAATGGCGGCTGCGCGTGATGGATTTTTCCGGGAAGGTGATCGGGCAGCAGCAAGCCAACATCACGCTTCCGCCGTTGTCGGCGACACATGTCGGCACCTTCAGCGACGCGCAGTTGCTGCATGGCGCCGATCCGCGTGCGGTGTTCGCCGTTTTCGATTTGCAGGTGGACGGCCGCGAGGTTTCGCGCAACCTCGTGTTCTTCGATGAGCCGAAGAACCTTGCGTTGCCATTGCCGGAGATTCGCACGCGGATCGAAACCACGGGTGACGGTTACCGCCTGACGCTCGACAGTGATAAGCTGGCGCACGACGTGTGGATCTCGCTCGGCGACATCGACGCCAAGGTTTCCGACAACGCCTTCGACATCCTGCCGGGCCAGCAGGTGACGTTGACGGTGCACGGCAAGGTGACTCTCGACGCGCTGCGCAAGGCGCTCAGGATCGAAGACGTGGCTGACGCGATGCAGGGCCACGCGCAATGAAGGCGGTTCTGTGCGTCTGCTGTTCGGTTGCCGTGATCGCGCTTGCGACGATCGCCCATGCGACGCCCGACGACGCGACCGTGCGCGCACAAGCCCTGGTCGCGAAATTGACGCTCAAGGAAAAGGTCGCGCAGTTGCAGGAGGACGCGCCCGCGATTACGCGCCTCGGCGTGCCGGCGTACACGTGGTGGAACGAAGGCCTGCACGGCCTTGCGCGCGGTGGGTTTGCGACGGTGTTTCCGCAGTCGATTGGTCTGGCGGCAACGTGGGATCCCGCGTTGCTGCAACAGGTCGGTACGGTGGTTTCGATCGAAGCACGCGCGCGCTATGACGCAGTCGGATTGGGCAACGCGCATGGGCGTTACCAGGGCCTCACCATCTGGTCGCCCAACATCAACATCGACCGCGATCCACGCTGGGGCCGCGGCCAGGAAACCTACGGCGAGGATCCGTACCTGACCGGCCAGCTTGCCGTAGCGTTCGTGCGCGGCATCCAGGGCGACGATCCTGCGCACCCGCGCGCGATCGCCACGCCCAAACATTTCGCGGTGCACAGTGGTCCCGAATACGGCCGTCACGGTTTCGACGTCGACGTCTCGCCGCACGATCTCGAAGCGACCTACCTGCCGGCGTTCCGCGCGGCGGTGACGCAAGGCCATGCAGGTTCGGTGATGTGCGCGTACAACGCGCTGCACGGCACGCCGGTGTGTGCGGACAAAGACTTGCTCACCACGACCTTGCGTGGCGATTGGGATTTCAAGGGTTATGTCGTTTCCGACTGCGACGCGATCGATGACATGACCCAGTTCCATCATTACAAACCCGATGATGCGCAATCGTCGGCCGCGGCGATCGAAGCCGGCACCGACCTCGATTGCGGCAGCGCCTACGCGTCGCTGGGCGAAGCGGTGCAGAAGGGCTACGTGAAGGAGTCGGTGCTGGACAACGCGCTGGTGCGGCTGTTCGCCGCGCGCTATCGGCTCGGCATCATGGGCGGTGATCGCGACGGCGCGTATGCGCGCATCGGCCTCGACCAGATCGACAGCGCCGCGCATCGCAAGCTCGCGTTGCAAGCGGCGCTGGAATCCATCGTGCTGCTGAAGAACGCGCACGCGACGCTGCCGTTGCGTGCCGGCACGCGCATTGCGGTCATCGGTCCGAACGCCGACACGGTCGAAACGCTGGAAGCCAATTACCACGGCACCGCCCGCGATCCGGTTACGCCGCTCGACGGTTTGCGCCAACGTTTTGGTGCCGATCACATCCAGTATGCGCAAGGCGCGTCCATCGCGGCAGGCGTGCCGATTCCGATTCCGGAAACCGCCTTGCACAGCGATGGCCAGCCGGGTCTGAAAGGCGAGTATTTCGATCACGCGGATTTCAGCGGCAAGCCGCGCCTCACCCGCATCGATCGCACCATCGACTTCGATTGGGATCATGTGGCGCCGGACGCGTCGCTCGATCCGGATCACTACGCGGTCCGCTGGACCGGCGAGCTGGTTCCGCCGGGCGTGGGCGACTACACGCTGGTGGTGCACGTCGACCGCTGCTTCGATTGCCGCGGGCACGATCCGGTGCGGCTGTACGTCGATGGCAAGGAGCTCATCGACAATCCGGGTAATGGCAACCCGATGCAAGCGACCTTGCATTTTGCGGATATATCACCACACGCAATCGAACTGGAAATGCAGCACGGCGGCCAAGACCAAGGCATTCGCTTGCAGTGGTTGGCACCGACCGAAGCGCAGCTTGCCGAAGCCGAAGCGGCTGCGCGCAACGCCGATGTGGTGGTGGCCTTTGTTGGCTTGTCGCCCGACGTGGAAGGCGAAGAGCTGCCGCTGGACGTGCCAGGCTTCGACCACGGCGATCGCACCGACATCGCGCTGCCGGCGGTGCAGCGCGCGTTGCTCGAACGCGTGGCCGCGACGGGCAAGCCGCTGGTCGTGGTGCTGATGTCGGGCAGCGCGGTGGCGATCGACTGGGCGCAGCAGCACGCCGATGCGATCGTGGACGCGTGGTATCCGGGCGAATCCGGCGGCACCGCGATCGCGCGGGTGCTGGTTGGCGACAATGATCCAGGCGGCCGCCTGCCGGTGACGTTCTACCGCGCGACGCGCGATCTGCCGCCGTACGTCAGTTACGACATGGAAGGACGTACGTACCGCTACTTCAAGGGCACGCCGCTGTACCCGTTCGGTTACGGGTTGAGCTACACGACGTTTGCCTATGCGGATCCCGCGCTGTCCTCAACGCGATTGGAAGCGGGCACGACGTTGAAGGTGAGCGCGACGGTACGCAACACCGGGACGCGCGCCGGCGACGAAGTGGCCGAGGTTTATCTTGATGCTCCAGACGTGTCGCTGCCGCCGCGCCACGCGCTGGTCGGATTCGAGCGCGTGCATCTGGCGCCCGGCGAAAAGCGTCGCGTCGAATTCGAACTGTCGCCGCGCCAGTTGAGCACGGTCGATGCCGCGGGCAATCGCGCAGTCGCCGCCGGGCGTTATCGCGTTTTCATCGGCGGCGGACAGCCCGGTAATGTGCCGGGCGTCAGCGCTTCGTTTACGATCAGCGGTCGCGACGCCTTGCCGCACTGAGCATTCGCCATGAACGATCGCCGCGATTTCCTGAAACTGCTCGGAACCGCCGCTACGTGCGGCACGCTCGGCATGTTCGCACCCGGCTACAACGCAAGCGCAGCGCCGAGGCACTTCCCGAGCAAGCGCCCGCCGCCCGCGCAACGCAAGTTCACCAGTCCGGCCGTGGAGCGCGAACTTGAACGCATCAAATCGAAAATCGGCGACCCGAAACTCGCGTGGCTGTTCGGCAACTGCTACCCGAACACGCTCGACACCACGGTCCACACCGGCACGCTCGACGGCAAGCCCGACACCTTCATCGTCACCGGCGACATCGACGCGATGTGGCTGCGCGATTCCTCGGCGCAGGTCTGGCCGTACCTGCCGCTGGCCGCGCACGACGAGGCGTTGACGCGGTTGTATCGCGGGCTGATCCACCGGCACGCGCGCTGCATCGCGATCGATCCGTACGCCAACGCGTTCATGGCCGATCCGCGTGCAAAGACGAACCTGCCGTGGGCGCAGCGCGACGATACCGACATGAAACCCGGCGTGGCCGAGCGCAAGTGGGAAATCGATTCGCTGTGCTGGACGATCCGCCTGGCGCACGGGTACTGGGAGGCGACAGGCGACCGCGCGCCGTTCGACGACGACTGGCGCGCGGCGATGCGGTCGGTGCTCGCAACGTTTCGTGTGCAGCAACGCAAGCACGGGCCCGGCCCGTACCGTTTCCAGCGCGACGCCGCGTCGCCCACCGACACACTGGCGCTGGGCGGCGATGGCTGGCCGGGCAAGCCGGTCGGCCTGATCTTCTCGATGTTCCGGCCTTCCGACGATGCCTGCAAATATCCGCTGTTCGTGCCGGGCAACGCGTTCGCGGTAGTGTCGCTGCGGCAACTGGCGGAAATGGTGCGCGCGCTGTTCGCCGATGAAGCCTTCGCACGCGATTGCGAGGCGCTCGCCGCCGAAGTGCAGACGGCGCTCGAGCAATACGCGCTGATACGCGACGATCGCGGTGCCGATTGTTGGGGCTATGAAGTGGATGGCTATGGCAACCAGCTCTTCATGGACGACGCCAACGTGCCGAGCCTGCTGGCGTTGCCGTATCTCGGTTGCTGCAAGCGCGACGACGCGCGTTACCGCGCAACGCGCGCGCTGGCGTGGAGCGATCGCAATCCGTATTTCTTTTCGGGCACGGCGGCGCAAGGCATCGGCGGCCCGCACGAAGGCCTGAGGATGATCTGGCCGATGTCGATCATGATCCGCGCGCTGACCAGCGACGACGCCGGCGAGATCCGCAGATGCCTGCACTGGCTCGCGAGTACCGATGCGGACACCGGCTTCATGCACGAAGCGTTCGACCAGGATGATCCTTCACATTTCACCCGCGCATGGTTCGCGTGGGCCAATTCATTGTTTGGTGAACTCGTGATAGGCGTGGCCGCGCGACACCCGGCATTGTTGCGAGGGCACACAGGATCGTAGGTTGGGGTTCGCCGGATTCATCCGGCGAACCCCAACGTCGATGCGCGTCGCGTTGGGGTTCGCGTGAAGCCGCTCACCCCAACCTACGGTTGAAAAATCCATTGCTGATTCGAGGAGCACGGACATGGTGACACGCAGACGATTCCTGCAAGGCGCGGTGGCGCTGGCGTTGCTGGAGCGCATCGATCCGCGCGGCGCGTTCGCCGCGGCGCGCGCGGCGAAGCAGGGCAGCGATGGGCAAGCAAGCGCCGCGGGCGTATCCCGCTACGTCGACGTGTTCGTCGGCACCGGCGGGCACGGCCACACGTTTCCCGGCGCGACGGTGCCGTGGGGCATGGTGCAGCTCTCGCCTGACACCAACGACTCCGGCTGGGATGCGTGCTCGGGTTATCACCAGGCGGACGGCTCGATCATGGGCTTCTCGCACACGCATCTTTCCGGCACCGGCGGCGCCGACATGCTGGACGTGCTGGTGATGCCGGCGCAAGGCGCGGTGTTGCTGGAACCCGGCACGCGCGGTCTGCCCGACGAGCTGTATTACTCGCGTTACGACGGCGCGGCGCATGGTCCGCACCTGCAGGCGGACGTGGCGGCGCATCCGGGCAAGGGCTATCGCTCGCGCTACGACAAGGCGTCCGAACGTGGCGTGCCCGGCTATTACACGGTGCACCTCACCGATCACGACATCCTTGCCGAACTCACCGCCACCGCGCGCGCAGGGCTGCACCGCTACACATTCAAGAAGCCGGGCGCGGGGCATCTGCTGGTCGACCTCGCGCACGGTTACCAGGACAAGCCGGACGTTCCGTGCAAGGTCAGCGATGCGGAACTTCGCGTGGTCGGCCGCGACACGCTGGTCGGCGGCCGGCGCGTGCACGAATGGGCGGACGGACGCTACATCTACTTCGCGATGAAGCTGTCGCGTCCGTTCGCGCGCGCGGAACTGTATTCGAATGGCAAATCGCTGGCGGCAGCGACGAGCGCGCAGGGCAACAGCCTCAAGGCCGCCCTGCATTTCGACGATCCGTCCAAAGCGCCGCTGCTGGTCAAGGTCGGGATTTCGGCGGTGGACATCGATGGCGCGCTGCGCAATCTGGAGTCCGAGATTCCCGACTGGGATTTCGAAGGCGTGCGGCGCAGCGCCGCGGAACAGTGGGAACGCGAGCTTTCGCGCATCCGCATCCAGAGTGACTCCGACGAGGTGCTGCGCACGTTCTACAGCGGGCTGTACCACACCATGCTGGCGCCGACCCTGTTCAGCGACGCGGACGGCCGCTATCGCGGCATGGATCTGAAGGTGCACACGCTGCCGCAAGGCCAGCACAACTACAGCACCTATTCGTTGTGGGACACCTATCGCGCGCTGCATCCGTTGTACACGCTGTTCCAGCCCGACAAGGTGCCCGACCTGGTGCAAGGTTTGGTGCGCATGGCCAACGAGAGTCCGCAAGGTCCCGCGATCTGGCCGCTGCAAGGCGTCGAGACCGGCACCATGATCGGTTATCACTCGATCGTGGTGATCGCCGAAGCGCAGGCCAAGGGGTTCAAGGGCATCGATTACGCGAGCGCATGGCAGGTGTACCGCGACCGCGCGCTGAGTTCCGACTGGCTGGGTCTCGGCTGGTACCGCAAGCTGGGTTATCTACCGAGCGACATGGAACCGGAGGCCGTGAGCAAGACGCTGGAATATGCCTACGACGACTGGGCGATGGCGCACTACGCGGAGAACCTCGGCCACCACGCCGAGGCGAAAACCCTGCGCGAACGCTCGCGCAATTACCGGAACCTGTTCGACCGCAAGCTCGCCTTCATGGTCCCGCGCGGCGCCGACGGCCAATGGTTGATGCCGTTCGCGCCCAACGAGATGGGTCATTCCGACAAGTGGCGCGACTACACCGAATCGAATCCGTGGGAAGCGACCTTCCTCAACCAGCACGACCTTTACCACTACATGCAGATGTTCGGCGGCGACGCCACGTTCGAGCGCAAGCTGGACGAACTCTTCACCACGAGTTCCGCGTTGCCCGCGAACGCGCCGCCCGACATTGCGGGCATGGTGGGCCAGTACGCGCAGGGCAACGAGCCCAGCCACCACGTCGCGTATCTGTACGCGTATTCGGGTTCACACTGGAAGACGCAATCGCGCGTGCGCACGCTGCTGGAAACCATGTACCGCGCGGCGCCCGACGGCCTCGCCGGCAACGAGGACTGCGGCCAGATGAGCGCGTGGTACGTGCTGGGCGCGCTGGGTTTCTATCCCGTCGATCCGGTCAGCACGAACTGGGTGTTCGGCAGTCCGCTGGTGAATCACGCGGAGATCGACGTCGGCGGCGGCAGGAAACTGATCGTCGAAGCGCGCGGCAACGGCAAAGGCAAGCCCTACATCCAGTCGGTGACATGGAACGGCAGACCATGGACGCAAAGCTGGATCGCGCACGCCGAACTCGCGAAAGGCGGCACGCTGGTGTTCGAGATGGGCGACACGCCGAACAAGCAATTCGGCACGGCGCTGGAGGATCGGCCGCCGTCGTTTGGGCAACCCGCCGGAAAGGAAAGCGTGTAGCGATTGCTTTTGCTCGTCATTCCCGCGAAGGCGGACTGCGTTTGCAGGATTGCAAACGCGAACGCAGTAGCGGCCCAAAGGGCGCGCGCCAAGGACGGCGCGCGTTTATCCAGTGTCTTTGCTCTTCAAAAATGAAGTCGCTGGATCCCCGCTTCCGCGGGGATGACGACGAACGTGAGCGCCAAGTTCCGGCAATGGGTCCCCTCAATCAGCACATGCGGCAGCTTCGATCTCCATCGCTGCCGCGCCGAACACGCCCAACTGCCCGTGCTCGATCAACCGCACCGGCACGTTGGCGAGGAACGCTTGCATCACGCCCTTGTTGAGGAAGCGCGCGCGGAAGTCGCTGGCCAACAGGAAATCCTGGATGTACGGCAGGATGCCGCCGGCGAGGTACACGCCGCCGCCCGCCTTGAACATCACCGCGAGGTCGCCCGCGAAGCTGCCGAGCATCGCGCAGAACATCGACAACGCTGCCCGCGCCAGCGGATCATTGGCGCGAAGCGCGGCCGAGCTGACCGCCGCCGGTTCGTCGTGAACCGCCGCAATGCCTTCGATTTCCGCCAGCGCGCGATACAGGTTGACCAGGCCCGGTCCCGAAAGCACGTGGCCCGTATGCACGTAGGCGCGGTCGCGGCCGAGCCGGCGCAGCACCTCGATCTCGCGCTCGTTGCCGGGCGCGAGCGCGACATGGCCGGCTTCGCTCGGCATCACTAGCGGCGCGTGGCCGTTCGGGAGCAGCACCGCGCAGCCGAGGCCGGTGCCGGGTCCGACCACGACGGTCGGTCCGTCCGCGCCCTTCGCGTCGATCACCGCGACGCTGTCGTTCGCGGAAAGGAACCGTGTGCCGCAGGCCAGCGCCTCGAAATCGTTGACGATGTCCAGCCGGTCCAGTTGCAGGCGCTGGCGCAATCCGGAAATGCGCACCGGCCAGCGCAGGTTTTCTGAAACCAGTTCATCGCCGCGCAGATAGCCGGCCACCGCCAGCGCGCAACGCGCGATGTGACCGCGGCTGTGTGCGTGATGGGCGAGGAAATCCTGCAGGATCTCACCGAGCCCCGGCCACTTCGCGCATTCGTACACGTGCCGCGCCAGCATTTCCAGCGGCGGATGCGCGCCCGCGCGTGCCCGCAGCAAGCCGATGCGCGCGTGCGTGCCGCCGACGTCGGCCGCAAGCACCAGCGATCCGTTGTTGTGCAACGGGTGCGAAGGACTCATCGGGACAAGCGCATCATCACGGCGGACATTCTCTGGTTTCATACATAAATTGTAACTGCATATACGAACGTTGGCATAATGACAGCCCGGACAGCCGGAACAGCCAACGCAATGGGTGATGAAGCGCGCGATGCGAACCCTAGGCCAGCCGCCAATGGTATGCGACGCCGCGATTTCCTGCGCCTGAGCGTGCTGGCGCCGTTGTCGGCATTCGCCGCGTGCGCGGAGGTGACACGGCCTGTGCCGCTCACGCAAACAGACATTCTGCCGGATGGCCGGCCGCATTCCTTCGAGCTCGCTGCGCGGCAATTCATGCTGGACGGCGCACCGTTCACGATCCGCAGCGGCGAGATGCATCCCATCCGGATCCCGCGCGAATACTGGCGGCATCGCATTCGCATGGCCAAGGCGATGGGGCTCAACACCATTTCGCTGTACGTGATGTGGAACGCGCTGGAATCCGAGCCCGGCGTGTTCGACCTCACGACCGGCCGCCGCGACTTCGCAAGTTTCATCCGCATCTGCCAGGACGAAGGCATGTGGGTGTACCTGCGGCCGGGGCCGTACATCTGCGGCGAATGGGATTTCGGCGGCCTGCCGCCATACCTGCTGCGGCACCCGCACATCCGTGTACGCAACAAGGACGATCCCGATTACATGGCGGCGGTGCGCCGCTACATCGCGACCATTGCGCCGGTCGTGCAACCGCTGACGGCAGCGAACGGCGGCCCGGTGCTGATGCTGCAGATCGAAAACGAATACGCATCGTTCGGGGACAACCTCGGCTACCTCGAAGCCCTGCGCGCGCTGTGGCAGCAGCACGGCATCGACGGACCGTTCTCGATTTCCGACGGCCTCGACCAGGTGCGCAAGACGCATACGTATCTGCCGAGGGCTGCGCTCGGCCTCGATGGCGACACCGACTTCGTGGCGGCGCAGGACATTGCGGGCGAACTGCCGGTGTGGATGGGCGAAGGCTATCCCGGCTGGCTGACGCACTGGGGCGACAAGGACTTCGCGCGCGGCGACTTCGCGGCGACGCTGCGCAAGCTGCTCGACGAAAACCGCTCGTTCAATTTGTACGTGGTGCATGGCGGCACGAACTTCGGTTTCGGCGCGGGCGCCAACGCGCACGACGACGGTTCGCACTTCCAGCCGGTGATCACCAGCTACGACTACGGTGCGCCTATCGACGAGCGCGGCGTGGCGACGCCCGATTACCACGTATTCCGCGCGATGCTCGCGGCGCATGCAAGGCGACCGTTGCCCGACGTCCCGGAACCGCCGCCAACAATTGATTTCGCGCCCGTCACGCCGGCGCCATTCGCGTCGCTGTGGGACAACCTGCCGCAGGCGAAACGCGTGGAGCGTCCGCAAGGCAACGAGCTGCTGTTCGGACAGGGGCAGGGCATGGTGCTGTATCGCCGCCGCATCCGCGGGGGCGGTACGCTCGTGCTCGATGGCGTAAGGGACTATGCGCTGGTGTTCAAGGGCGGCCGCTACGTCGGTTCCGTTTCACGCGTCGAACATCCTTCGCTGCACTCGAATCCCGCGATCGCATTGCCCGGCAACGCCGGCGAAACCGGAACACTCGAAATCCTCATCGACAGTTTCGGCCACGTCGGTTACGGCCACGCCATGATCGATCGCAAAGGCATCGTGGGCGAGATACTGCTCGACGGCGAACCGCTACGTGATTGGGAGGTTTTCAGCCTGCCGCTGGACGATGCGTGGCTGGCATCGTTGCATCCATTGCGCGCCAAGCCGGCGCGACCCGGCATCTTCTTCAAGGCGACATTGCACCTGCAACAAATCGGCGATTGCTACCTCGACATGTCCGGATGGAACAAAGGCTACCTGTGGGTCAACGGACGCCTGCTCGGCCGCTACTGGCACATCGGCCCACAGCAGCGCTTGTTCTGTCCCGGCGTGTGGTTGCGGGAAGGCGACAACGACGTGCTGGTACTCGACCTGCATCGCACCGAGCCGGCGCCGGTTGCGAGCGCGTTGACGCTCGCCCGCACGCACTGACGAAACAATGCTCGAAATAATGTATGGGGATAGCGACTGCACGGATGCTGGATCCGCGAAGATGCGCTTATGTGTCGTAGCAATAAGGCAAGACTGACAACGGCTTATCAACAGCGTCCGCAATATCTATTGCGAGCGCGTTGAGATCATCTGGTCCGTCGGCGGCACAAATTTCCAAGACCTTTGTCTTCTGCGCTTGATAATCACATCGGCATACCACATCCAGTCGAGATCTGCCTAAACCCTTTGCCGGCAGCATTCGTGTCAATTGGAATTGAATCACATCATCCATGGTAACCATATACAACTCAGTAGTAAAAAATATCAAGGCTGATCTTTCGCGAGAGTAGCCAATCCCGCCAATAAGGTTATTGAAACTTTCTTCAGGTAAGCGAATGAACTCTAATGCATACTGAGGAGCACTCGGGTCGTTCCACGGTTTCCTTCCAACTGGGATTTTTACAATTGGTTCAAAACTCTCCAGCAACTCCCTGTCTTTTGGGCTAATTAAAAAGCGGAAACCAGTCTTTATCGCGATTGCGCATGCCGTCTTCAATTTTGGCTCGCGCTCATGGGCATGATTAGTCATCGGCCATTGCTGTAATTCAGCCGGCCAAGCAAATAGTTCAACTGTAGCGGATCCGAATGTCCATTTGCGACCGATGCAATTGGAAGCACCTGTTGTCTCGCCATCTCCAAGAACGGGAATCAGTTGATTCGTTGTTTGATAGAGGTTCTCTCGCGCATCTGCCTTGAAATAAGAGTGACCGGAAAATTCAGTAGCTGGAACAAATGGAGAAAAATTGTCAAAGGCTTGTACAGAAATAGGCCAGAGTAAACCATTTACGAATGGATGTAGTGTGTTTAGTTCAATCACATTCCACTCGTACGCAACGTGCGCCGTGATTCCATACTTCTCTACCAGTGAGGCACGATTCATCCGCCAAGGAAGATCAATCGAATCTAGGTAATCGTGTATTGGATTTGTCATGGAGAAATGGATGCTGAAGAAGCTTTATCGTAATAGATTTTAATCTGTTTTGAAAAAAGGCCCGCCGAAGCGGGCCTTTTCCTTAATTACCGGAAAGCCGGTCGTGGCTAGCCGCTTCTACTTTTTCTCCGCCTCCAACCCGCGATCCTTCTTCATCGCGTTGATGTTGGGGGCGCGGCCGCGCCAGTCGGCGTACATTCTGGCGAGGTCTTCGGTGTTGCCGCGCGACAGCACCATCTGGCGGAAGCGGTCGCCGTTGGCGCGGGTCAGGCCGCCGTGTTCCTGGAACCACGCGAAGGCGTCATCGGCCAGCATCATCGTCCAGTTGTAGGCGTAGTAACCGGCCGCGTAGCCGTTGCCCCAGATGTGCAGGAAGTAACTGGAGCGATAGCGCGGCGGCACGTAGCTCAGGTCGACATGATTGTCCTTGAGCGACTTGGCCTCGAACGCATCCACGTCCGCCACTTTCGGTGCGGAGGCCGGCAGCGTGTGCCATGACATGTCGAGCAGCGCCGCGGCGGTGGCCTCGGTCATGTCGTAGCCCTTGTTGAACAACTGCGATTTCTTGATCTTCTCCACCAGCGCCGCGGGCATCGGTTCGCCGGTCTTGTAGTTCTTCGCGTAATGCGCGAACACGCTCGGGTACAACGCCCAGTGTTCGTTGAACTGCGAGGGGAACTCCACGAAGTCGCGCGCGGTGTTCGCGCCCGACAGGCTCGGGTATTTGGTGTCGGCGAACATGCCGTTCAGCGCGTGGCCGAACTCGTGGAACATGGTGATCACGTCGTCCCAGGACAGCAGCGCGGGCTGGCCGGCTGCGGGTTTGGTGAAGTTGGCGACGTTGTAGATCACGGGTTTCGTGCCGAGCAGCGTGGACTCGTTGACGAGGTTGCTCATCCACGCGCCGCCGGACTTGTTGTCGCGCTTGAAGTAGTCGCAATAGAACAGCGCCAGCGGCTTGCCATTCGCGCCATAGACTTCGAACACGCGCACGTCCGGTTGCCACACCGGGATGTCCTTGCGTTCCTTGAAGGTCAGTCCGTAGAGCTGGTTGGCGGCGTAGAACACGCCGTTCTGCAGCACGTTGTTCAATTCGAAGTACGGCTTGATCTGGCTCTCGTCCAGGTCGTATTTCTGCTTGCGCACCTGTTCGGCGTACAACTGCCAGTCCCACGGTTCCAGCTCGAAGGTGGGCTTGCCGGCCTTGGCCTGGTCGGCGTCGATGGTCTTCTGGATTTCATCGGCTTCGGCCGTCGCGCGCGCGGTTTCCGCAGGCACCAGCTTGTCGAGGAAATCCATCACCGTGGCCGGCGTCTTGGCCATCTGGTCCTGCAGCTTCCACGCCGCGTAGCTGTCGAAGCCGAGCAATTTGGCTTTCTCGGCGCGGATCTTCGCGATCTGCGCGATCGTGTCGCGGGTGTCGTTGGCGTCACCCTTTTCCGCGCGCGTCCACGAGTTCTCGAACAACTGGTGGCGCGTGTCGCGATCGGTGAGCGAAGCCAGCGCCGGCTGCTGGGTGGTGTTCTGCAGCGGGATGACCCACTTGCCTGCGAGCTTGCGACCCTTCGCCGCGGCAGCGGCGGCATCGATCTCGGCGTCGGACAGGCCGGCGAGTTTGGCCTTGTCATCGACGACCAGCGCGCCGGCCTTGGCGGCGGCCAGCAACTTGTTCTGGAACTTCGCGGACAGCGAGGCTTCCTGCTCGTTGAACTGCTTGAGCTTGGCCTTGTCGGCCGCGGAAAGCTTGGCGCCGTTGAGCACGAATTCCTTGTAATCCCATTCCAGCAAGCGCAGCGATTCCGGGTCGAGCTTCAGCGAATCGCGCTGGTTGTAGAGCGTCTGGATGCGCGCGAACAGTTTCGGGTTGAGGTAGATCGAGTCTTGGTGCGCCGACAGTTTCGGCGCCTCGGTTTCCTGCACCTTCTGCAACGTGTCGTCGGTATTCGCGCCGGCCACCGTGCTGAAGGCCAGCATCACGCGCGTCAGCATCTGCCCGCTCTTCTCCATCGCCACGAGGGTGTTGTCGAAGGTCGGCGCCGCCGGGTTGTTGGCGATCTTCTCGATCTCGGCGCGTTGTTGCCGCATGCCTTCTTCCATCGCCGGCTGGTAGTCGGAATCCTTGATCTTGCTGAAGTCCGGCGCCTGGAACGGCAGCGTCGAGGGCTTGTAGAACGGATTGGCGGCGATGTCGCTGGCCTTGGCGCCTGAGGCGGCAGGCGCGGCGCCTTGCGCGGTCATGCCGACACCGCCGGCGATGATGGCGCAACAGGCGAGCGCGAGGACTCGGGTCTTGAAACCTTGCATGGGGTGACTCCTTCCACGGGTTCAGGGATTAGCGGATGGCCGCGACGTCGTGCAATTGCCAGTGGGGGCCGATCAGGATGAACAAGCGATGGCGCAGCACGGAGTGGGTCAGCGTCGTGACCACTTCGACGTCGGTGTGCAGGTCGTTCAATTCGGCCGTGACGGTCGCATTCGGATCGTCCGGCGCCAACGAGGGATCGACGTTGTCGGGATCCGGCTGCTTGGCTTTCCAGCGGTCGAACAGGACGGGCTTGCGCAACGCCTCCTGCAGCGCTTCGGCGAAAGCCTGCGGCGACGATCCCTGGAACGACAGGTCGGGGTCGGGACCGCGCGCGGTGGCGAGGTTGGCGATGGTCAGGTAGTACCGTTGGGCTTGGCTCAAGGGAGACTCCGGAAGCAAGAGGGTTGGCTTCAGCCGCGCCGGGCGGCGCCGGGAAGCAGGTTCACCATGATGCCGCGAATGCGGTGACGGTTCCATCCATGACCGAAGTCATGGGGTCGAGGCCCGCTCCAGACGACCCGTTCGCGTTGAGCGTAGTGAGCGGAGCGAACGAAGTCGAAACGCCTGTCCTTCGACTTCGGCCCCGTCTTGCCAGACGGGGCCTACGCTCAGGGCGAACGGAGTTCGAAAAAGCGTTGTTACGCGCCTGCCGAACGGGACTGGCGGCCATCGCCGAAACCGCGTATAGCTGCCGCTTCGTGCCGTCATGCGAGGGACGTTCCATGTCTTCCACGATCCGCAAGTCCGTCCTGGCCGGTTGCGCGCTGCTGGCCGGCGCCGCGGGGTTGGCTGGTTGCTCGCACACTTCGTCGCCGTCGGCCGCATCGGGCGAGGCTTCCGCGCCTGCCTCGTCCGCGAGTGCCATGCCGGCCACGTCGCCCGCGCCCGCGGGCACTTCCGCCACCGCGTCGGCCGCGAGCGCGAACGTCGAAGGCACGCGCCTGCTGCGCTTCCCCGACGTCTGCGGCGATCGCGTGGTGTTCACCTATGCGGGCGATTTGTGGACGGCTTCGATGCAGGGTGGCACCGCGACGCGCCTGACCGCGGGTCCGGGTCTGGAAATGGCCGCGCGCTTCTCGCCCGACTGCAAGCAGATCGCGTTCACCGGCCAATACGGCGGCGACAGCCAGGTGTACGTGGTGCCCGCGGGCGGCGGCGAGCCGACGCAGTTGACGTTCTATCCCGCGATGGGGCCGTTGCCGGAGCGCTGGGGTTTCGACAACCAGGTGTACGGCTGGACGCCGGACGGCAAATCGGTGCTGTTCCGTTCGTGGCGCGATTCGCGCAACATTTCCGATCCGCGCGTGTTCACCGTGGCCGTCACCGGCGGTCTGCCGACGGTGCTGCCGATGCCGCAATCGGGCACCGCGCGGTTTTCGCCCGACGGCAAGCAAATGGTGTATTCGCCCAAGTTCCGCGACTTCCGCGACTGGGACCGCTACTCGGGCGGCTGGGCGCAGGATCTTTTCATCTACGACTTCGCTTCGAAGTCTGCGAAGAACATCACCAACGATCCCAACACCGACCGCGATCCGGTGTGGATCGGCAAGGACATCTATTTCCTGTCCGATCGTGGTCCGCACCTGAACCTGTATCGCTACGACACCAGCGACGGCAAGACCACGCAACTGACCGATTACAAAACCGACGATGCGCGCTGGGCCAGCGGCGATGCGGCCGGGCAGATCGTCTATGAAGTCACCGGCGCGCTGCACATCTACGACACCCGCAACGGCAGCGACCGCGCGCTGACGATCCACGTGCCGAGCGACCTGGTCGCGTCGCGCGCATCCGAGCGTGACGTCAAGAAATTCATCGAGGATTACGCGCTCAGCCCCAACGGCAAGCGCGCCGCGTTCACCGCGCGTGGCGACGTCTTCAGCGTGCCGCTGGAACACGGCATCTCGCTCGACCTCACCCACACGCCGGGTGCGCACGAGCGCGAAGTGTCGTGGTCGCCCGACGGCAAGCGCGTCGCGTACATCTCGGACGAGAGCGGCGAGGAAGAAGTGTGGGTGCGCGATGCCGACGGCACGAACCCGGTGATGTTGACGAAAGGCGTGATCGGACGTTTGTACGGCACGCTGTGGTCGCCGGACGGCGGGCACATCGCGTTCGTGGATTCGGCCAATCGCATCCACGTGGTCGGAACATCAAGCGGCGCGAGCGACCAGGTGGTCGCGCAAGACCCCGGCGTGTCGCGGCGCGACTATGCATGGTCGCCGGGCGGGCATTACCTCGCCTATTCGCTGACCGGCAAGGACACACAGTTGCCGCGGCTGTACGTGTACGACCTCGGCTCCGGCAAAGCCGTCGAACTCGGGCGCGAATACGCCGACGCGATGGCGCCGGCGTTTTCGCCCGATGGCAAATACCTGTACTTCCTCGGCGACCGCGAATGGTCGCCGCAGTTCTCCAGCGTGGAGCTGGATTACGCGACCAATCGCACGACGCAGATTTTGGCGTACGCGTTGCGCAAGGACGTCAAGAATCCCTTCGCGCCGCGCAACGACAGCGCGACGGGCGACGGCAACGCACCGGATTCTTCCGCGCCTGCGAACAAGGCTGACGATCACGGCAAGTCCAAGTCGCAGGTCAACGACAGGATCGACTTCGACGGCATCGACCAGCGCCTGGTGCGCGCGCCGATCGATCCCGACAACGTCCAGTGGCTTGCGGTCACGCCGAAAGCGATCCTGTACGCAACCGCCGGCGCGCCGTTCCTCGGCCGCGAAAGCGCACTGCCGTTGAAGATCCACGCGTGGTCGTTCAAGGATCGCAAGGACAGCGACGTTTACACGTACAAGCCGCAAGGCGGTGGCGGCGAGGGCGGTGGCGGCGCGGCGCCGCTGGCGTTGTCGGCCGACGGTTCGACGCTGCTGGTCCACGACGGCGACGATTACAAGCGGATCGACCTCGACTCGCCCAAGCCGAAGCCGGAAGACGTCAAGCTGGACGGCTTGTTCATGCGCGTCGATCCGAAGGCCGAGTACGCGGAAATCTTCAACGACGTGTGGCGGCGCTACCGCGACTACTTCTACGTCGACACCATGAACGGTTACGACTGGAACGCGCTGCGCGCCAAGTACCAGCCGCTGCTGAAGTACGTGGGCGACCGCACCGATTTGAATTACGTGCTGGGCGAGATGATCGCCGAGCTTTCCAACTCGCACACCTACGTGGCGGGTGGCGACCTCGGCCTGCCGGACAAGCCGCACGTCGGCTTGCTGGGCGTGGACTTCAAGCTGGATGCCGCGAGCGGCCGCTACCAGATCGCCAATGTCTTCCCGGGTGAAAACGACGAGCCGCGCTATCGCTCGCCGCTCACCGAAGTCGGTGTGGATGTCAAACCGGGCGATTACATCCTCGCCATCAACGGCACGCCACTGACGAAGGACGAGAATCCGTATCGCCTGCTGCGCATCGCGCCGGGACAGATGGTGCAGTTGCTCGTCAACTCGCGTCCGGCGACCGACGGCGCGCGCACGGTGCTGGTGAAACCGATCGCGAGCGAGATGGACCTGCATTACTACGGCTGGGTGCAGGCCAATCGCGAATACGTGGCCAAGGCCAGCAACGGCCAGATCGGTTACCTGCACATTCCCGACATGGGCGTCGATGGCGCGCGCGAATTCATCAAGTGGTACTACCCGCAGTTGCGCAAGCCGGGTCTGATCATCGACGTGCGCGACAACGGCGGCGGCTTCATGTCGCAGACGATGATCGAACGGCTGTCGCGCAAGCTGCTGGCGTACAACTACCTGCGCGGCAGTTCGATCACCGGCACCTATCCGGGCGCGACGTACCTCGGGCACCTCGCTGCGCTCAGCAACGGCACCACCGCGTCGGACGGTGACATCTTCTCGTACATGTTCAAGCAGGCGAAGCTGGGCCCGCTGATCGGCACGCGTACCTGGGGCGGCGTGGTCGGCATCGGCGACCTGGGGCCGCTGATCGATGGCGGCAGCGTCAACGTGCCGCAGTTCGCGGGCATTGTCGGTCTCGACGGCAAGTACACGGTCGAAGGCCACGGCGTCGAACCCGACATCGTGGTCAATGAGGACGTGTCGCAACAGCTGGCCGGCAAGGATCCGCAGCTCGACAAGGCGATCGAGGTGCTGCAGAAGGACATCCAGGCGCATCCGCTGAACCTGCCGCCGCAGCCGCCGGGGCTCGACAAGGCGCCGCCGGACATGCGGCCGAAATCCGCCGCGAGCACTGCGACCGCGGGCTGACCTTCGCTTGTCCCCCTCTCCCCCAAGTGGTTCCGCTTGGGGGAGAGGGTTGGGGTGAGGGGGCGAGCGTGAGAGGTGTCAGTGCTCCGACTTTACATTGAGGCGCTGGATGTACATCACTGCTGCGCATTCGCCGATTGCTGCGTGCGCAACTGCTGCCGCAAGGTTTCCGCGTCACTCCACGTCAGCGGCGTGCGCTTGCCGGCAAGCCGCAGCAACCGTCGTGCGCGCCGCTGTTTGGCGACGACGCGCAGCCAGCGTGGATTCAAAGGCTCGGTGGTGAACGCGTGCAGCATTCGGCCATCGGTGGCGAAGTGGCAGCCGAGTTTTTTCGCCAAGCCTTGCAGGCTCGCAGCCGTGTAGAACCCGACGTGCTGGCCGGTTTCCGGCGCGTAGTAGTGCCATTCGCCCGGGCGCGGATTGTCCGGCGGCAGCAGTTCGGTGGAGAAGATCAGGACCGGCGCGCGTTCGGTGAGTTGCCGGAACACGGGCAGCGGATCGGTGAGGTGTTCGGCGACTTCGAAACAGGTGACGAGGTCGTACGCGCGGTGGCCGTCGTCTTCGAACGCCAGCGCGAACAGGTTTTCGCAATGCGGGTCGGCCCAGCGGAAGTCATGGCCGCGATCACGCATCAGCCGCACGAACAATCCGGTGCCGCCGCCGTAATCGAGCGCCGTGCGCACATTGCGGAAACGCCAGCGCAGCAGCGCGTCCACGGCGTCGGCCAGCCACAGGTTGCGCATCACGATGCCGGTGTCGAGCGCGGCGATCGCGCTGTCGGCATACGCTTCGTCCAGCCAGCAGGGATTCTCGACCGCGACGTAACCGCACGCGCGGCAACGCCGGTACTGCGCGCGATGGCGGCCGAGGATCACGAGCTCACCGAACGGCTCGGTGACGCCATCGCACAATTTGCAATTCATGGGTCAGGGTTTGAATTCGCGCACGGCATCGGCGGCGTCGCGCAGCGAAGCGGCGGCGGACATGGGCTCGACGCCGTGGCCGATCACGCCGAGGCACGGCGCGGCCAGCGAGCGGTTCAGGGTGACCAGGTTCTCCTTCGGATATTGCATGTCGGGGTCGATGCGGTTGCCGACCCAGCCCAGCAATTCGCAACCGTCGCTGCGGATCGCGCGCGCAGTGAGCTGCGCATGGTTGAGGCAGCCGAGTTTCAATCCGACCACCAGGATCACCGGCAACTGCAGGTGGCGCGGAATGGCGTTGACGCGCAGCGGTTCCGAAATCGGCGCCAGCCAGCCGCCCACGCCTTCGACCACGATGGCGTCGCCGTGCATGATCGCGATGCGGTCGTAGGCGTCCTCGATCGGCGGCAGCGTCACTTCCTCTTCCGCTTCGGCGGCGGCGATGTGCGGCGACACCGGCGGTGCGAACGCGAACGGGTTGCAGTCCTGGTAGCGCTCGGGCCTGGGATCGCTGGCGGCGATCAGCGCCAGCGCATCGTCGCTGCGCAACCCTTCGGGCGTTTCGGTGCAGCCGCTGGCGACGGGTTTCATGCCGGTCGCGCGCAGGCCCGCCGCGCGCAGCGCATGCAGCAGCGTGCACGCCGCCCAGGTCTTGCCGATGCCGGTATCGGTGCCGGTGATGAACACGCCTTTCGCCTTCATGGGGCCGCTCCTCGTTCCATGCGCGCACGATGGTCCACCGGCGCGGAATCGGACATCGCGCGATAATAGAGCACTTGGCGCCGCATTTCGTTCGAGCGGACGCGCAAAGGGCGCGCGCCGCTCAACTCAACTTTGGTCGGCCGCAAGCGCGCCGCTCAACTCAAAAACCTTCCTGCGTGAGACGCTCAAGTGTTCGAAGCCGCTCCCATTGCCGCCACCGACAAACCGACGTTGTACGCCGAACTCGCGCAGCAGGCGCGCGGCCTGCTGCACGGTGAAACCAACCTCGTCGCCAACGCCGCCAATTTCGCGGCGCTGGTCTTCAACGCGTTGCCCGACATCAACTGGTGCGGCTTCTACTTCCCAGATGGCGATGGGCTGGTGGTCGGGCCGTTCCAGGGCAAGCCCGCGTGCGTGCGCATCGCGCACGGGCGCGGCGTGTGCGGCGCCGCGGCAGTGTCGCGGCAGACGCAGGTCGTGCCCGACGTCAACGCGTTTCCCGGCCACATCTTCTGCGACGGCGCCTCGCGCTCGGAAATCGTGGTGCCGTTGATCCGTGCCGACGGATCGCTGCTGGGCGTGTGGGACGTCGATTCGCCGCAGCTCGCGCGCTTCGACGACGACGACCGCGCCGGCATGGAAGCGCTGTGCGCGGAGTTCGTCCGGGCCGCCGATACTCGCTGAATACCGGTGCCGCCGTTCATCCGCGCGTAACCCGTCCATCACGTTGGCCGGCGCATGCTCCCGGCGTGCCTGCTGGATGTACGGAGGTGCGCCATGCGCAAACTTTCCCCCGCGGCGCCGGCGCCGCGCCGGCATCTCCCTTCCGTAATGCGTTATCGCGGCGCCTGCGCGCCCGGCGAACCGCTCGGCGTGACGCTGGTGCTGCGCCGGCGGCAGCCGATGGAGCGGCCGATACCACGCATGCAGCGCGCGGAATTCGCCGCGCGCTACGGCGCCGATCCCGCCGACGTCGAGCGCGTGCGCGCGTTCGGCAAGCAACACGGAATGCAGGAGCTGGCCTGCGACATGGCCTGCCGCAGCCTGCACTGGCAGGGCGACGCGCAGTCGCTGCAACAGGCGTTCGGCGTGCAGTTGGGCCGCTATGAGATGGCGCCGGGCGGCGCGACCTTCATCGGTTGCGACAAGGAACCGACGCTGCCGGACCCGGCGGTGATCGCGGTGCTGGGGCTGGACCGCCGTCCGATCGCGCATCCGCATTTCCGGATCGCGCAGGCGCAGCCGGCCGCGACCTACACGCCAGTCCAGATCGGCCAGCTCTACGATTTTCCCGCCGGCGACGGCACCGGCCAGACCATCGCGATCATCGAACTCGGCGGCGGTTACCAGCAATCCGACCTCGATACCTATTTCAGCGGGCTGGGATTGAAAACGCCGCAGGTCAGCGCGGTGTCGGTCGATGGCGGCGCCAACCAGCCGGGTTCCAGCGCGGACGCGGAAGTCGATCTGGATATCGAGGTCGCCGGTGCGCTGGCGCCGGCGGCGACGTTCCTGGTGTATTTCGCGCCCAACACCGACCAAGGGTTCTACGACGCGATCGCGCAGGCCGCGCACGACAGCCAGCCCGCGACGGTGATGTCGATCAGCTGGGGCGGTCCGGAAGACAGTTGGAGCACCACGTCGCGCAACGCGATGGAGACCGCGCTGGAGGACGCGGCCGCGTTGGGCGTCACCGTGTGCGTGGCCTGCGGCGACTCGGGTTCCAGCGATGGCGAAAGCGACGGCCAGCCGCACGTGGACTATCCCGCTTCCAGCGCGTCGACCTTGGCTTGCGGCGGCACCAAGCTGACGTCCAGCGGCAGCACCATCACCAGCGAAGTGGTGTGGAACGAAACCGCCGCGAACGAGGGCGCCACCGGCGGCGGCGTCAGCCAAGTGTTCGCGCTGCCGACGTGGCAGTCCAATGCGAACGTGCCCGCGGCGCCCAACGGTTTTGCCGGGCGCGGCGTGCCCGACGTCGCCGGCAACGCCGATCCGCTCACCGGCTACAACGTGCTGGTCGACGGCCAGAGCGAAGTCGTGGGCGGCACCAGCGCCGTCGCGCCGTTGTGGGCGGGCCTGGTCGCGCGCCTGAACCAGCAACTCGGCAAGTCACTGGGATACGCGAATGCCGCGCTGTACGGCACCGGCGGCAAGGGCTTCCACGACATCGTCCAGGGCAACAACGGCGCGTACCAGGCGAGCACCGGCTGGGACGCCTGCACCGGCTGGGGCAGCCCGGATGGCGCGGCGTTGCTCAGCGCGTTGTCGGGCGCGGGATCGGGCGCGGGCGGCGATCCGGCGCCGGGACACAAGAAGCCGACCAAGCCGAAGAAACCCACGAAGCCCAAGAAACCCACGAAGCCGAAGAAGCCGAAACCCGGCGGTCCTGTGCGCAAGCTGCGTTAGGAGCTGTGGTCAATCCACCTGTCGTCGTTCCCGCGAAAGCGGGAATCCAGCTTCTTTCGCGAACCCTTCAAAGCGGCTGTAGACCAACGCCTCCGAGAGCGTCTGCACGAATCAACCGCCCGTCGCGAATCCGGGATACAGCGTCATGCCGCCGTCGACGTAGATCGAGGCGCCGACGATGTAGTCGGATTCGTCCGATGCCAGCCATGCGGCGACTTTCGCGATGTCGGCGGGCACGCCGATGCGTCCGAACGGGATCAGCTTTTCCAGCGATGCTGCGGCTTGCGGCGTATCCCAGGCCTTCCGGTTGATCGCGGTTTCGATGGCGCCGGGGCAGATCGAGTTGACGCGGATCTTCTGCGGTGCCAGTTCCTGCGCAATCGATTCCATCAACTGCATGATGCCGCCCTTAGTGGTGGCGTAGTTGCAGTGCCCCGCCCACGGGATCTCCTGGTGCACGGAGCTGGTGAAGATGATCTTGCCGAGCGCTTTCGAAACGTCGCGCATGCCGCGCCGGATGAATTCGCGCGCGGCTTCGCGCGCGACCATGAAGGCGCCGGTGAGGTTGACGCCGATCACCTGATTCCACTGGTCCAGCGTCATGTCCACCAGCTTCGCGTCGCGCTGGATGCCGGCGTTGGAGCACACGATGTCCAGCGTGCCGAATTGCTTCACGGCTTCGGCGAACATTTTCTGCACGTCGGCCTCCTTGCTGACGTCGCCCTGGATTGCGATGGCCTTGCCGCCGCCGGCCGCGTTGATCTCGTCGCAGATTTTCTGTGCGACGTCCGGCTGCACCACGTAGTTGACCACGACGTTGGCGCCTTGCGCGGCCAGTTCGCGCGCGATGCCTTCACCGATGCCGGAATTGGCGCCGGTGACCAGCGCGTTTTGTCCGGCGAGGCGGGCGATGGATGTGGCGTTCATGACGACTCCTTGTTCGAAGCGGAAAGAACTTCGTCATTCCGGGCGCCGCCCCGGATAGGAGCATTCCGGGGCAGGCTGCGCGGCGATCCGGAATCGGTTTCCAGCGATTCCAGACTGATTGACTCGCGCCATCCTTGGCGCTCGCTCTGCGAGCCGCCCTTGGCGTTCGCGTTGGCAATCCTGGCAACGCAGTCGGGTCCCGGCCTTCGGCCGGCCCCGGAAGGACGATGGAAAGTGGCGAAGGGAGAAGGGTTCAAGCGTGGGCCTCGGAGGCCGGCGTGGCTTCGGACACTTCCGCTGTCTTGCCCAGCCATTCGCCGGAAAAACCCGCGCGCTGCAGGCCGAGTTTGATTGGCGCGCATTCGCGCATCTGGTTCCACACCATGCGCGTGCGGTAGTTCTCGATCATCAGCACGATCGGGCCCTGGTTCAACGCGAAGTGCCACGGCGACACCCAGCCGATCTGCCCGGTGCCGGCGTATTCGAAACGGTTGTGGCCCTTGCAGCTCGCCTCGGGCCAGGACAGGTTGAACGAGGCGTGGAAGCCGTAGCCCGCGGGGCTGTGGCCGATCAGGCTTTCGAGATGGCGGATTTCGTCCAGCACGATCTCGGGCGCGAACGGCAGCGAGGCGATCGAGGCCCACGGCGAGATGGTGCCGTCGTCGGGCCCGAACGGCGCGCCGCGCGCGATGTAGTCGTAGAACTGCTGGTCGTGGCCGTTGAATTTTTCGACCGCGTCGGCGGGTCCGTCGCTGGCCGTGAAACCCCAGCAATTCTTTTCGTAGCCCTTGAACTTGTTGGGATTGCGGATCGCGTACTGGCGATGCACGTGCGTCATCTCGCGGCTGTTTTCGAAGTAGTCGGTTTTCTTCTCCGTCATCACGCGATCCTGCAGGCCCTTCAAATCCAGCCAGATGTGCGAGAACTGGTGGATGAACAACGGCCCGGCGTACAGCACGTCGCGGCCGTAGATGCGGCGCCAGTCGAAGGTGGACGTCCACGCGTCATAGGCGGCGGGCCTGACGGAAAATTCGGGCGCGCCCAGCGCCAGCACGTACAGGATCATCGCCTCGTTGTAGCCCCGCCAGCGCCAGGGCTGGAAGCCGTCCTCGGGTGTCCAGCCCATCGCCAACGCATCATCGCCGTTCTGCGCCCAGCGCCAATCGACGCGCGCGTAGATGGATTGCGCGCGCGCGCGCACTTCGCGCTCGTCCGCGCCGTCGCCCGCGAAATACTGCGCGGCGTGCAGCATGCCGGCCAGCAACAGCGCGGTATCGATGGTGGAAAGCTCGCAATTCCACGCGCGCGTGCCGGTGCCGGCTTTCAAAAAATGGAAGAAGAAGCCCTTGTAACCAACGCCGTCCTTCGCGCCCGACTGGTCGGCCTCGTCGAAGAAACGCATCGCGGCCAGCGTCAGCGCGAGCGCTTCGTGGTACAACATCCAGCCGCGCTCGACCGCGACCGGATAACACGACAACGCGAACCCGACCGCGGCGATGCTGGCCGGCTGGCCGGGCTGGGTCGAGTCGAGCACCAGTCCGTTCTTCGGATCGGCATGCCGATTGAAGAAGCGGAACGCCTTGTGCTGGAGGTCGTCCAGCACGGCGTCGTCGTCATCGGTCTTGCGCGTGATGTTGCGGCGTGTCTTCACCATCGGGCATTCCCCCGTTCGTCGTCATCGCGGCGCAAGCCGGACTGCGTTTGCAGGATTGCAAATGCGAATGCCGCGGGCGGCGCGCAGCGCGAGCGCCAGGGGTGGCACGACTCATCCATTGTTCGGCAAGAATGAAGCACTTTCGTTTTGGTTTCGCTCGCCTCAGCGGCGAGCGAGTTACTTTCCTTTCGGGGAAAGTAACCAAAGCCAAGCGCCCGGCGCGACGGTTTCGGCAACATCCTGTTGCCGAAACTTCCCTGCGCTTCTCGCGCCAAGCGGGCCGGCGCGAACTCGCGCATCCCTGCGCTCGAACATGCGCGCCTTGCTCCCGCTTGGCGCTGCGATGCTCGGCGCCGTGCAAGGGCGCAAAAAGAGCTCTGCTTCGTTGCCGGCCATCCATGGCCTCGTTCGAAGCGAGTTCCAACAACTTGCTTCGCCCGCACGGGCGCGTAGGACGCGCGCCCAAGGGGCCCCTCGAACACGGCGAGCGGACGTCGGAAAAGTCCGAAGGATGGCCCGCAGGATGCGGGCCAGTTCGCCGCAGGCACAGGGATGTGCCTGCGGCGAACCCCGGCGGCCGCTCGCGCACCCGCAGCCCATGGATGGGCTGCGGGCGTGTTCGCGGGGTGGCCTTCTCTTTGGTGACTTTTCTCTTGGCCACGCAAGAGAAAGTCACTCGCTCGCGTAGCGAGCGAAACTGCTGCTGACAAGTGAGCAAAGCCGCTCATCGCGTGAGCTCCACGCGCACAGCCGCGATGCCGTGCGGCGGCAGGGTGATTTGGATGTCGAAACCATCGTCGTGCGCGTCGATCGCGATCGGCTCGGCTGTCAGTTGCGACGCCGCGTCCAGTTCGCTCACCTGTTTTGCATCGAGGTAGCCGGGCGAACCCATGTCCACCCACGCCGCGCGGCTGTTGCAGTGGCCGTCGTCCACGCGCTGCACGCGTGCGCTCTCAGGCTTGCGCGAAGTGTGCACGCGCCACGCCACCGCTTCGGTGGCGATCGCCTGGCGCGGAAACGCGTGGTTGCCCAGCAGCAGATCGACGTGGCTGTCGTCGCTGCGCACCGCCCACGCGTCCACGGTCGGGTGCGTGCCTTGCACCGGCAGGCGTTCGTCGCCGAGGCCGTGCAGCAGTTGCATCGCGCGATAGGTCGGCTTGGCGATGCCGTGGATCGTCTGCAGGCCGAAGCTGCCGTGAAACGGCACCGACGAGAAATAGTTTTCCTCGAAGATGTCGGAAAAGGTCCACCAGCTGTAGCAGTGCACGAGGTCGGCCACGTCGAGCATGTTCTTGAACAGGAACGCCGCGGCATACGGCTGGTCGTGCAGATCGAAGAACGGATTGGACGACGAGCACCACTCGGTGTAGCAGAGTGTCCGCTCGCCGACCGCTTCGCGCATCTTGCGCACGCGCTGGATCAGCACGTCGCGCGGCGCATCGGAGAGCTGCGTTTCGGTGTCGTCGCCGGGCTTGCCCAGCGCGTCGGTGGGGTAGTGGTGCGTGGACACGAAATCCGCGGGCAACTTGTTCGACTCGCAGAAGCCGAGGAACTCCGGCACCCACGCGTCGTCGGCGGTGGCCGGGCCGCCCACGCGAAGCTGTGCGTCGACGCCCTTGATCGCGTTGGCGGTGTATCGGTAGAGCTTGAAGTAATCGGCCTGCGAGCCTTTCCAGAACGCGTCGAGGTTGGGTTCGTTCCACACCTCGAAATACCATGAGCGCACTTCGTCGATGCCGTAGCGATCGACCCAGTGCTTCACCAGCCGCGTGATCAGGTCGGCCCACTTCGCGTAGTCGCGCGGCGGCGTGACATTGGCCTTGTAGAAGAACACGATGTCGCCGCCGGTCTGCAGTGCGGTCGGCATGAACGACAGCTCCACGAACGGCTTCATCCCGATCGAAACCAGGAAATCGAAGATCCGGTCGGCGTTGAAAAACGAATACACGTCCTTGTCGCACTCGATCAGGTACGTGCACATCTCGTCGTTGAGCAGGCCGTGGAAACGCACGTGGCGCACGCCGAGTTCCGCACGCGTCTTGCGCATCTGCGCCTGCCAGTCCGCGCGCAACGCCAGCAGCGCGCGGCCGCTGCCGATGGTGTGGCTCCAGACGTGCTCGAGTTCGCTGCCGGGCGCATCGAGGTTGCAGGTGAACGTGGTGGTCATTCATGGCCCCTTGTGGAAAACACGAGGTTCCGCGACGGCCCGTGAGCGCCGCGTCAAGGCGTGGCGTCAGGAACCGGCGGCGCAACGTCGCGGGGTTCGGGATCCGCGTTCGAAGCCGGCGGCAGCGCGGCCATCCGTTCGCCGAACCTCACCAGCACTTCGTGCGCGTTGCCGTCGTCCACCAGTTCGATTGTGCAGCTGGGTTGCAACCGGCTGTCGACGCTGATGTCGGCGACGCAGGCATCGCCTGGCTTGCGCACGAATTCGATGTGGTAGCGCGTGCGGCCGTGGCGCCAGTCCACCGTCCAGCGTTCCCAGTCGTCCGGCACGCGCGGATCGATATGCAGGCGGTCGCCCTCGCGGCGCAGCCCAAGCAACGATTCGACCAGCATCCGGTACATCCAGCCGGCCGAGCCGGTGTACCAGCTCCAGCCGCCGCGGCCGGCGTGGCTGTTGGCCGCGTACACGTCGGCGGCGACGGCGTACGGTTCCAGCCGATAGCGCCGCGCCGCGCCGGCATCGGCGGAATGGTTGACCGGATTGAGCATGCGCGCGATGCGCCATGCATCATCGATGCGCCCCGCTTCGGCCAGCGCCATCGCCACCCAGATCGCCGCGTGCGTGTACTGGCCGCCGTTCTCGCGTACACCCGGCACGTAACCCTTGATGTAACCCGGGTCGAGCGGCGTCTTGTCGAACGGCGGCGTGAACAGCTTGACGATGCCGGCATCGGGATCGACGAGGTGCGTCAGCACCGCGTCAAGTGCGCGTTCGCTGCGCGCGGCATCGCCCAGACCGGCCAGCACCGACCAGCTTTGCGGCAGCGAATCGATGCGGCATTCCTCGCTGCGCGCGGAACCGATCGGCATGCCGTCGTCGTTCCACGCGCGCAGGTGCCAGTCGCCGTCCCAGGCATGGCGTTGCAGCATCGTCTTCAGTTCGTGCCGCGTGGCGGAAAGATCGGCCGCCGTGGCGGTATCGCCGCGGCGCGCGGCGAGCGGCGCGAAACGCGCGAGCACGTCAGCGAGGAACATGCCCAGCCACACGCTCTCGCCGCGGCCGTGGATGCCGAGGCGATTCATGCCATCGTTCCAGTCGCCGCCGCCCATCAGCGGCAGGCCGTGCGCGCCGAAGCTGCAGCCGCGGCGGATCGCGCGCAGGCAGTGCTCGTAGAGACTCGCGGTTTCGCCGCTGATGCGCACGTCCTCGTAAACCGATTCCTCGTCGGCGGCGAGCGCGCGGCCTTCGATGAAGGGCGCGTGTTCGTCGAGCACCGCGGCGTCGCCGGTCACGCGCACGTATTCGGCCGTGCACCACGGCAGCCACAGCAGGTCGTCGGTGATGCGCGTGCGCACGCCCTTGCCGGTCGGCGGATGCCACCAGTGCTGCACGTCGCCCTCGCGGAACTGGTGGCGCGCGCAACGCAGCAACTGCTCGCGCGCGAGATCAGGGCGCACGTTGAGCAAGGCCATCGCGTCCTGCAACTGGTCGCGGAAACCCCACGCGCCGCCTGACTGGTAATAGCCGCTGCGTCCGAACAGCCGCGAGGCCATCACTTGATACGGAAGCCAGCCGTTCACCAGCAAATTCGTGGACGCGTCCGGCGTGCGCACGTGCAGTTGCGACAGCGTGTCGCGCCAGCCGTCGTGCACGCGTTCGAATTCCGCGCGCGCCGCGTCGATGTCGCCGAACTGCCGGATCAAGCCACGCGCGTGCGCGGCGTCGTCCGCGGCGCCCAGTAGAACAACCAGTTCGAATTCCGCGCCGGGTTCGAGTTCCACCACCACGCGTTGCGCCGAACAGGCGTCGAGTCCGGCACCGGCGCTGCCGTCGAGGCGTTCGAGGCGCATCCCGAGCGGCGCTTCCAGCGAACGGTTGCGCCCGATGAAGGCGCGGCGGTCGCAGGTGAAGTCGGGCTGCGGCACGCACAAGCGATGGAACGCCACGCGCCCGGCGAACACGTCGTGGAAGGGATTGTGCGCGAACACCGCGCCGCTGGCCGCGTCCAGCGTGGTGCGCACGTGGCGTCCCGCGCGTTCGCGATGTTCGCCCAGCACCCATTCCACGTAGCTGGTCAGGGAAATCCGGCGTATCTGGCCGCCCTTGTTGAGCAGGCGGATGCGCGACAGCTTGACCGGCGCGGCCTGCGCGACGCACACCGTCACTTCGCTGCAGAGGTCGGCGTGCGCGTGTTCGAAGCGGCTGTAACCGAAGCCGTGGCAGGCGCGGTACGGATCGCCGCTCGGCGTCGGCAGCGCGGTGGCCGACCAGAACTCGCCGTTGTCCTCGTCGCGCAGCCACAGCGCTTCGCCGCTCAAGTCGCGCAGCGGATCGTTGTACCAGGGCGTCAGGCGGAACTCGTGCGCGTTTTCCGCGAACGTGTACGCGCCGCCCGATTCGCTGACGACGCTGCCGAAGCTTGCGTTCGCCAGCACGTTGCACCACGGCGCGGGCGTCGGGCGCTCGCGCGTCAGCCACACGCTGTATTCGCCACCATCGTTGCGGAAGCCGCCGAATCCATTGGTGGCGCGCAGGTCTTCTTCCGACAGCGGTTGCAGCGCGTAGCTGCCCGGCGCCGCCTTGCGCCGCGGCAGCCGCGCCGCGGGCAGCGCTTCGCTTTCGATCGGCGACAGCCGCGCGATCTGGTCGCGCAGGCGGCCTTCGTCGCCGGAAAACACGCAGCGCGCGGTCGCCAGCATCAGCGCGCGATCGGACGCTGGCAGATGCTCGATGCGCCACGCGAACATGCGCCCGCGGCCCTGGCCGCCGCGCGCCTCGGCGCCGGATTCGATGAGGTAAAGAATGTGTTCCTGCAATTCCTGGCGGTAACCGGAGAGCTCTTCGTTCCAGATCAAGAGGTCGGCGTCGAGTCCGCTCATCTGCCAGAAACCGTGCGCCTGGATCAGGTGCCGCACCAGGTCGATCTGGCTGGCGTTGGCGATGCGCGCCAGCACGATCGGCAGGTCGCCGGAAATGCCGTGCTTCCACAACGCCGATTGCGGCGGCAGCGCGATGTCGGACACGTTGCGCGCGGCCGGCGGCCCATACAGCAGCGTGCTGGCGACGTGGTCGTAGCGCTGCGCTTCGGTGGCGCTCATGTTGAGTTGCTGCAGCGTCACCTGTTCGTGCGTCCACGCGAGCTGGAACACGCGCTGGTGCAGGTGGCGCTCGCGGTACTTGCGCGCCAGCGCCACCGCCGCGTCGCGGTCGGGCGCGACGCCGGTCAGCACGTCGATGCCCGCGGTGTGGCCGGGCAGAATGCGGATACGCCGCGTCAGCGACACGATCGGATCGAGCACCGCGCCAGTGCGGCCTTCTGCGGGCATAGTGCTAGCGAGCACGCGCGGCGAAGACGGACTGCCGAGCCGCCCGAGGAACGCTTCGCGATCGGTTTCGTACGCGCCTTCGCCGACGATGCCGCCGCGCGTGGTGATCTGGTGCAGCAGCCACGGATGGTGTTCATCGGGGCTGCGCGGCCGGCGCGACACCAGCAGCGCGTCGAGTTCCGGCACGCTCTCGGTTTCGAGGAACAGCTTGCTGAAGACCGGATGCGCGGCGTCGGCTTCCGGCGGCGCGAGCACGGGTTCGGCATAGCTGATGATGTCGAGGATGCGCGTGCGGCCGGTGCGGTTGGTCAGCCGCAGCCGGCGCAGTTCGATGTCGTCCTCGGCGGACACCGCGACCAGCAGTTCGGTGGCGATGCCGAAATCGTCGCGATGGAATTCCGCGCGCGCCTGCGAGAACGTCGCGCGGCAAGTGCCGTCGGGATCGCCCAGCGGCTGGTACGTCGCCGACCACGCCTTGCCGGAATCGACGTCGCGCACGTATACGAAGGTGCCGTCGCAATCGCAGGTCGCGTCGCCGCGCCAGCGCGTGACCGCGAGGCCACGCCAGCGGCTGTAGCCCGCGCCGGTTTGCGTCAGCATCACGTGGTAGTTGCCGTTGGACAGCAGGTGCGCTTCCGGCAGCGGCGAATCCATGCGCGTGATTTCGCGGATTTCCGGATGCGCGCGCGCGCGGGTTTCGCGCGGCTGTTCGACGTCCAGCGTGGCCGGATGGCGCGGCCTGGTCTCCGGCACCCGTTCGCGCAGCAGCAGGTCATAGGCGCTGAACATCGGCTCGCGCATGAAGCGGCGCTGCATCGGCTGGCGGTTCAGCAGCGAGGACAGCGCGAGGAAACTCATGCCGTGGTGGTGCGCCATCCAGCTTTTCACCAGCGCGAAATCCTGGCCTTCGCTGACGCGCCCGGCGGTGAAGTCGAGCGCTTCGTAGAAGCCGTAGCGCGTCAACGCGCCCATGCCGGCGAGGCGCTCGAGGTTGTCGCAGGCGGCGACCGGTTCGACCATCAGCGCCATCACCGACGCGTAGGGTGCGATCACCAGGTCGTCGCCGAGCCCGCGCTTCAGGCCCAGGCCCGGCACGCCGAACGCGCGGTATTGATAGGTGAGGTTGGCGTCGGTCGCGTTGTAGGCGGATTCGGAAACGCCCCACGGCACCTGCTGCTGCGCGCCGTAGCGGATCTGGCGCGCGACCGCGGCGCCGCAGGTGTCGTCCAGCAAGGTGCCGCGGATCGCCGGCATCAAGAGGTTCGGCATCAAGTACTCGAACATCGAGCCGCTCCACGACACCAGCGCCGGACGCCCGGCCGCGACGGTGAGCAGCCGGCCCAGCTTGAACCAGTGCGAGGGCGGCACCTGTCCCTGCGCGATCGCGACGTAGGAAAGAATGCGCGCCTCGGAGGCCAGCAGGTCGTAGCGCGCCGCGTCGCGCTTGTCGCGTTCGACGTCGTAGCCGATCGCGAACTGCTCGCGCTGCTTGTCCCACAGGAACGTCAGGTCCATGTCCGCGCGTTCGCGGCAGGCCGCGGCCAATGCCTGCGCGTCGTCGTGGCGGCGGTTCAGGGTGGCGCGCGTTTCGCGCAGCGCAGCGCAAAGATCCGGCGCGCCTTCGCTGCCGGGCGCTTCCAGCCGCAACACGATTTCGGCGGTGAGCAATTGCGCACGCGCGCGCACCGGATTGTGTTCCAACTCTGCCAGCAGCGCGCGGACCAAGGGATCGTCGCTGCCGGAATCGCCGAGCGCCAGCCACGGCGCGAGTTCGTCCAGTTCCTCGCTGGCCGCGTCGGCTTGTTGCGCCAGCGCGTCGGCCCACACCGCGAAGTCGCCGGTGACACCGTTCTCGGCGTTCAGCGCCACCAGCCGGCCGGCCTCGGCGTCGATGCGTGCCAGCAGGCCGTGCAGCACCGGCAGGCTGTCGGCATTGCCGACGGCGTCCGCGATCAGCGTGTCGAGCTTGTTCAAGGTCGCGGCGAGCGCGAGGTTGGCGTGCGGGTCGCGCGTTTCGACGTTGACCAGCTCCGCGCCCAGCAGCCGCGCGGTGTCGCGCAGGCCGGTGCCCAGCGTGCGCGCGACCAGCGGCTCGTCGTCGATGTGTTCGAGCGCGCTGGCCAGCACCAGCAGGCAGGCCATCAGGTTGCCGCTGTCGACGCTGGAGACGTAGCGTGGCGTCAGCGGCTCCAGCGTCAGCGTGTCGTACCAGTTGTAGAAATGGCCGCGGTGGCGCTGCAGCTTGCGCAGCGTGTCGAGCGTCGCGGCGGTACGCCGCAGGAGCTCGCCATGCGTGATGTAGCCGAAGTCGAACGCCGTGAGGTTGGCGAGCAGCGCCATGCCGACATTGGTGGGCGAAGTGCGGTGCGCGACCTGTTCGGCCGGGAAGACCTGGCAGTTGTCCGGCGGCAGCCAGTTCTCGCTCGCGTTGACGAAGGTCTCGAACCAGTGCCACACGCGTCGCGCGACGCCGTGCAGGAACGCGCGTTGCGTGGTATCCAGCGGCAGCGGCGGGCGCGGCGGCGTGCGGCTGATCGACCACGCGATGCCGGGCGCGGCGAACCACAGCACCAGGAACGGCAGCGCCGCGGGCAGCGACAACGGCGCGCGCATGCCGACGACCACGCCGACCACGATCGCCGTGGCCGGCGCCACCCACATCAGGCGCAGGTAACCGGCGAGGCTGTTGGCCGCGCCGCGCGCGGCGTCGGTCATCGGCGTCCATTCGAGCAGGTGCTTGCGCGTGAACAGCAGGCGCCCGGCGCTGCGGCCGATGGCGTCGATGTTCAGCAGGGTTTCGAACGGCAGCGTCGCGATCGCGAACAGCTCGCGCAGCAGCACGTCGCGGATGCCGCGCCAGGTGTTGCGCCAACGCCGCGGCGGCACGCGCGACCAGGCGTTGCGCACCACCTGCACCAGCGCGGTGAGGAAGGTGGGACCGAGCAGGAACGCGACCAGCACCAGCGTCCAGTACACCGGCACGTCGGTGAGGATCCAGCTGCGCAGCAGCAGCACCAGCATCGCCAGCGGCACCAGCCCGCGCCGCAGGTTGTCGAGGATCTTCCAGCGATGGTGCGCCTTCAGCGTGTTGCGCAGGCCGCGCCGGCGCGGCCCCGGCACGATCGGCAGCAGCCATTGCACGATCTGCCAGTCGCCGCGCGTCCAGCGGTGGCGGCGGCGCACGTCCACCGAATAGCGGTTCGGCTGGTGCTCGATCAGTTCGATGTCGCTGACCAGCCCGCAACGCGCGTAGGAACCTTCCAGCAGGTCGTGCGACAGGATCAGATCGTTGGGAAAACGCGTGCCCACCGAGCGGCTGAAGGCGTCCACTTCGTAGATGCCCTTGCCGACGAACGAGGCTTCGCCGAACAAGTCCTGGTACACGTCCGAAACGGCGCGCGTGTACGGATCGAGTCCGGTGGCATCGCTGTACAGGCGCGCGAAGCGGCTGGGACGCGCGCTTTCGTACGTCACCGAAATGCGCGGCTGCAGCAGGCCGTAGCCCGCGATCACGCGGCGCGAGCCCTTGCTGAACCACGGACGGTTCAGCGGGTGCGCCATGGTCTCGACCAGTTTGCGCGCCGCCTCCGGCGGCAATTGCGTGTCGGCGTCCAGCGTGATCACGTAGCGCGTGCCCTGCAACGCCTCGACGTCGCCCACCACCACGCTGAAGGCGCGCTCGGGACGCGTGCCGCGCAGCACGCGATTCAGATCGCCGAGCTTGCCGCGCTTGCGTTCGAAACCCATCCACACCGACTGGCGCGGATTCCATTCGCGCGGCCGATGGAACAGGTGGAAGCGCGTGCTCCCGGGCAGCGGATGCCGCGCGTTGAGCCGGTCGATGCCGGCGGTGGCAGCCTGCAGCAGCGCCGAGTCGCCGGGCATGTCGCGTTCGGGCGCATCCGGGAAATCGGTGAGCAGCGCGTAATGCAGGTTGCGGTCGCGGTTGCCGAGGTAACGGATTTCCAGCGCGTCGAGCTGGTCCGCCAAGCCCTGCGTGCTGCCCAGCAGCCACGGCACCACCACCAGCGTGCGGCAATCGTCGGGAATGCCGCCGGAAAACGACATGCGCGGCAGCAGGCGCGCGGGCACCAGCATGCCCAGCAGCCAGTTCACCAGCGCAACCGCGGGCTGGCTGGCGGCGACGAACACCGCGATCAGCAGCACGAAATCGATCGCCAGCGGCATCAACGTGAAGTACCAGTGCCGCCCGCCCGCGACCACCGCGGTCACCAGCACGCTGACCAGCAGGATGCTGCCGAGGTAACTGGTCGAAGGCCAGCGCCGCAGCCGCTCCGCGATGCGGTATTCGGTCGAGGTGCGCGCGCCGAGCGCGTGCGCGAAGGTCTTGAGTCCCTCGCCGATCAGGAAATAGCCGACGTGGCGGCGGCGCGGATCGGTGCCGGGCGCGCAATCGAGCCGCGCCAGTTCCAGCGCACGCTGCGCGACATCCACCTCGCTGCGGCCGCTGCGCCTGGCGAGCGTTTCCACCGCGTGCCGGTAACGGCCGCGGGTGGCGAAATCCATGCCGGCATACGCCTCGGCCGGATCCTGGCCGAGGATGCGGTCGACCTTGCCGACGCGTTCCAGCAGTTCCGACCAGTTGTAGTCGCGCGTGCGGCGCAGGCTGTTGATGCGGTTGGCGATGGAAACCTGGTCGGCGGCCTGCGCGCGCGATTCCTCGTCGATCACCCTTGATACGCTGGTGCCGCGCTGTTCCAGTTGCTGTTCGGCGAAGGTGAGCGCGAGTTTCAGCGACGGGTGCTTGCCTTCCAGCAGCCGGTAGAACTCGGCCGCGAACGCGGCCGAGGCGAACACGTCGGTGCGCGCCATCTCGGCGACGCCCAGCAGCATGTCGTTGGGCGCGCGCGTGGCGACGCCGATCAGCCGTTCGGCCCAGGCTTCCGCATTCGAATACGCCTGCATGCGGCGCGTGATCGCGGCGGCGTCGCTGGCCAGGCCCTCGATCAGCGCCACGCGCACCAGCACCGGCAGCGTCCACAGCTCGATCAGGTCGAAGCTCGCATGCGCCTGGTAGTCGTCGAGGTAACGTTCGACCGCCTCGGGTTCGACGTTGCCGTCCAGTTGCGCGATGCAGGCGCGCAACGCGCGCAACATGCGCGGCACCACCTGGCCGTCGGGCTGGTTGCGCGGCAACCGTCTCCACACGCTCGCCGGCAATGCTTCGCGGACTTCGCGGATCTCGTTGCGGATCAGGTAGACGTTGTCGATCAGCCATTCCGCGGCGGGTTCGACGCGGCGGTTGTCGATCGCGGCGGTGCGCGCCACGGCGTAGGCGTGCTGCAGCGTGCGATCGTGCGCGGCGAGCGCGCGGTCGAGGTCGAAGGCGGGGGCTTCGCTCAGGCTGTCGTGGCCGCGTGCGAGCACGGCAGGCGGAATCGGCGCCGCCGCGGTGCCGTCAGGCTCCCACGGCATGGCCTGGGTGCGATTGCGCGCGGCGATGCGCGCGTTGCGCCTCATCCCGAGACGGCGAATCCATGCTTGCGGGCGGCGATTGCGTGGCAACTCGTACGTTACTCGTCGGGCCGAATCTTCGATGTTAACGAAACGCTTGTGACCGCGCCGTTCATGGACGGTGACGCAGGGCGGACCTCAAGGAAGGTCACGCAGGACCAGCAAGTGGCCATCCGGATCGCGCAGCAGCGCGATGGTCGCGCCGCCGATGAAGCCGCTGGCGACGATCGCGCGGGCGAAATCACCGTCGGTGAGCGCGTCGAGCAGCACGTCCACCTTGCCGGCCTGCCAGACCAGCCGGTCGGCGGCGATGGCGGTGAGTGCGGCCGCTGGATTCGCGCGGCCGCGCGGGCGGTGGTAGCCCAACAGTTCCAGATGCGGCGTGCGTGCGGCGCCCTGCATTGCGACCACGTCCACTTCGACGTCGGCAAGGTTGTCGAGGCGCTGTTGTTCGACGCCGCGGTTCACGCCACGCGATGCGACGTGCAGCCCGAGCAGTTCGTAGAACAGCGTGCTGCGTTCGACGTCGGCGACGCAGATCGCGCTGTGGTCGATGCCGAGGGTTGGGTCCTTCGCGTGCATCGATTGCCAGACCGGATCACCGATGCCATCGGGGAAAGCGATCAACTCCAGCGGATGTCCATCGGGATCGCGGAACTTGAACGCGGTGACCGAGCCGGCGGACGGCGGCAGCGTTTGCGGGCCGCCTCGCGTCACCGGCGTGGCGCCGTGCCGCAGCACGCGGTCGTAGGCGGCCGTCATGTCGTCGGTGACGATCGCGCAATGCTGGAAGCACGCGTCGTTGGATGCGCCGTCGGACGGGTACGGCGCGGCCGCCGGAAATTCGGTCAGCACCAGCGACTGCGCGCCCAGCGAAAGCCGCGCGCAGCGCGGCGCGCTGTCGCACAGGCCCGGCAGCAACGTCCAGGCCGGCGGTGCGGCGTTGGCATCTTCCACGCGAAAGCCCAGCGCGTCGCGATAAAACCGCAGCGCACGTTCGAGCTCCGCGGTGTTGCGTTCGATGCGCAGGAGTTTCTGGATGCCGTGGCTCATGGCCGCTGCGCGCCGCGCCGGTTGACCCAGATCGCGTACAGCGATTGCGACGCGCACAGGAACAGGCGGCTGTAGTGGCGATCGCCGAAGCACAGGTTCGACACCGTGCACGGCAGCTTGATGCGGCCGAGCAACGTGCCGTCGGGCGCGATGCAGTGCACGCCATCGCCGACCGCGGCCCACACGTTGCCGTCCTCGTCGCAGCGGATGCCGTCGGCGTGACCTGCCGTGGTGGCATGGAAGTCGCGGCCATCGCGCAACGATTTGCCGTCGTCGCCGAGATCGTACACGCGGATGCAGCGTTTCGAATCGGGTTCGAATTGCACACCGGTGTCGGTGACGTACAGCAGTTTTTCGTCGGGCGAAAAGCACAGCCCGTTCGGCCCCGCGAGGTCGCCGATCAAGACGTCCAGCGATCGGTTGCGCGGATCGAAGCGGTACAAATTGGCGGGCAATTCCGAGGCGCGCTTGCCGCCCTCGTAGTCGGTCTGGATGCCGTAGGGCGGATCGGAAAACCAGATCGTGCCGTCGGATTTCACCACCACATCATTGGGCGAATTGAGCTGTTTGCCCTGATAACGATCGACCAGCGTGGTGATCGTGCCGTCGAGTTCGGTGCGCACGATCGCGCGGCCGCCGTGCAGGCAGCCGACCAGGCGCCCCTCGCGATCGCGCGTGTGGCCGTTGGCGAAGCGCGACGGCTGCCGGAACACCGACACGCCACCCGATGCGGTCCAGCGCATGATGCGGTCGTTCGGGATGTCGCTGAACAACAGGCACTGCAGATCCGCGAACCACACCGGACCTTCCAGCCAGCGAAAGCCATCGGCGAGTTTTTCCAGCGGCGCGTTCGGCAGCACCATCGATCGGAAGCGCGGATCGAGGATTTCGTAGTCACTCATTTGTTTGGTAAAGGCCTGGACGAAGGGGAGAAGCATTGGACGCGGATCAACGCGGGTAAAGGCGGATAAAGCTCTATCCGCTGTTTCCGCTCTTATCCGCGTCAAAGGCTTTGCTGTTGACGGTCTGCGACATCAGTTCTCCATCTGCACGATCATCAACACCACGGGTTCGTCGCCGACCGTGCCGGAGCGATGGCCCTTGTGGCCTTGCGCGTCGGCGACGCAACCCTGGTCGCCGCCGAACGACACTTCGCCCGCGCCCATCTCCACGCGCGTGCCGTCCATCGTCTCTACGAACCAGCGCCCCGACAGCGGCACGATCCATTGCGGCGCGGGATTCTCGTGCCAGTCGCCGGTCCAGCCGGCGGGCAGCACGCTGAACATCGCGCGCGCGGGTTTCTGTTCCAGCACGCCGTTCCATTGCGGCGCGGCGCCGCCCATGCTCTGGCGCTCGAAGTCGCGCAGCGTGCGGCGTTCCTGGTGGCTGACGCCGCGCGCGTTGGTGCACACGTGCCAGTACGTGAACGCGGGTGCGTCAGTGTTCATTGGCATTCGTCCATTCGGGAACCGCCGAAGGCGGCGCGGTGCCGGCCCTTGTGTACACCGCGGTCGATGACAAGGGCCGGCGCGCGACCACGCCCGCGGGTGCGAGTTGCGTCGCGAACACGACCAGCAGCAGCCCGCCGACCAGCCCGAAGTTCTTGAGGAAATCCCAGAAGTGGCTGCGCGCCACGCTGTTGCCGGATTTCCAGAAATCGCTGAACTTCCAGAACGGGTGGTAGAGGATCGCGGTGACCACGCAGAACAGCGCCAGCACGAACGCGGCGATCCGGTCGTGCCAGCCGAACACGATGCAGAAGGGTGCGACGGCTTCCACGATGATCGCAGCGATCAGCTGCGGCGGTCCGCTCCATTTCGGCAGGAATGACGAATCCGCCTGCGCGATTGCGTCCTTCCAGAACACGATCTTGTCGAGTGCACTGAACGGGAACAGCACCACCAGGCACACGCGGATGATGATCGGAACGAGGTACAGGTTCAGCCACATGGCGGCGTCCTCATTTCATTCCGTCGGAAGGGGGTCGCCGCGCAGCGGCGGGGGGATGTCGTGAAAGCGAGAGGCCATCCCCTCTCGCGCTTCGCGCCCGCTCTTCCTCCCCCTTCGCAAGCGAAGGGGGAGGAAGAGCGGGCGCGGCAAGCGGGATATCGTCATTGCATGCGCTCCGCGATCCGGTCGGCCACGCGCAGCGCGTTCGCGACGATGGTGAGTGTCGGATTCACCGCGCCGATCGAGGGGAAGAAGCTCGCGTCGGTGACATACAAATTGTCGAGTTCGTGCGCCTTGCAGTCGAGGTCGAGCACCGAGGTTTTCGGATCGGTGCCGAAGCGCGCGGTGCCGGCTTGGTGCGCGGTGCCGCCGATCGGGATGTCCTTGCCGAGGTAGCGGGTGCGCCGCAGCGTGTGCGGATGCGCGCCGATCGGCTCCAGCAGCGACTCGAGTTTCGCCTTCAACCGCAGGTGCGCTTCCATGTTGTTGTCGGTCTGGTCGACCACCACGCGCTCGCCGTCGTAGCGGATGCGGTTTTCCGGGCGCGGCAGGTCTTCGCTGGACAGCCAGAAATCCAGCGCGTGGCGGGCGATGTATTCGAACGGCTGTTCCGGAAGCCAGGTCAGCCAGTCGGGCAGCGCTTCGCCGCGCAACGTGTCGGCGTGCGACTTGCCGGTCATCTGGATCAGGCCGAGCGGGAATTCCCAGTCGTCGGCGCCGAAATAGAAATCGCTCACCGCCACGGTCTTCTGGAACACCGTGTCGTTCGGTTCGCGCGTGATCGCCATCAGCACCGACTGGTTGTGGCGGATGTAGTTGCGGCCGACCTGGTCGGAGCCGTTGGAGAGTCCGTTGGGGATGTCTGTCGTTGGCCGAGCGCAGCAGCAACAACGCGGACGACAGCGCGCCGCAGGCGACCACCACGATGTCGGCGGAATAGGTTTCCTTCGCGCCATCGCGTTCCACCTGCACGGCTGTGATCATTCGACCGGCGGTATCGGTGTCGAGGCGCGCCGCGTACGCGCCGGTCAGCAGCGTCACGTTCGGATGGGCGGCCAGCGTCGGCTCGATGCAGATGATTTCCGCATCGGCCTTGCCGTTGGTCGGACACGGATAGCCGTCGAAGGCGCCGCAGCGGATGCATGGACTCGAACGCGCCACCGCGCCGTCCTTCTCGTCAAGCAGGATGCCGAGCGGCATGTGGAACGGATGCAGCCCTTGGCGCGCGAACGTGTCCGACAGTTGCTGCATCCGCGGCTCGTGTGCGACCGGCGGAAACGGATACGGCGCGCCGCGGCGCGGTTCGGTCGGGTCTTCGCCGGCCGCGCCGTGCACGTGGAAAAGCTTTTCGGCTTCGTCGTAGTAGGGCGCGAACACGTCGTACTTCAGTGGCCACTCGGGCGAGATGCCATCGGCGTGGCGGATTTCCTCGAAGTCGCGCTCGCGCAGGCGGAACAGCGCGGCGCCGTACATCTTGGAATTGCCGCCCACGAAATAATGCAGGCCCGGATGGAACGCCTTGCCGGTCTTGTCGTACCAGGTTTCGTCCGCCTGGTACGTGTTGTCGATGAAGACCGACTTCGCGCTCCAGTTGTCCGGTGAACGCTTCAGCCAATCGCCGCGTTCGAGGATCAGGATCTTCCTGCCAGTCGGCGCCAGCCGTTGCGCCAGCGCCGCGCCGCCCGGGCCGGAGCCGATCACGATGAGGTCGTAGTGGCCGGGCATGCTCCGTCCTTCGGTGCCGCGCAGCGGCGAAGGGCGGGTTGTACCCTGCGGCGTGTCTAATTCGAGTCAACGCGGGTGCGAGTTGGAGCGGCATCATCGGGACGTTATACTCACGCGGATATGTGGCGTCCGCGGGGATCCTGAGGACACCGTTCGCTTTCCAACCGGAGTTCGCCAGTGAGCACGCATCTCACCCCATCCGATCGTACCTTCATGAAGCACTTCGCGATCATGATTGCCCTGCTCGCGGGCTTTGCGGTCGTGCTCATGATCATCGGCACGTTCGTGTGGGCGTCGCTGCCCAAGGAAAGCAATACCATGGAAGTGCAGCGCGCAGGCGACCGCATCACGCCGGTCGCGGCGGTGTACGCGGGCGATACCGGACGCGCCGCGATGGAGGCCGCGAAAGCCGCCGCCGACAAGGCCGCGGCGTCACAGGTGGCCTACGGCGGAACCACCGACGGCAAGGCGATCTTCGATCACCTGTGCACGACCTGCCATTCGACCGGCGCCGCGGGCGCACCGAAGATCACCGACAAGTCGGCGTGGGCGCCGCGCATCACGGAAGGCATCGCCACGCTGGTGAAGCACGCGATCGACGGCTACACCGGTCCCGACGGCAACCACATGCCGGCCAAGGGCGGCAACCCGGCGCTCACCGACGCGCAGGTGGAAGCCACCGTGAAGTGGATGGTGTCGCAGGTGAAATGACACGCGCTTGCGCGATGCCGGGGGCATCGCGAGCGTGGCGCCAGCCTTACGTTGCGAGATTCACCACCGGCGTGAAGCCGCCAAAGATCATCCGCTTGCCGTCGAAGATCGGCGCGATGAGTTCGGGACTCATGTTCGGGTCCGCCATCACCTTGGCCATGCCTGCGTCGCGGGTGGCCTTGTCCGGCCACTCGATCCACGAAAACACCACCGTCTCGTCGGCCCTGGCCTGCACGGCCCTGCGAAAATCGGTGAGCTTTCCCTCCGGAACGTCATCGCCCCAGCATTCGAGCACGCGCAGGGCGCCGTGCTCGATGAACGTCGCGTCGGTCTTGTGCGCCATATCGACGAAAGCCTGTTTGTGCGCGGTGGGGACCGCGATCACGAAACCGTCAACGTAGGACATGCTGTTCTCCATTCGTGGCGGGGCAGTCGCGCCCTCATCGTGGCGACGAACGAGAATGGGACGGATCGACACGGCGGGTCGTCGCTCAGCCTGCGATGTAGCGCTGCAACTGGTCGATCTCGGTCGCCTGGTCGTTGATGACGGCCTTGACCAGATCGCCGATCGACACGATGCCCACCAGCTTGCCGTTTTCCAGCACGGGCAAATGCCGTACGCGCAATTCGGTGCACAGCCGCATGCACTCATCCACCGTCGTGCCTGGCGACACGCTGGCCGGCGCGGGCGTCATGATTTCCGACACCGGCGTTTCGCGCGAGGAATGGCCCTTCAGGATCACCTTGCGCGCGTAGTCGCGCTCGGTGACGATGCCGGCCAGCGCGTCGCCGCGCAGCACCAGCAGCGCGCCGACGCCGCGTTCGGCCATCATGCGGATCGCATCCAGCACCGGCGCTTCCGGCGCGATGCTGTAGACAGCGTTGCCCTTGTCTTCCAGTAGATGCCTGACCTGTCGCATGACGTCCTCCTCAGGATCGCGGAAGGTCCATCGATTCTAGCGCTTGCGCTGGCGGCGTTGCGGTTCGTCCACGCGCGGTTTGGGCGGGTGTTCATCCAGCACGTACGCGACGCCGCCGAGTTGGCGCATCTGCTGTTCGATCCATGCGGCGCGCCGCTGCACGTAGGCGGATGGACGGTCGGCGTGCCAGCCGCGCGGGTTGGGCAGCACCGCGGCCAGCAACGCCGCCTGGTGCGAGGTCAGGCGCGACGCGGGTTCATGCCAGTACGCCTGCGACGCGGCTTCGACGCCGTAGATGCCGTCGCCCAGTTCGGCGATGTTGGCGTACACCTCGAGCACGCGGCGCTTGGGCCAGGTGATGTCGATCAGCACCGTGAAATACGCTTCCAGTCCCTTGCGGAAAAAGCCGCCGCCGCTCCACAGGAACAGGTTGCGCGCGGTCTGCTGGGTGATCGTGCTGGCGCCGCGCAGGCGGCCGCCTTCGTCGGCTTGCGCGATCGCGGATTTGATCGAGGCGATGTCGAAGCCGTGGTTGAACGGAAAGGTCTGGTCTTCGCCCGCGACCATTGCCAACGGCGCCACCGGCGCGATCTTCATCCATGACACCCAGTCGTAGCGGATCGTGAAAGCGTGGTTGCCGTGCCACGCCTGCGACAGCTCGCGTTCGACCATGTAGGCACTGGTGAGCGGCGGCACGAAACGCAGGATCAACACCGGCAGCCAGGTCACCACGATGAACCCCAGCACCAGCCGTGCGATCCACTTCAGCCATCGGCGCGCACGCGCACGGCGCGGCGCCGGACCGCTGGCGGACGACGCAGCGGTCATGCCGAAGCGTCGCGCGCCGCGAGGCCGGCCCAGGTTTCGAAGGGTTCGGCCGGCGAATACAGGAAGCCCTGCGCGTACCGGCAGCCCATGCCCATCAGCAGGTCGCGTTGTTCGGCCGTTTCGACGCCTTCGGCAATGACTTGCATCGACAACAGCTTCGCCATCGCGAGGATCGAGCGGATCACCGCGTCGCTGCCGCCTTCGCTGTGGCTCGACAGGCCGCGGATGAACGACTGGTCGATCTTCAGCGCCTGCACCGGGTACTGGTGCAGGTAGGACAGCGAGGAATAACCGGTGCCGAAATCGTCCAGCGAAATGCGGATGCCCGCGTTGCACAACACCTGCAGCGTGCGCTTGGCTTCGGGCGGGTTGTCCAGCATCGCGCGCTCGGTGATTTCCAGGCGGATGCGCGAAGGCGGCACGCCGTGTTCGGCCAGCAACTGCAGCAGGCGACGGTCGAGATCGGGATTGCGGAAGTGCCGCGCCGACAGGTTGATGCCGACGAACGCGTCGCTGTTGCCGGCGAGATCGTTGGTCTGCTTGCACACCTGCGCGAAGATCTGCCAGTCGATGGTTTCCGACGCGCCGGTGTCCTCGGCGATGCTGAGGAATTCGCCCGGCAGCAACAGGCCGCGCTTCGGATGCTGCCAGCGCATCAGCGCTTCGTAGCCGATCGTGGTGCCGTCGTGGATGTCCACCACCGGCTGGTAGAACGGCACGAATTCCTCGCGCGTGATGCCGCGCCGCAGGTCGTTTTCGATTTCCAGCAGCGACACCGCCTGCTGGCGCAGGCCTTCGTCGAACACCGCGTAACGGTGGCGCCCGTCGGCCTTGGCGCGGTACATCGCCGAGTCGGCATCGCGCAGCAATTCTTCCGGATGCCGGTAATGCTCGGCCGCCAGCGTGATGCCGATCGATGTCGAGGTGAACAGTTCCTTTGCGGCCAGCCGGAACGGCGCGTTGAGATCGTCGATGATGCGCTTGGCGATGCGGCAGGCTTTTTCCGCGTCGGCGACGCCTTCCAGCAGCACGCCGAACTCGTCGCCGCCGAGGCGCGCAACCACGTCCTCGGATTTGACGCAGGAACGGATGCGGCTGCCGGCCTGGAACAGCAGGTCGTCGCCGATCAGGTGTCCGACCGAATCGTTGATCACCTTGAAGCGGTCGAGGTCCATGAACAGCACCGCGAAGCCCTTCGACGGATCCGCGTGGAAACGCTCCAGCGCGCGTTCGAGCCGTTGCATCAGCAGGCTGCGGTTGGGCAGGCCGGTCAGTGAATCGTGCAGGGTTTCGTATTTCAGGCGCGCTTCGATGCGTTCGCGTTCGGCGATCTGCGCGCGCAGGTCGCGGTTCGCCAGCGCCAGCGCGCGGGTGCGTTCGCCCACGCGGTGCTCGAGGTTGGAATAGGCGCGGCGCAGCGATTCGGCGGCGCGCACCCGTTCCAGTGCATTGGCGATGTGGTAGGAAACGAAGGTCAGCAGTTCCTGGTCGCGCAGCGTGTAGTGGTGTTCGGGCGAATAACTCTGCACCGCCAGCGCGCCGACCGTGTGTTCCGCGCAGACCAGCGGCACGCCCAGCCAGCACAGCGAATCGGCGCCGGATTGCGCGACTTCGCCCTCGGCGCGCAGCCTGGCGATGTCCGGCGCGTTCGCCAGCATCGCGGTGCCATGGCGCAGCACGTATTCGGTGAGGCCGTTGGCGAGCTTGCGCGGCTGCCGCTGGCGATCGCGTTCGTCGACGGAATAGGGGAACGTCAATTCCGTGCCGTCTTCGGAAAGCAGCGCGATGTAGAAGTTGCGCGCGTACAACAGGCCGCCCACCACGCGGTGCACGGCGGCGTAGAAGTTGTCGATGCTTTCGGTGGTGCTGGCCAGTTCCGCGATCCGGAACAGCGCCGCCTGCAGCCGCTCGCCGCGCTGACGTTCCAGCACCTGCTGCTGCAGCACGCGGTTCGCGTCGCGCAGCGCCTCGGTGCGTTCCTCGACGCGGTGTTCCAGTTCGGCGTGCGCCAGTCGCCGTTCCAGCGCGGTCTGGATGTGCTGCGCCACGTAGATCAGCAGCGCCTTGTCCTGCTCGTCGTAGTGGTGCGCCTCGTCGTAGCTTTGCACCACCACGCAGCCGACCACTTCGCTGCCGCGCAGCAACGGCACGCCGAGCCAGTCCACGCAATCGGCGCCGGTGGCATGGAAGGGACCGTGCACCTGCGATTCGAGCGCGGTCAGCGAACCCATCAGCGGCTTGCCGTCCCGGATCACGTACCAGGTGGGGCCGTGCAGGATCGCCTCCATCGGCAAGTCGCTGTCCGGCGACGGCGGCTCGGGATCGACGGTGTCCGAGTAATACGAAAAGCGCACGCTGTCGCGCTTGGAATCGTGCAACGCGATGTAAAAGTTTTCGGCGTACATCAGGCTGCCGACGATCTGGTGCAGCGCGCGGAACATCGGCGTGAGGTTGGAACCCACCGCGCTGGCCTGGTCGGCGATGGCGTACAGCGCGCGTTGCAGGCGTTCCGCGCGCGCGAGCTGCTTCACCGAATCGCTCAACTGGTTGCGGTGCACCAGCGCGCGCACGCGCGCGTCGATCATTTCCGCAGCGGTCCCGATCAGGGCGAAGGCCTCGTCGTCATCCAGCGGCGCGCTGATGCGCAGCGATTCCTGTTCCGATACGGTGATGCGGGCGACGAACGCGTCGGGACGTGCCGGGGCGTCGAGCGCCTCGTTTCCGCAGCGCACGAGACAGGCTTCGGGCGCCAGTTTCGCCAGCAGCGCGTTCGCGGCGGCAATCACGCCGTCGAGGTCGGATGCCGCCCACAATTCGTTGATTGCGTGGCACAGAACCGCTGTGGTGGGCGGCTTGCTGGCCGATGCAGCCAGATGATGAACGTCGCCTGCCATGTGTGGTCCAACCCCCGCAACGGATCAGAGTGTAACCCGTAGTTTGCGGACAGGTCACCCCGCGCCTTGCGTGCTGGATAGCGTTGCGGCTTTGTGCACTCGCCGGTTCATCAATTGTTAGCAAAATGTAATATCGTGGCGTACAATGACACCCAAAGACGGTGCGGATTCCCGCGCCGGTCGGTTGGTGGGTAGCGACTTTTCGGAACACGGGAATGCGTCGATTGCTTGTCAGCGCGGTGCTCACCGGCTTGGCCTTGGCCACGCCGGCGTGGGCGTTTGCGCAGACGGTGCCGATGCCCGTGATCCCGGCCGTCAAGCCCGTGCATCCGGGCAAGGCTGCCACCAAGGCACCACTGTGGCAGCGCGACGGCAACGACGTTTCCGTGACGGCCAGCGGCCGCGCCAACAGCACCGTTCCCACCGCGGCTGCAACGGCGCCGCTCGACGGCCAGACGCATTCAGCGGGCGCGGGTGTCCAGCTCACCACCAAGCCCGGTATCACCGCCCACGTCAATGTCAACGAGACGCGCTGGGCACCGCTCGCGCCCGCCTGTGCGCCCGGCACGACGGGTTGCCTGGGCATCGCGCCGGTGGACGGCGTGCAGCGCGGTGAGGTCGGCGCGGGTTACGCAGGGCATGGCGTCAAGCTCGACCTGTCGATCGGACAGGCGCAAAGCGAGCCAAGTGCCGGGCGTGTGCGCAACGCGCCGCTGCCGCGGGTGCTGCCCGCCGAGGGCGGCGCCGACGTGGCCGCGCCGCTGTGGTTCCGCAACAGCACGTCCACCAGCCTCAACGCGCGTGGCCAGGTCGCCTTGGCGCCCGACACCAGCCTCGACCTGGGCGCGAGCGTCGGCCACGTGAAATTCCTGCCGGGCTCCGGTCTCGCCGCCGATGATGCGCTCGACCAGACCACCCTCAGCCTCGGCATCCAGCACGGCGCCGTGCGCGGCGCGATCGTCGGCCACATGCTGGAACCCGACGTGCCCGGCACGGCCTTGGGCCAGAACCAGCGCTGGAGCGGCGTCGACCTCGGCATCAGCGTCCGCCTGCCGTGGCGCGGCGAACTGAACTTCGGCGCGCAGAACGTGTGGTCTTCCGGCCGCGCGCCGCTGCTGTTCGGCCCCGGCGGCACCGCCCCGGACCAGGGCCGCGTGCCGTACGTGCAGTATCACCAGACGCTCTGATCCGACATTCTGAAATCAGCCACGTGTGCAGATTCGTGGCTCGTTTCGCGCGTCCGCATGGGTGAGCCGCACCGGCGTTTCGTGGATTTTGCCGGGGCAGAGGTTTGCGCCAGGCCGAAGGGCGCCTTGGATTGCCTTACCCCCTGATTCTCCTGAACCCATACTGACCGCACACGGCGCCATTAACACTGTTTTTACGAAATGCGGTAGCATCGCCCTGTCGGCATCCGGCCCCAATGGGCCGATCGCTGATGAACCGAGGAGGGCGGATTTCAAGCCGAGCGGATAACCCAGCTGCCGTTCCGTATTCCTGACCAAGGCGCATGCCGGGGCATCACTATGTAATGTGGGGATTCCCTACGGGTTAGAAAGTTGTTAGCATGCGGCCTGCCGAGGGTTCCAATGAGGCCTCGTCGGCGTTTTTGACGGGGACCTTTCCCGAAACTGTTTCATACATCTACAAACGTTTGGAGAGTGCAATGAGACTCGACCGCAGTGAGCTGTCAAAGGCCGTGCAGACGGCCCTTTCGCTGGGTGCCGTTGCTGCCGTGGGTGTTACCGGTACTGCCTTCGCGCAGAACGCGACCACGACGCAGAACGGACAGAATCAACCGCAAACCCTGCAGACCATCGTGGTCACGGGTTCGCACATCCGTCGCGTGGACCTGGAAACATCCAACCCCGTGGTGGCGGTCACCGCGCAGCAAATCGCAGCGACCGGCAAGCAGACGCTGGGTGACATCGTTCAGAACCTGCCGGTGATCACCGGTGGCGTCGCAAATCCGAACATCAACAACGGCGGCGGCAGTGGCTCGACGAACGTCGGCCTGCGCGGCTTGGGTGCCAGCCGCACCTTGATCCTGGTTGATGGCCAGCGCCTTGTCGGTTTCCAGGGCATTGTCGACCTCAACTTCATTCCGGTGGCCGCTGTCGAACGCATCGAGGTGCTGACCGACGGTGCGTCGGCCGTGTACGGTTCGGATGCGATCGGCGGCGTCATCAACATCATCCTGAAGTCCAACTATCAGGGTGCCCAGTTCCAGGCCAACTACGGCACGTCGGACCATAACGATGCGAACCGCAAGGGCGGCTCGTTCGTCTTTGGCCAGACGTCCGACAAGGGCAGCATCCTCGCGGGTTTTGAATACGAGAAGTACGACGACTTGGAGCAGTCGCAGCGTCCGTTCTCCGCGAACGCGGTGTCGCTGTCCACTTCGAATGGTGCGCCGGCGCCATCTGTCGGCGGTTCAACTTTCGCTGCACGCGATCGAATCAAGTTTCCCGGTTCCACGGCGGGATGCGCCCCCGGAACGCTCGGCCTGTCGTTGAACGAGGGTGCGGCGGCTAGCGGCAAGAGCCCCACGACTCCTGGCGATTATCATTGCTTCGACACCAGTAAAGATTTGTACAACTACGCGTCGGTCAACCTGATCATGACGCCGCAGGAACGTACCAGCGCGTTCTTCAAGGGTACGTATCATCTGAGTGACAACGTCGACTTTTACGCGACGTATCTGCACCAGAAGACGGTTTCCCGCGCGCAGTTGGCTCCCCCGGTATTCGGCACGCCAACAGGCGTGACCATTTCGGCGCAGAGCTACTACAATCCGTTTGGCGTCGAGTTCACGCCCAGCAACGGTACGATTTTCCGCACGCGCCTGTTCCCGGTCGGGAACCGTGTTGCCGACAATGCCACCACCAAGGACCAGATGAACGTCGGGTTCAGGGGCAATGTCAATATCTTCAACCAGAACTGGACGTGGGACGTAGGCTACAACTACGGTCACGCCTCGCGTACCGTGACCAACATGGGCTACCCCAACCAGGCCGCCCTGATCCGGGATTTGGGTCCTTCGCATCTGGATCCGGCCACGGGCAAGGTGGTGTGTGACGACGCTCCCACCGATCCGACCTGCACGCCGTTCGATGTGTTCAACCAGTTCAACCCGTACACGCAGGCTGTCGAAGCGGCATCGGGCGTTACCACCCAGACCGATACGTACTACATCTCGCGCACAGCGCACGCGGACATCAGCGGTGGCTTGTTCGATCTCCCGGCGGGTACGGTCTCGCTGGCGGCGGGTGTCAGCTACAACAAGCAGTACACCAACAACGTCGTGGATCCGGAGATCCTGATCGAGGAGCAGCCGCCCTATTCGTGCGCCTTGGGTAGCGCGTGCTCTTCGCATCTGCAGGGCGGGTTCAACGTCAAGGAAGTGTATGCCGAGATGTTGATCCCGATCCTGAAGGACATGCCGTTCGCGCGTGCCCTGAACCTGACGTTGGGCGACCGCTATTCGAAATACAACACGGTGGGCAGCACCAACAACTGGAAGGTTGCGCTCGAATACCGTCCGATCGATGACTTGATGTTGCGCGGCACGGTGACCAGCGTATTCCGTGCGCCCAGCATTGCCCAGCTCTACGGGCCGCCGGTCAGCAGCGCGCCGCGCCTGAGTTACGATCCGTGCACCGGCTTCCGTGGTGCCCCGGCCGGCAGTGGCCCTGCATTGGCTTGTATCAACGTGCCTACTGACGGTTCGTATGTCGACTCGTACGTTGCCTCCGGCCAGCAGTTGACCGCGATCAACGGCGGCGCGCAGTTCTTCGGCGTGCACCTGAAGCCGGAAAGCGGCAAGACCTTCGATTTCGGTGCCGTCTATTCGCCGCATTTCATCCCGGGTCTGTCCTTGAGCGCGGACTTCTGGCGCGTGTACCTCAACAACACGATCAACAACGTGGGGGTGCAAACCTCCGTGATCGAGTGCTACGCGGGCGTGTTGTCGTTCTGCCCGAACGTTGCCAATCGTGCGCCCGAGAGTGCACCGGGCGCCAACGATGGCGGCGACCCCAATGTCTGGATCCAGCCGATCGCGAACCTGGGCCGCATCGACGTCAAGGGCATCGATTTCGCCGGAAACTACAAGCTGCCGCAGTTCTCGTTCGGCCAGTTCGATCTCGGTCTGCAGGGCACCTACCTGACCCAGTACAAGATCAATACCGCTCCGGGAACCGCGGGCACCCTGGTCTTGAACGGCGTGGGCAACATGGGCACGTTCGGGTCGGCGCTGAACGGGTCGTGCCCGTTCCCCGCGGGTGGCATTTGCTTCTTCCCGCGGATCCGCGCCACCGGCACCCTGGGCTGGCAGCTCGGTCCGTGGGATGCGCAGTGGACGATGCGCTACATCAGCAAGTTCAAGGCGGGTTCGGACGATCCCACGCAGTACGCGAACATGGAAAAGGGCGTTGGCCCAGCTTCGGGCGCCGTACCGCCTTTGGTCATCCGCTACGGCGCCACGGTGTACAACAACGTGCAGGTCGGCTACAACATCGTACCGCTCAACACCAAGATTTCGGTCGGTGTGGACAACGTGTTCGACAAGCAGCCACCGTTCCTGTATGCCAACAACAGCTTGAACGCCAACACGGATCCGGAGGACTTCGACGTGCTCGGCCGGTACTACTGGGGCCGCATCACGGTCAACTTCTGACCGTCGCTGCCAAGCTGCAAGCTGCACCTCAAGGGCTGCACGAGTATTCTCGTGCAGCCCTTGCTTTTCGTGTGACCAAATGATGGATGTCGCCTTGGACTCGATTGTCGCCGCCTTGGAATCCGGCAATCCGCTTTCGGCCGAGCGTCTTTGCCGGACGCAGCTGCAGGAGAGCCCGGAGGCTGCCGATGTTGAAGTGCTGTTGGCCTTGAGCTTGTGGCGGCAGGGCAATCGCGACGGCGCGCTGGAGATTTATGCGAAGTTGACGCGGCTTCACCCGGAACAAAGCATACATTGGCAAAACTATGCGACGGCATTGCGGCAGGTCTCCGATCTGGAAGCCGCCGAACGCGCATCCGAAATGGCGGTACGCTTGGCGCCGGATGATGCAGAGCTGCTGGAACTGCACGGTCTGTTGCAGATGCAGCGCGGCAAACCGGCGGAAGCGCGGAATACACTGTTGCGGGCCTTCGGGAAGTCGCCGGATTCGCCATCCATCCGCATCCACGCCGCACAGGCTTGCTCGGCTTGCCGGGACTATCGCGCCGAGGAACTGATCAAGCCCTGGCGAGAATGGCTGCCGCTGGAGGAGGGTTTGCAGCTGGAACTGGCGGGGGTGCAGATACAGCAAGGCGAGGCGATATCGGCGTTGGAAGTGTTGGAAGATTTGCTGCGGCGGGCACCCACCAATGTGTCTGCACAATTGTCGTTGGCGAGCGTGTATGAGCGGGTGAACCGCCTCTCCGACGCCGAGGCGATGCTGCAATCGATCGATACGTCCTCGACGCAGATTGACGACATCAGAGGCGCCGTTGATCGCCAGCGTGCGCAATTGGCGCTGCGTCATGGCGATCCTGCAACAGCGCGAGCCATATTGGAACGGGTCGGGCCGGCCGGTGACGCCGATTACGGTTACTGGTTCACGCTGGGAAATATCCGCGACAAGCTCGGCGACACGTCGGCTGCCATGCAGGCGCTCGCGGCAGCGCATGCTCGCCAGATCCAGGAGTTCGCCGTTGCCCTGCCGCATTACTTCGAACCCGGGGCTGAAATCCTGCCAAATGCCAACGTGCGGGTGGCCGCGTCCGATTATCGAGGATGGCCGCAGCTGAGCGCCCCGGATTCGTCACAATCGCCGGTGTTCGTAGTTGGCTTTCCGCGGTCGGGTACGACTTTGCTCGAACAGATGCTCGATGCACACCCGCGCCTGCAGTCAATGGATGAGCGGCCTTTTTTCAACATATTGGCGGGCCAGCTCGAAAGAAGCACGAATCTGGAAATTCCGCGGGATATCGCAAGCCTGCGTCAACGTGATTGCGACGAACTGCGCAAGGGCTACCTGATTCTCGCGTGCGAAAAGGTGCCGCGCCGCTGGAATGCGCGGCTGGTGGACAAGAATCCGCTGAACATGCTCTGGCTGCCGATGATCCATCGCATGTTTCCGCACGCCAAGTTCGTCCTCGCGTTGCGGCATCCGTGCGATGCAATCCTGAGCTGCTACATGCAGAACTTTCGTGCAGCGGTGCTCGCGGTGGCCAGTGAGACCCTGGAACGCCTCGCCCGCGCCTATGTAGCCGCGATGCAAAACTGGCTGTACCACGTCGAGGTCTTCCACCCCGATGTATTGGTGTCACGCTACGAAGACCTGGTGGCCGATCCGCACAGGCAGGCGCGTGAGATTGCTTCGTTCCTGGAAATCGATGATGCCGACGCGATGCTGGGCTTCGCCGAGCGCGCAAGGCAGAAGGGATACATAAAAACGCCGAGCTATACGCAGGTCATTGAGCCAATCAACGCGAAAGGCGTGGGCCGTTGGCAACGGTACCGCGAATACTTCGAGCCGATATTGCCGATTTTGCAGCCCATGCTGGCGCATTGGCAGTACGCCGCGAATGCGCCGGCGACACAGTGAGAGGCTGCCGAGATGGGTTTGAATGACCGCTTGTTCGCGCCGCCCGTTCAGGACGCATCGAAGGTCGAGGCGCGGTTGGCGAAGCTGCCTCCCGGGCTTCATGCAACGATACAGCGCGCGGGAGATGCGCTTGCGGGAGGCGATCTCCTTGCTGCGCAAAATTTGCTGCGTGGCGCCATGGCTGTCGCAGCGGCCCAGCCGGACGTGCTGCGCATGCACGCACTCTTGCTTGCGCAGCAGGGCAATCTTCCGGCCTCGATCGCGGCAATGCGTGCCGCGTTGCGCGCGGCTCCCGATGACGCGGTGACGTACTCCCAGTACGCCCAGATCTGCGAAGCAGGAGGGGACTTGGATGCCGCGTTGCAATTGAGGCAAAGTGCCGTCGAACATTTGCCGGAATCGCCCCTGGCCTGGGCCGATCTCGGCGAACACCTGTATCAGTACCGTGGAATAGAGGCGGCAATACCGGCGCTCGAACGTGCAACGCGATTGGCGCCTGATTACGCGCCTGCACAACTCAAGTACGGAAGCGCGCTCGTCGCCGTCGGGCGCGCTGCGGAAGGTGCCGCCTCGATCCGGCAAGCCCTCGCCATCGAACCAGCCTTCGGCGCGGCGTGGCTCGCGCTCGCGGATATCAAGACGGTCTCGATGACCGCCGACGAAATGACGCGCATGGGAGGGCTTCTGCGCGGGGACGCCGTTGATGAAAGCGAGCGCACCGCGATCGGGTTCGCGCTGGGTCGAGCCCTCGAGGAAGCTGGTTCCTATGCTGAAGCGTTTGATTTGCTGGTCGATGCCAATGCGCGTCGAAAGGCGGAACTGCAGCCGTGGCCGGCGGAGCTTTTCCGCGCCGAGGTAAGCAGGGCTGAGCAGGTTTTCGACATGTCCACTCCCACCGGAGAATGTTCCGGGCCCGGTGAGGAGATCATATTCGTAGTCGGAATGCCGCGTTCGGGAACGACGCTGGTCGAACAGATCCTGGCCTCGCACCATGACGTGCAGGCCGCCGGTGAACTGGGCGACCTGGCGCGGGTTCTGAGCGAGGAATCCGCGCGTCTGCAAATGCGCTACCCCGAATGGGTGCCGCGGGCAACCGCAAGCGATTGGCGGCGCCTGGGTGAACGCTATCTCGAGCTGACTTCCCGCTGGCGCGCCAGCCGCAAGTTCTCGACCGACAAGATGCCGAACAATTGGCGTGCCATCGGCGCGATTCGCGCGATGCTGCCGGGGGCGCGCATCGTGGTTTGCCGGCGCGATCCGCTGGAGAATTGCTGGTCGTGTTTCAAGCAATACTTTCCGCACGGCTGGGAGTTCACCTACGACATGGACGAACTCGCACAATTCTGGCGGGCGTTCGACACGGTCGCCTCGCGGTGGGCGAAACACTCTCCGGCACACGTGCGGGAGCAGAGTTACGAAGAGCTGACGTCAAACCATGAACAGGAGATCCGCGCGTTGCTCGGATTCTGCGGACTCTCCTTCGATGACGCCTGCCTGCGGTTCGACAAGGTCCAGCGCAGCGTGGAAACGCTCAGTGCCGCCCAGGTCCGCCAACCCATGCAGCGGCACAAGCGCACGGCGGCGAACTACGGTGCGTTGCTCGATCCCTTGCGGCGGGCGCTGCACATGCCGGCATCCGCCGCCACGGCCGGGAAGGTACCGGCCTGAGTGGACAAGCTCGGCAAGCAGCACCGGCTCATGCAAACGCAGTGCTCGCAAGCTGTGGAATGAAGGGAGCGTAGTTTTTCCAGCGGCCCACGGAATTCGAATGGATAGGCTGCCTGGCCTGCCAAAGGCTGGCCGTACTGATCGAGCCCGCTGGTGCGGCGGCAAGGTCCGCGCCGGCCAGACGCGTCGTGTCCAGCCTCATCCATGCCGCCTTGGCGGCGGTCGTTGCTTCCGGAGATGCGACAAGTTCCTCGTAGCGAACGGTTTCGATGGAATCCGGATACAGCCCGCGCCAATGCTCCATCAACTTCCGCTCGTCCTGCATCACGAGGGCGATATCGTCGAAATCGTAGGCGTAGCCCTGCACGTCCTCGAGAAAGCACTGCATCCACAACGAGAGGGCGGTGTCGCGCGGATTGCGCCGGCAATGGATGATCTTTGCGTCGGGGAACATGGCAAGCGCCAGGTCGACATAACGGAAGTTCAGTGGCTGCTTGTCGAGAAACCAGCGCGCATCCGCTGCATCGTCCTGGCGCGCCTGGGTCAGGTAGCGATGGGCCGCCTGCTGCAGGGAGGCTGCATCCGGCTGGCCGCACAAGTCCGGTTGCTGCGCAAGCCGGGCAAGCCAGGGAAGTTCGCCGCGATTGCGAACCTCCGGATAGCGGGACAACAGTTCGGCCAGAAGCGTCGTGCCCGTGCGCGGCATGCCGAGGATGAACACGGGCGTGAAGCCATCCACCGGCTTTGCCGCGGCAATGAGCGGTTTCGATGCGAGCCTTGCCTCGACCAGGCGCCTCCACGCCTTGCGCGACCAGTTGCCGATGCGTTTCCGGATCGCATTGCCTTCCAGGAAATGCCGTGCGGCGCGCTCGTAGTCGCCGATGTCATCGTTCGCCTTCCCCAATGCGAAATGCAATTCCGCCCTCGCCAGGTCCGACAGGTCAGTGCGCGCCAGGCCGGCCCGGAACAACGCAAAATCCGGATGGTCCGGATTCCTGTAACGAAGGGTGTTCGACAGGCCAATGGGCACGTGCCACTCGAACGCACGCGGGTCGCGCTCCAGCGTGAACGTGTAATGCAATCGCGCGCGCTCGAATTCACCCAGCTGGATTGCAAGCATGCCTGCATATGCGTGCAGGCCAGTGTCATCCGGGTGCGCCGCAATTGCGGATTCGCAAATCAGCGCGGCGTCGTGCTTGCGGTTCGTCTCGTCGAGCAATTCGATGGCGCTGATGGCAAGGTCCGCAGCAAATGTCCCGGCGGTGAAGCATGCACTCAGCACCTTCGCTGCAGCGGCGGTCCGGCCCTCCTCCTTAAGGATGCGTGCGAGCGAGAACGCCGAGGCGGCATCCGCGGGAGACTGCTCCAGCAAATCGCGGAAGATCGCTTCGGCCTGGCCGGCACGCCCCGACAGCTGGAGGATGCCGGCCTGGGTACGACGCAGTGCGGTCGAAGCCGGATATTCACGTAGTGCCTGCGACAACAACTCCAATGCGCGCGGCATGTCACGCCGCAGCACCTGCGCGCGAACCAGTTCCAGCCACGCGTGTTCGCCATGTTGTGGCATGAAGCCTGCGCCTCAAACCCCGTGCAACGGAAGGCCGAGCGCCGCCCTGAATGGATCGAGCAGGCTGCCGTATTGCCGGGCGCGCGCGCTGTCGGCGCGCAGGGGTTCCCGCACCTGGGTGGCGCTTGGCGATCGCACCTCGCGCTCGGTCTTGTAAAAGTTCAGGCAGGGTTCCTCGAATGGCAGGCCACAGAAATCCAGCAATTTGCGAATGGAGGCTTCGGCATCGCCCACCAACGCCTCGTAATGGTGCTGGTAAACGTGTGAAGGATGCTGCGCGGCCCAGTGATTCGCGCTGCGGTCGAAGTCGCGCCAAAAAGCGGCGAGGTCTTCGGGGGTGCGGCTGTATTCGTTTCCGTCCGGCAGCAGTTGCCGGTAACAGGAGAAGCAGGTTTCCAGTGGATCACGGCGGCAGATCACGATGCGTGCACCCGGAAGCATTGCGCGAATGGCACCCGCGTATCTCCAGTTTCCCGTCAGCTTGTCGGTGAACCTCGGAAGCTTGCTGCGCCAATAGGCGGTGCGCTCGAGATAGCGCTCACCCAGGCGCTGCCAATCGGCCGGCGTCGCGCTGGCGGCCCACAGCGGAAATGGCTGGCCGCTGCGGTGCGACGCTTCACCGATCACCAGCGAGAGATCCGGCAGCTCGCCCGAGCCCGCCACTTGCGAATGCGAAGCAAGGATCTGTTCGACCAGCGTGGTGCCGGAGCGCGGCAAGCCGACGATGAAAATCACCTCACGGCCGAGGCCGGAATCCGGCGCTGGCGCAGGGGGCGGAGTGAACGCGGCAACGATGGCGTCGGCCGCCTTCGAAAACGCGCCTGCGTTCCAGCGCTGGCGCAATCGGGCAATCGCGTTGGCGCGCTGCAATGCATCCAGCGATTCGGGATAACGACCCTCGGCGTCCAGCGCCTTGGCCAGCGCAAATCCGATTGCAATGCGGTCATCGTCGGTGGCGTGGCCGTTGCGCAGCGCAGCGCGCATGCGTTCGATATCCGCCGGTTCAAAGGCGCCCGTACGCAGGTCGGCAAGGCCCCACCAAGCCATCCCCGCGGTGGGCCGCTCGGCCAGCACCTTGCGATATTCGGCCGCGGACGCCACTGCCTCGCCGCGCATGCGCAGCAGGTCACCCAGCAACGCGCGTGCGTCCACGTTGTCGGGCGCGAGCGCCACCGCACGCTGCACCGCTTCAGCCGCCTCTTCATTGCGCACGCAGCGCGTCAACATCACTCCGAGGTTGTACCAGGCGATTGCAAGCCCGGGCTGCAGCTCGCAAGCGCGGTGCAATGCGTGGATCGCGCCGTCGAAATCTCCGCTCGAACCGAGCACCGACCCAAGCGTGTTGAAATAAAGCGGATCCACGGGGCGCAGTTTGACCGCGCGCTGCATCGCGGCGATGGCGCGCGCGTGATCGCCGCGCAGGCTGAGGATTCCGGCGTGCAACCGCAAGACTTCCGGATGCTCGGGATGGCTGGCCAATGCGGGACGAAGCTGCGCCGCAGCTTGGTCCACCCGTCCCATGTCCAACGCCCGCGCCGTCGCCACTACCTGCTGGGCGGCCTCGCTATCGAGACCTTGCAGCCGGGGCGCCGTCATGGATTACCCCGGTTCGCGAAAACGTTACGGGAAGTTCCGGTATATGGCATGGCGACAAAATCGATTCAATGTGGCTGGCTATCATAGATGACCTGGGTGCCCCGGACTTCAGCATGCAGAGCAAGCTCACCTCGAGTGTCATTGATGCCAGGCTCGCCGAAGCGCGCACCTTGTTCGAAGATAACCGGGTGGGAGAAGCCGAGGGGTTGTTGCGCGACCTTGCCATCCATGCCCCAGCCCGCGAGGACGTGGCGTTGCTGCTGGCCGAGGTGCTGCGCAGCCAATGCCGTTTGAGCGCTGCGGTAGAGGCCGTGGCAAGGCTGGCGGAAGCCGCGCTGTTCGAGGCGAACATCGCCTTGCGTGCGGCGGCATTTGCCCGCGAGTGTGACCGGCACGCGGTCGCCGCAAGGATCTGCGATGCGGCATTGGCCCGTGGCGCGACCATGCCAGGGCTGTTGTTGCTGGCGGGGCACGTGGCGCGCGAGTCGGGCGATTTTGCCGCCGCGCGCCGACATTATCTGAAGGCGCTCGATGCGGGTATCGATCCGGACAGCGAGAACGTGCTGGGCGCGCTGGTGAACACCAGGCGCTACACCGATCCCGCCGACTCCGACCGCGCGCGCTGCGAGGCGCAATTCCGCAACGGAACCGTTTCGCCGCAGGCGCGGGCTTCCGCGGGCTGCGCGCTCGCGAAAATCCTCGACGACCTCGGCGATGCCGCGGGCGCCGCGGCCGTCCTGCGCGAAGCCAACGGCATGATGCATGCGTTGCACCCTTGGCGAGCGGACGACTGGCGGCGTTTCATCGCGGTGCGGCAGGACGAGCGCGTGGCAGGCGTCTCGGGGTTCGCGGACCCGCGCTTCGCGCCCGTGTTCATCGTCGGGGTGCCGCGCAGCGGCACCACGCTCACGGCGACACTGCTGGCGCGCGCGACGGGCGCGCGCGACCGCGGCGAGCTTCGTGCCTTGCGGTTCATCGCCGAACGCTTGCGCGATGGCGCCCATCTCGGCAATGCCGCCGTGGTGGCGGAGGCCGCCGGGGTGTACCGCATGATGGCGCGGCAGGACGATGCGCCGGCACGCCTGTACCTCGATCAGGACCCGCTGAACTTTCGTTGGCTCGATATCGCCGCTGCGATGTTTCCGCAGGCAAAGGTGATCCATCTGCGGCGTGATCCGCGCGACACCGCGCTGTCGCTGTGGAGCCAGGATTTCGCGCACCCCGACATGGCCTTCGCGTACGACTTTGCGGACATGGCTGCTTTCATGGAGGGCCACGATGCGTTGATGCGACACTGGCGCGAATCCCTGCGTGTCCCGATCCACGAACTTGACTACGAGCGGCTGGTGACCGACACCGAGGTGGCGCTTGCGGATCTTCGCGCCTTCGTCGGCGCGCCTGCATGCGAGCCGGAGGAACCTTCGAAAGACAGCACGCCCGTGCAGTCGGCCAGCGTCTGGCAGGCTCGCCAACCTGTGTACAGGACGTCGATCGGACGCTGGCGCCGCTACGCGCCGCACGTGCCGGAGCTGCTGCAGTTCTTCGGATCGAAGTGAGCCGCCAAGACAAAGGGCGCGGCAATGCCGCGCCCTTTGGTGAGTTGCCGGAATGCCGGGCGATCAGTAGCGGTAATGATCGGCCTTGTACGGCCCTTCCACCGGCACGCCGAGGTAGTCGGCCTGTTCCTTAGTCATCTTCGTCAGCTTGACGCCGATCTGTTCCAGGTGCAGGCGCGCGACTTCCTCGTCGAGTTTCTTGGGCAGGCGATAGACGGTCTTTTCGTACTTGTCCTTGTTCGTCCACAGGTCGATCTGCGCGAGCGTCTGGTTGGAGAACGAATTGGACATCACGAACGACGGATGGCCGTGCGCGCAGCCCAAGTTCACCAGGCGGCCTTCGGCCAGCAGGTAGATCGAGTTGCCTTCGGGGAAGGTGTAGAGATCGACTTGCGGCTTGATGTTGGTCTGCTTGGCGGCCTGCTGCAGGCGGTCGACCTGGATCTCGTTGTCGAAGTGGCCGATGTTGCAGACCAGCGCGTGGTTCTTCATGCGCTGCATGTGCTCCAGCGTGATCACGTCGCGATTGCCGGTGGTGGTGACGTAGATGTCGGCCTGGCCCAGCGTGTCCTCGACCGTCGCGACCTGGAAGCCTTCCATCGCGGCCTGCAGCGCGCAGATCGGATCGATTTCGGTGACGATCACGCGTGCGCCGAAGCCTTTCAGCGAATGCGCGCAGCCTTTGCCGACGTCGCCGTAGCCGCACACCACCGCGACCTTGCCCGCGACCATCAGGTCGGTGGCGCGTTTGATGCCGTCGGCCAGCGATTCGCGGCAGCCGTACAGGTTGTCGAACTTCGACTTGGTGACCGAATCATTGACGTTGATCGCGGGCACCAGCAGCTTGCCGGCCTCGGCGAGCTGATAGAGGCGGTGCACGCCGGTGGTGGTTTCCTCGGAAACGCCGCGCCATTCGCTTGCAACTTTTTTCCAGAAACCCGGGCGTTCGCTGCGGGTTTTCTTCAAGAGATCCTTGATGACCTGTTCCTCGTGATTGGCGCCCTTCTCGTCCACCCACTTGGAACCGTCTTCCATTTCCACGCCCTTGTGGATCAGCAGCGTCGCATCCCCGCCGTCGTCGACGATCAACTCGGGACCCGTCATGTCCGGGTGCGTCAACGCATCCAGCGTGCACTGCCAGTATTCCTCCAGCGTTTCGCCCTTCCACGCGAACACCGGCACGCCGCTGGCCGCAATCGCGGCAGCGCAATCGTCCTGGGTCGAGAAGATGTTGCACGAAGCCCAGCGCACCGAGGCACCTAGCGCCGCAAGCGTCTCGATCAACACCGCGGTTTCCTTGGTCATGTGCAGCGAGCCGGTCACGCGCACGCCTTTCAGCGGTTTCTGTGGCGCGTAGCGGGCGCGAATCTGCATCAGGCCCGGCATTTCCTGCTCGGCCATCGTGATGCGCTTGCGGCCAAGGTCGGCCTGGGAAATGTCGCGCACCTTGTAATCGTGGGAAGTGGTTTCTTTGGCTACTGCGTTCATGGTGTCACTCCGATTCGCGGGCGCTGTTGGAAAGGGTGCCGAGCCTGACCGTGCTTCACGGTTGCAGCGCCCCTCGGCGAGCAAAGCTTTCCCCCTTCGCTTGCGAGGGGCGGTTACCCCCTTCGGAACGAAGGGGGTCGATGCGAAGCATCGGGGGGATGCCATGCAGCAAGAGCCATCCCCCTCAATCCCCCTTCGCAAGCGAAGGGGGAGGTATATCACTTGATCTTCGCGGCCTTGCGCAGCGCGTCGGCGCGGTCGGTCGCTTCCCACGAGAACGCGGTGGCGGTCTCGGACTTCTTCACCAGCTTGCCGCCTTCGCGCTCTTCCCACTTGTATGTCGTCTGGAACGGCTTGCGGCCGAAGTGGCCGTATGACGCGGTGGACTGGTAGATCGGGTGGATCAGGTCGAGCATTTTGATGATGCCGTACGGGCGCAGGTCGAAGTGCGCGCGGATCAGCTTCTCGATCTTGTCGTCGCTGATCTTGCCGGTGCCGAACGTCGTCACCGAAATCGAAGTCGGTTCGGCCACGCCGATCGCGTAGGAAATCTGCACCTCGCAACGATCGGCGATGCCGGCCGCGACGATGTTCTTGGCGACATAACGCGCGGCGTACGTCGCCGAGCGGTCGACCTTGGACGGGTCCTTGCCCGAGAACGCGCCGCCGCCATGGCGGGCCATGCCGCCGTAGGTGTCGACGATGATCTTGCGTCCGGTCAGGCCGCAATCGCCCACCGGGCCGCCGATCACGAACTTGCCAGTCGGGTTGATGTGCACCTTGTTCTTCGGCAGCGCTTCGTACCACTTCTTCGGCAGCACGGGCTTCAAAATGTTTTCGCGCACGCCTTCCACGAGGTCGGCGTACTTCACCTCGGGATCGTGCTGCGTCGAGAGCACCACCGCGTCGAGCCCAGCGACCGTATGGTCGTCGTTGTAGTGCAGGGTGACCTGCGACTTCGCGTCCGGGCGCAGCCACTTCAACTTGCCGGCCTTGCGAACCTTGGCCTGCTGCTCCACCAGCCGATGCGAGTAGTAGATCGGCGCGGGCATGAATTCCGGCGCCTCGTTGCAGGCGTAGCCGAACATCAGGCCCTGGTCGCCGGCGCCCTGTTCCTCGGGCTTCTTGCGCGCCACGCCCTGGTTGATGTCGGGCGACTGCTTCCCGATCAGGTTCAGCACCCCGCAGGTTGCGCCATCGAAACCGACGGTGGACGAGTCGTAGCCGATGCCCAGGATCACCTTGCGCGCCAGCGCCTCGATGTCCACCCACGCGTCGGTGGTGACTTCGCCCGACACGATCGCGACGCCCGTCTTGACCATCGTCTCGCAGGCCACGTGTGCGCGCTTGTCCTGGCCTAAGATCGCATCCAGCACGGCGTCGGAAATCTGGTCGGCGACCTTGTCCGGGTGGCCTTCGGAGACCGATTCGGAGGTGAACAGGTAACGGCTCATCGTGGGTTATATCCTTTGATACGGATGGAAGGATGGAACGAATTGCGCATGATACAGGGTCGCGGGCAAGTTTGCGTGAACCGTAGCCCGGATGAAGGCGCGAAACGCCGCAATCCGGGAAGGGTACCGCGGATGCCCCGGATTCCGCTTCGCTTCATCCAGGCTACGCGGCCGCGGCGAATTCGCCCGGCACGCCGGCCGCGAGCGCGTCGAAATAGTCGCGGGTCAGGCGCCGCTGTTCGTGGGCGCTCTCCGCGGCATTCGATACCGCACGGAAGGCGGCGTTTTCCGGACGGTCCTTCGCGTACCAGCCGAGGTGTTTGCGCGCGATCCGCACGCCCGCGGTTTCGCCGTAGAACGCGTACAGCGCGTCGAGGTGACCAAGCAGGATGTCGCGTACTTCGATGACGCCGGGTTCGGGCAGGCGTTCGCCGGTGTCAAGAAAGTGCGCGATTTCGCGGAAAACCCACGGCCTGCCCTGCGCGGCGCGGCCGATCATCAACGCGTCGGCGCGCGTGTAATCCAGCACTTCGCGCGCCTTGGCGGGCGAATCGATATCGCCGTTCGCGAAAACCGGAATCGACACCGCGGCCTTCACTGCCGCGATGGTGTCGTACTCGGCGAAGCCTTCGTATTTCTGCGAACGCGTGCGGCCATGCACGGCCAATGCGGCAATGCCGGTGTCCTGCGCGATACGCGCTATCACCAGCGCGTTGCGGTGATCCGGCGTCTGGCCGGTGCGGATTTTAAGCGTCACCGGCACCTCGACGGCTTCCACCACCGCGCGGCAAATCCGCGCCACCAGCGGTTCGTCGGCCAGCAGCGCGGAGCCCGCCCAGGCGTTGCAAACCTTCTTGGCCGGACAACCCATGTTGATGTCGATCAGTTGCGCGCCGTTGGCGACGTTGTAGCGTGCGGCTTCGGCCAGCATCGCCGGGTCGGAGCCGGCGATCTGCACCGAAACCGGGTCGGGCTCACCCGCATGGTCCGTCCGGTGCAGCGACTTGCGGGTTTGCCACAGGCGGGGGTGGGAGGCGGTCATTTCCGAAACGGCCAGTCCCGCGCCCAATCGCTTGCACAATTGGCGGAAGGGCTTGTCGGTGACGCCGGCCATGGGCGCGAGGGCCAAGGCCGGTTCGATCGGGATGGAACCGATGCGCATCCGGCCAAGTGTAGTGGCGCGCCGTACCGGTGGTTCTTGCAACACATGCGGTGCCGGATGGATGATGCGGGAAGTCGCGGAGAAGGCATGCGCAGGGTCTTGCCAGGCTTGCTGTTGTGGGTTGCGGGGGGCGTCGCGATGGCGGCGACGCCACTGACCGCGCAGCAGATGCGCACACTGTCGACCAGCAATCCGCGCGACCTGATTTCCGGGGTCCGTGCTGCGCTGGATGCCGGCACCTACGTGAACGATCCGGCCGGCGAACGCGAAGCGCTGTGGTGGATGGGGCACGCCGGCGTCAACATCTCCGACGCGGCCGCGGTGACCGAAGCCGTGGCGCGCCTGAAGAGCCTCGGCAGCGTCGGGCACGACACGCTGGCGGATTCCTACGCGGGTTTCCTTTCCGCCGACCAGCGCATCCTGCGCGGCGATGGCGGCGGCGTCAGCGATGCCCTGCAAGCCGCGGCCCTGCAACTGGACAGCAGCGATCCCGCGCGCCGCGCGCTGGCCAAGTTCCAGTTGTGCGACGCCTACAGCATGGCGGGCCAGTCCGAACATTCGCAGCCGCTTTGCCGCGAAGCCGATGCGGCCTTCGCGGCGCTGCACGACGACTGGGACCAGGCGCAGGCGCTGAACGACGAAGGCAACAACGCCTATGCGCTGGGACGGTACGCGCAGGCTGGCCAGTTCTACGGGCAGGCGCGCGCGCTGTACGAAAAGGTCGGCGATCACTCGCAGGCGCTGATGGTCGGCGACAACCTGGCGCAGGTGTACCTGAAGCAGGGCCAGCCGCAGCAGGCGATCAAACTGTCGCGGGCATCGCTTGCGGACGAGCGCGCCGCGGGCCGCGAATCCGATGCGCTGAATTCGCAATACGACATCGCGCGCGCGTTGCAGGCGATGGGCAAGCACCGCGATGCGATGGACATGATCGCGGCGACGGTGGACGAAGCGCGCAAGGCGCACCTCGACGCGCAGCTTCCGGATTTGCTGCAGGAACAATCGCGCATGGCGGAAGCCGGCGGTGACCTCAAGCTCGCGCTGGCCGCCGAGCGCGAGGCGATGCAGATCGCCGCCCGGTACTGGAGGGTCAGCCTGGGCTCGCAACAGGCCGAGCTGGCGGTGCGCTACGCGGCGCGCGAAAAGGAAATCCGCATCCAGGAACTGGAGCGCAACAACCAAATCAAGAACCTCAAGTTGCAGGCTGCGCAAGCGGACGCCGAACGCAACGCGCTGCAGCTGCGCCGCCAGCGCGGCACGCTCATCGCGGTGCTGATCGCGGCGGTGAGCCTGGTGGGCGGCATCGTGTCGCTCCTGCTGTTGTTGCGCTCACAGCGCCGCCACGGCCACGAGTTGCGGCGGCAGGCGCAGGAAGACCCGCTGACCGGCGTGGAAAACCGGCGCGGTTTCTTCCGGCGCGCGCAAGCGCTGCTCGACGGGCGCCGCGCCGATGCCGCGGCGCTGCACGCGCTGCTGCTGTTCGACTTCGATTACTTCAAGCGCATCAACGACCAGTACGGACATCCGTACGGCGACATCGTGCTGAATGTTTCGCTGCAGTGCCTGCAAGGCGTGGTGGGCCGCCGCGGCCGGCTCGCGCGTCTGGGCGGCGAGGAGTTCGTGGTGCTGTGTCCGAACCTCGGCGGCGCCGAGGCCCTGCGGCTCGCCGAAGACATGCGCGCGGCCATCGGCGCGCTGGACTTCCCGGATGCGCCCGATGGGCTGGACGTCACCATCAGCATCGGCATGGCGTTGTTCGACGGCACGCGTTGCCACGACGTCGGCAGTTGGTTGCGTGCCGCCGACGACGCGATGTACGCCGCGAAGGCGCGCGGACGCGACCAAGTGGTTGTCGCGCACGAGGTCGAACAGATGCTGCAGCAGGTGGGGGCCGTGCCGCGCACCGCAAGCTGAGCGTCAGCCGTCCGAACCATTCGCCTTTGCGTAACGCTGTCTTGATCTTGGTCGGCTAGACTGGCCGGACGGCGGCGCGCCGCCATTTCCTTTCGAAGCACACAAGGAGTTCCCTCATGTCCGGCACCAAGTTCAAGGGCAACCCCGTCCATCTGGACGGCCATTTCCCGAAAGTCGGCGACAAGGCACCGGCATTCAAGCTGGTCGCGGGCGACCTCTCCGAAAAATCGCTGGCCGATTTCGCCGGCAAGCGCAAGGTGTTGAACATTTTCCCGAGCGTGGACACCGGCGTGTGCGCGGCCTCGGTGCGGCACTTCAACAAGGATGCGGCGGGCCTGAGGAACGCCGTGGTGCTGTGCATCTCCGCCGACTTGCCGTTCGCGCAGGCGCGCTTCTGCGGCGCCGAAGGCATCGAGAACGTCACCATGCTGTCGATGATGCGCGGCCGCGAATTCCTGAAGAATTACGGCGTCGACATGACCGACGGGCCGCTGGCCGGCCTCGCCGCGCGCGCAGTGGTGGTGCTGGACGAACACGACAAGGTGATCCACGCGCAGATGGTTGACGACATCACCCACGAACCGGATTACGCGGCGGCGCTGAGGGCGCTGGGCTGACGGCAATCATCATCCCCCTTCCAACGGAAGGGCGGAACGAAGTGAACGCGCGCAGCGCGATGAGGGGGACAGTTTTGCTTTTCCTCCCCCTTCGCTTTGCGAAGGGGGAATGAGGGGGATGGCTTTTGTCGCGGTGGCGACGTCTCCGGTGTACATCCCCCCGAAGCCGCCTTGCGGCGGCTTCGACCCCCTTCCTTCGGAAGGGGGTGAATCGCTTTCGGAAAAACCGTTCCGATCAACCCACCTTCGCGAACGCCTCGGTCATGTCGAGCATGCGGTTGGAGAAACCCCACTCGTTGTCGTACCAGCCCAGCACCTTGACCAGGGTGCCGCCCATCACGCGGGTCTGGGTGGCGTCGTAGGTGCACGACGCGGGGTTGTGGTTGAAGTCCACCGACACCAGCGGCTTGGTGTTGACCGCCATCACGCCCATCAGCTTGCCGTTCGCGGCTTCGTTGATCGCGGCGTCGATTTCCTGCTTGCTGGTTTCGCGCTGCGCGACGAACGACAGGTCCACGCACGAAACGTTGATGGTCGGGATGCGCATCGAAAAGCCGTCCAGACGTCCATTCAATTCCGGCAGCACCAGGCCCACCGCGGCCGCGGCGCCGGTCTTGGTCGGGATCTGGCTCATGGTGGCCGAACGCGCGCGGCGCAGGTCCTTGTGGAACACGTCGGTCAGCACCTGGTCGTTGGTGTAGGCATGGATCGTGGTCATCAGCCCGTGCACGATGCCGATCTTCTCGTGCAGCACCTTGGCCAGCGGCGCGAGGCAGTTGGTGGTGCAGGACGCGTTGGAGATGATGGTGTCGGTCGGCTTGATCTTGTCTTCGTTGACGCCGAACACGAAGGTGCCGTCGACGCCTTCGCCGGGCGCCGAGATGATCACCTTCTTCGCGCCGGCGGCGACGTGCGCCGCCGCTTTCTCGCGCTTGGTGAACAGGCCGGTCGATTCGATCACGATGTCGATGCCGAGATCCTTCCACGGCAGTTTCGACGGGTCGCGTTCCGCGCACACCTTGATGTGGTCGCCGTTGACGATGAGGTCGCCGCCTTCGACGCCGACAGTGCCGGGGAACTTGCCGTGCGCAGTGTCGTACTGGGTCAGGTGCGCGTTGGTTTCGGCGTCGCCCAGGTCGTTGATCGCGACGATGCGGATCGCGCCGGTGCGGTTGTGCTCGTACAGGGCGCGCAGGATGTTGCGGCCGATGCGGCCGTAGCCGTTGATCGCGACCTTGATCGCCATGGTGTCGTCCTTTGCGGAAGCAGTGTGGGGAATCGCGCATTTTAGCCGGTTTGCGGCGACGCTTCAGGCCGAAGCCGAGCACCGGTCGTGGCAAACTGGCGCTTTCGCGCGCGAGCCGCTCGATGCACGTGAACCGTCGTTGCAGGGCAATGCTGGTGATGCTCGCCGCGTCGCTGCTGTGCGCGCCGTCCGCGTTCGCGTGGGGACCGCGCGGCCACCGGATCGTGGCGATGCTGGCCGAGGCGCAGTTGACGCCGCAGGCGCGTGCCGAAGTGGAGCAATTGCTGGCCTTGCAGGGCGCGCGGCACTTGTCCGACATCGCGGTGTGGGCCGACGACCTGCGCGACAGCGATCCCGCGCTGTATCAACGCACCAAGCGCCTGCACTTCGTCAATTTCCATTCGCGCGACTGCCGCTACGATCCGCCGCGCGACTGCCGCAATGGCGAATGCGTGGTCGCGGCGATCGAAAACTATTCCGCGATCCTGGCGAATCGCGCGAATCCGTCCGCGCAACGTGCGCAGGCGCTGGCCTTCGTGGTGCACTTCGTGGGCGACGTCCACCAGCCGTTGCACGCGGATTACCGCCACGATGCCGGCGGCAACGACTATCAGGTGCGCTGGCGCGGCCGCGGCACCAACCTGCACCGGGTATGGGACTCACTGATGCTGGATTCGACCGGCCTGTCGGCGGCGCAGTTCACGCGCAAGCTCGAAACCGAACGCGCACCGGTCATGGCCGGCGGCACGCCGGTTGAATGGGCCGAGGAAAGTTGCCGGATCGATCGCGACGACGGCGTGTATCCGCCCCCGCGCTTCATCGACCGTGCCTACGTCGAGCGCGAATTGCCGATTGCGGAACAACGCCTGCGACAAGCGGGTGCGCGGCTGGCGGCATTGCTCAATCGCGATCTGGGAGATCGGTAGGTTGGGTGAGCCGTGCTGCACCGGCAAATCCCAACAGCCGCACCGACGAAGTTGGTGTTCGCAAAAAACGCTCAACCCACTCAGTCAATACGCAATGCCGAGCCTGCGCATCAGCTTGCCCATCAACCACGCCGGACCGATCAGCAGTTGCACGATGTTGGTGAGGAAGGCCGGGCGCCGGCCTTCGATCGCGTGGCCGATGAATTGTCCGATCCACGCCAGCACGAACAGCACCGCGGCGAGGATCAGCAGGCTGCGTGGGCCGAGTGCGCCGTACAGCGTCCAGGTGATCGCGCCTGCGGCGATGAAGGCGAGCGCCATCGCCCAGGAAAGATTGCGCGACAGGCGATGGTAAAACAGGAACGTGGCGAACATCGCCAGCACCGACCACATGCCGGGCCGGAACCATTGCGGCGCGATGGGGGGAATGGTCCACAGCGCCGCGATCACGCACCACATGATCACCGGCACGCACACCCAGTGGATCGCGCGGTTGGCCGGGTTCTGATGATCGTCTGCGTAGCTGCCGAACCACTGGTGGATGTCGCGCATCGCGGTCTCGCTGCGTGGGTCCGCATCCAATCTACGCCATCCGCGCGTGCGACGCGATGGCTGGCCGCCGGCGAAATCAGGTAACGCTGATGCCTGCCAGCTTCTTCAACGCCTCGGCGTATTTCGCCGCGGTGCCGTCGATGACCTCGCGCGGCAGCGCAGGTCCCGGCGCGCGCTTGTCCCAGTCCAGCGTTTCCAGGTAATCGCGCACGAACTGTTTGTCGTAGGACGGCGGACTGATGCCGACCCGGTACTGGTCGGCCGGCCAGAAGCGCGAGGAATCGGGCGTCAGCATTTCATCCATCACGTACAGCTTGCCATCCGCGTCAGTGCCGAATTCGAACTTGGTGTCGGCGATGATGATGCCGCGCTCGCGCGCATAGTCGGCGGCAAATTTGTAGATCGCGAGCGTGGCATCCCGCACCTGCGCCGCAAGGTCGGCGCCGACCAGCTTCACCACTTCGTCGAAGCCGATGTTCTCGTCGTGGCTGCCCTTGGGCGCCTTGGTGGAAGGCGTGAAGATCGGCGTGGGCAGTTGCTGCGCCTGCCGCAGGCCTGCGGGCAGCGCGATGCCGCACAGCGCGCCGGTTTGCTGATAATCCTTCCAGCCCGATCCGATCAGGTAACCGCGCGCGATCGCTTCGACCGGCACGGCTTTCAAACGCTTCACCACCACCGCGCGCTTTTCGTAGAGTTTCGGATCGACGCCCGCGGGCAGCACGTCCGCGACTGGCGTGCCGGTCAGGTGATTCGGCACCAGGTGTGCGGTCTTGTCGAACCAGAAGTTCGAAATCTGGCACAGCATTTCGCCCTTGCCGGGAATCGGGTCGGGCAGCACCACGTCGAAGGCCGACAGGCGATCGCTCGCGACGATCAACAGGCGATCGTCCGGCAGCGCGTAAACGTCGCGCACCTTGCCGCGATGCAGGAGTTCCAGGGCCGGCAGGTCGGATTCGAGCAGGGTGGTCGGCACGGCAGCGCTCCGCAGGCGAAACGCGCATTGTAGCGAGCCCGAACGCCGCAAGGCCGCTGATAAACTGCGCGGATGCGCAGAACGTGTTCGATCATCCTGTTGTTTGCGGCCGCACCGCTCGCGATGGCGCAGGCCGAAGCACCGCCGCGGCCCGCGCAGCTTGGCCTGTGCGCGGCCTGCCACGGCGAGGACGGCCACGCGCGCATTCCCGGCGCGCCCAACCTCGCGGGTCAGCCGTATCAATACCTCCTGCAGGCGTTGCACGAATACCACAATGGCGAACGCAGCGTGCCGGTGATGCGCGCGGCCGCCGGCCCGCTCAGCGAGAAGGACATGCAGGCGCTGGCGCGGTGGTTCTCCGCGCAGTCACCGTGCAAGCCCGGCCAGGCGGGGAGTCCATGAGGATCTGGGGGAAGCTGGTCGGTTTCGTGATCGGCTTGTTGGTGACGCGCGGCGACTGGGGTGGCGCGCTGATCGGGCTGGTGATCGGGCATCTGGTGTTCGACAGCGGCTGGCTCGGCGGGCTGACGCACACCGGCGGCAAGGACGGCTACGTCGAGCCGTTGTTCGCGATCATGGGCACGCTGGCCAAGAGCGATGGACGGGTGTCCGAGGCCGAGGTCGCGATCGCCGAGCGCTTGATGACGCGGCTGGAACTGGATGCGCTGTGGCGGCGCCGCGCGATCGACGCCTTCAACAAGGGCAAGGCGCCCGGTTTCGATCTATCACGCTCGCTGGTGGATTTGCGCTCGTGGTGCCTGCCACGGCGCAGCTCGGTGATGCCATTCCTCGACATGCTGTGCGACGTGGCGATGGCCGACGGGCCGTTGACCGACGAAAAGCTGCGCGTGCTGAAGCGCGTGGCGTTTTCGCTGCGCATCAGCGAAATCCAGCTGGTGGCGCTGCTGGCGATGAAGGGCTTCATCTGGAACACCGGCCCGCGTCCCGGCGAGTGGGCGCAATCCGGCGCGTACTCGCAGCAGGGCTATCGTCCCGCGCCGCGCGGCCACGGGCCCGATCCGTACACCGTGCTGGGCGTGCCGCGCGATGCCGACGAGCGCACCATCAAGCGCGCCTACCGCAAGCTGATCAGCGAATTCCATCCGGACCGGCTCGGCAACATGCCGGAAGATTTGCGCCGGCGCGCCGAGGCGCGCGCCAGCGAAATCAACGCGGCGTGGGAGCGCATCCAGGCAGAGCGGGGATTCCGGTGAAACAGGGGTGAGGGATGAGTGGCGAGGGTGTAACCAGCTACCGGGGAGCAAGCGTGTTGGCTCTGTGCTCGCTGTTCTCGCGAATAGCGCCTGATCTCGCGCCCTCGCTACTATTCCCTCGCCCCTCGATGGAAGACATTCGTCGAATCGGATACATGTCATGAGACAACCTTGCGTGATCGCCCCGTCCATCCTTTCGGCCAATTTCGCCAAGCTGGGCGCGGAAGTCGACGCCGTGATCGACGCCGGCGCGGACTGGATCCACTTCGACGTGATGGACAACCACTACGTGCCCAACCTCACGATCGGGCCAATGGTGCTGAAGGCGCTGCGCGACTACGGCATCACCGTGCCGATGGACGTGCACCTGATGGTGGAGCCGGTGGACCGGATCGTGTCCGACTTTGCGAAGGCCGGCGCCACCTCGATCAGTTTCCATCCCGAAGCCACGCGCCACGTGGACCGCACCCTGTCGCTGATCCGTGAACACGGCTGCAAGGCCGGGCTGGTGTTCAATCCCGCGACGCCGCTGGATTGGCTGGACTACGTACTGGACAAGGTCGACATTGTGCTGGTGATGTCGGTGAACCCCGGGTTCGGCGGGCAGTCGTTCATTCCATCGGCGCTGGAAAAGCTGAAGCGCGCGCGCGAAATCATCGACCGCAGCGGACGGCCGATCCATCTCGAAGTCGATGGCGGCGTGAAAGTGGACAATATCGGTGAGATCGCGCGCGCGGGCGCGGACGCGTTCGTCGCCGGCTCCGCAATTTTCGGCAGCGCCGACTACAAGGCCACCATCGCGGCGATGCGCAAAGCGGCCGGCTGACTTCACCCAAGACCGACGGTCCCGGCGCTTTCGCACCGAGACCGCGGCCGACCAGGAGAGGATTGAAACGCGAGGCTGGAGAGAGAGCCCCGAACTGCGTGGGTCCACCGCGCTGGACGCCTTCCGGTGTCAGTGGCCGGATGCGTATCCGGCGCCAGCGCGGGGGTGTTCCACAGTCGACATCCACGGCAGGAGTACCGACGGCTGTCATTTGGCCTTCCGCCGGCGCCGGCCGGGGGGCGGGTCTGGGGCGAAGCACGGGCAATTTGTGGCAAATTTCTGACAGGCCCGCAGGGGGCTTGCGTGCCGCGGACGTATCGCGCAGGCTCGCCTTCGCACCCACAGGAGAACCCAATGGCTCGCGCCATCGCCATCGTCGAGGACGAACCGTCCATTCGTGCCAATTATGTCGAGGCGCTGTCGCGCTTCGGCTACGACGTGCACGGGTTCGCTTCACGCACGGAGGCTTCGGGCGCTTTCGCCAACCGTATGCCGGAGCTGGTGATCATCGACATCGGTTTGGGCGACGAACCCGAGGGCGGCTTCGACCTGTGCCGCGAACTGCGCGCGCGTTCGGCGACGCTGCCGATCATTTTCCTGACCGCGCGCGATTCCGACTTCGACGTGATTTCCGGCTTGCGCCTGGGCGCGGACGATTACCTTTCCAAGGACATCAGCTTCCACCAGCTCGCCGCGCGCATCGGCGCCTTGTTCCGGCGTGCGGAATCGCAGAAGGCGCCGCACGCGGCCGAGACCGTGGTCGAACACGGCCCGTTGAAGCTGGAAGCCGAGCGCATGCGCGTCACCTGGAATGACGCCGAGGTGCCGTTGACAGTCACCGAGTTCTGGATGGTGCACACGCTGGTGCGTTTCCCCGGTCACGTGAAGAACCGCGACCAGTTGATGCGCGACGCCGAACTGGTGGTGGACGACGCCACCATCACTTCGCACATCAAGCGCATCCGCAAGAAGTTCCTGGCCATCGACCCGGATTTCGACGCGATCGAGACGGTGCACGGAGTCGGTTACAGGTGGAAACCGTGAGCATTGGGGCCGGGGACCAGGGACTTGGGACCAGTTGATCCCAAATCGCGTCCGCGGGGCGGATACATTCGCCCGTCGGCGCGGCATTGATATTCGGCTTTGCCGCGTGTCTCATGCGCTCATGAGATTGCCGCAGCCGCACTGGTCCCCAGTCCCCAGTCCCCGGTCCTCGCTTCAATGACCCTCCGCCGCAAACTGCTGCTGGTCGCGCTGTCCACGCTGGCCTTGCCGTGGGCGGGCTGGCTGTACGTGCGCCAGATGGAACACCTGCTGCGCAACAGCCAGGAACAGGCGCTGCTGGCGATCGCGTTCGCGCTCGATCGCGGGTTGGTGGCGGTGGGCGCGCAACTGCCGCACGCCGATCAGGGCTGGTACGTGCAGGACGCCAGCCAGCCGATCGTGATCGACGGCGACGATTCCGACTGGCAAGCCTTCGCGCGATGGGAACAGCATCCGTGGCCCGGCGTCGACGTGCAGCTGGCGGCCGATTCGGCGTGGCTGTACATGCGCATCAACGTCGCGGACGCCACGCATACGCGGGTCGGCGCGTTCGATCCGACGGCGGTCGAATCCGATCACGTGGTGCTGCTGCTGACGCGTGGCACGCGCCAGCGCAGTTACTTGCTCGCGAGTGCCAGTTCGGGGGCGTTCCTGGCGCACCCGCTCGGCCTGCGCGAACGTGGCTTGCCCGACGAGATCAGCGGGCAATGGCAGGATTCCGGCAAGAGCTACCGGATCGAGCTGCGGATTCCGCGCGCGCAGGCGCCGGACCAGCTCGGCATCGGCGTGTTCGACGCCGACGCACCCACCCGCTTCAACGGCGGCAAGCCCGACCTGCGGCCGCTGCTCAACCTGTCGCCCGCGCTCTCGAACGACCTGACGCAACTTGCTCCAAGCGGCGTGCGGGTTCGCTTGTTGAGCGCCGATGGCTGGGTGATCGGCGAGGGCGGCAGCGTGCTGGAAGTGCAGAAGTCACGCGCCAGCCGTTTCCCGTGGCTGCAGAAAGTGCTGTCGGACCTGCTGGTGGTGCCGTCGCTCGATCAGCGCCAGCACCTGCCGCGCAACATCCCGCGCCTGTCCGAACCCGACGTGCAGCAGGCACTGGACGGGCAGGCCACGGCGAATTGGCGCGGCGGCGACACGCCCGGCAGCGTGGTGCTGACGGTGGCGGTGCCGCTGGACGTGCGTGGCCAAAACCGCGGCGCGCTGGTGCTGGAACAATCCAGCCAGGCGCTGCCGCTCTTGACCAACCGCGCGCTGCTGGGGCTGATGCTGGCCAGCATCGCGGTGCTGCTGATCGCGGGCGCGGTGCTGTTCGCCTTCGCGACGTGGCTGTCGGTGCGGATCGGCCGCCTGCGCGATGCCGCCGAACAGGCGCAGCACCACGAAGGCCTGAAACTCGCCAAACTGCCGCTGGTCGAGGATCGTGACGAGCTGGGCGACCTCGCGCGCAGCCTGTCGCGCCTGCTCGAATCCATCGGCACCTACACCGAATACCTGCGCAAGCTCGCGTCGAACCTGTCGCACGAATTGAACACGCCGCTGGCGATCGTGCGCTCCTCGCTGGAAAACCTCGAGCACGCGGAGCTGCCGCGCGAAGCGATGAGCTACCTCGCGCGTGCGCGCGACGGCACCGCGCGCATCGGCACCATCGTGCGCGCGATGAGCGAAGCCAGCCGCATGGAGCGCGCGATGGCTTCGGCCGACGGCGAGGAGATGGATCTCGCACAGGTCGTGCGCGGCTGTGCGGAGGCGTACCGGCCGCTGGCCGCGCCGCGCAAACTCGAGTGCGACATTCCCGATCGGCGGGTGCCGCTGTACGGCGCGCCGGAATTGATCGCGCAGGCGCTGGACAAGTTGTTCGACAACGCGCTGTCGTTCACGGCGCCGGACGGCTGGATCCGCATCGGACTGCAACAAGGCGAAGACGGCGAATCACGCATCACGGTGGCCAACAACGGTTCGCATCTGCCCGATTCCATGCAGGGCCAGTTGTTCGACTCGCTGGTCAGCGTGCGCGGCGCGGGCGCGAAGGCCGGCGCGCCACACCTTGGGCTCGGGCTTTACGTGGTGAGGCTGGTCGCGGAACTGCACCAGGGGCGCGCGTCGGGCCGCAACGACGAGGATGGCGTGGTGTTCGAGATGAGCCTGCGTGGCATGCGAAACCCTGGAGACCAGTGAAGCAACGCTGGGCTGTCCTCCGCAAATAAACACAAATGGAGCTTTACGCTAGGCGGAACTCCACCGGCATCAATATTTGCGTTCTTCGCGTTCATTTGCGGACTGATTTGCTTTTTGATGTGCACTTCTCTTGTGCGCGGCACTCCTGCAAAATCCGCGCTCTTCCGAGGAACCGCCGTGATCGAGCAGACCGAATTTGACGCGCTGGCTCGCGAAGGCCACAACCGCATTCCGCTGGTGCGCGAGGTGCTCTCGGACCTCGACACGCCGCTGTCGGTGTACCTGAAACTCGCCGACGGACCGTACACCTTTCTGCTGGAATCGGTGGAAGGCGGCGCGAACTGGGGGCGTTACTCGATCATCGGCTTGCCGGCGCGGCGCGTTTTCAGCCTTCGCGCGCACACGTTGAGCGTGATCGAGGACGGCGCCGTCGTCGAAACGCGCGAAGTCGACGATCCGCTCGCCGAGGTCGAACGCCTACGCGCGCGGTACCGCGTGCCGCACCTGCCCGGCCTGCCCGCATTCACCGGCGGCCTGGTCGGCTACTTCGGATTCGAAACGGTTGGCTACATCGAATCGCGTCTGGCGAAGTGGGACCGGCCGGACGAACTCGGCACGCCCGACATTCTTTTGGTGCTGGCGGAGGAAGTCGCGGTATTCGACAATCTGAAAGGGCGGCTGTACCTGATCGTGCACGCCGATCCTTCGCGCCCGCACGCGTACGCGCGCGCGCAGCGCCGGCTCGATGCGCTGGCGCATCACCTGCGGCAAGGCGGCGCGGCCTATCCGCAAGCGATGCATGGCGCGGTGCTGGACGAGCGCGATTTCAAATCGTCCTTCACGAAAGAAGCCTTCGAAGCGATGGTGGAACGCTGCAAGGAATACATCCGCGCCGGCGACGTCTTCCAGGTGGTGCCGTCGCAACGCCTCAGCGTCGGTTTCAATGCACGGCCCGTGGATGTCTATCGCGCGCTGCGCGCGTTGAATCCATCGCCGTACATGTATTTCTTCGATCTCGGCGGAACCCAGATCGTCGGCTCGTCGCCGGAAATCCTCGCGCGCCTGAAAGATGGCAAAGTCATCGTGCGTCCGCTCGCCGGGACCCGCAAACGCGGCGCGACGCCGGAAGAAGACGCGGCGCTGGAAAAAGAATTGCTCGCCGATCCCAAGGAACGCGCCGAGCACCTGATGCTGATCGACCTCGGCCGCAACGACATCGGCCGCATCAGCGAAACCGGCACGGTCGAAGTCAGCGATTCGTTCGCGGTCGAACGCTACTCGCACGTGATGCACATCGTCTCGCAGGTCGAGGGCAAGGTGCGGCCGGGCACCAGCTACATGGACGTGCTGCGCGCGACGTTTCCGGCCGGAACGCTCTCGGGCGCACCCAAGATCCGCGCCATCGAAATCATCCAGGAACTGGAACCGTTCAAGCGCAACATCTATTCCGGCGCGATCGGCTGGATCGGCTGGTGGGGCGACGCCGACACCGCCATCGCGATCCGCACCGCCGTGATCCAGGACGGCCACCTGCACGTGCAGGCTGGCGCCGGCATCGTGTACGACTCCGACCCCGCGGCCGAGTGGGAGGAGACGATGAGCAAGGGCCGCGCGCTGTTCCGCGCGGTGGCGCAGGCGGTCAGGGGCCTTTGAGCGCATCGACTGCTGTCGGTTTCTGCGTAGACGTGTCTGTGAGAAACGCGTCGCGCTGCTTGGCGGGCTCGTTGCCGATCTTGCGCACGGCGGCGTAGAAGCGCGTCCAGTCGCCGCCGTATTGCCTGAACAGTGCCGCGAATGCCGGCACGCCTCGGTCGTAGAGCCCGAACGGCAGCAGCTTGGCGTTGTTGGGGGGCGTGTCGAACCAGTGATCGTATTCCGCGTTGCCGTGCCATTCGGTGTCGCGCATGCGTTCGTAGTCGTGGCGCATATCGGCAAAGGTTTGCTGCTTGCGCGCCAGTTTCACCGCATCGGAAAGGTCGCTCGCGTACAACGCCTCCAACTTTTTGCGGGTCGCCAGCACCAATTCGGTGAACTGCTTCCGGCGCTGCGTTCCGGCTGCATCTGGCGGCGGCAGATGATTGTCCGCATGCCATTCGCGCAGACCCTCGCGCTGCAAGAAGGTCGCGAACGACTCGTTGAAGGCGGTGTCGTTTTTGACATAGAACCGCTGATGCGCGAGTTCGTGGAAGATCGTGCCGATCATTTCGTCGTCGCTCCAGCGATCCATCGTGCTGAGCAGCGGATCGGCGAAGTGACCCAGCGTGGAATACGCCGGCACGCCGCCGATCCAGACGTCGTCACCCTGTTGTTTCAGTTTGGCCGCCAACGCCTCGGCGCGATCGTGGTGGTAGAAACCCTGGTACGCAACGCAGCCCGCGAACAAAAAGCAATGTTCGACCGGTTGCAGCGACAACGCTGGCGTCGCGAACACGTTCCACATCACGAACGGACGGTGGATGTCGGCGTAGGTGGTGTAGCTCCTGTTGCGCGGCAGTTTCAGCGTGTCGGACGCAAACGCGCGCGCGCGTAGCGCCAGTGCCAGCCGCGCCTTCAATGCCGGATCGGTATCAGGATCTGCGATCACCTGCTTGATCGGCACGCGTGCGCGCAGCACAGCCATTTCGCCCGCGGCCAAGTGTGCGTAGTAGCCGAGTGTCGAGCAGCCCGTCAGCGCGGCGCAAACGCCGGCCGCGGTGAGCGTGCGCAGGATCGTCTTGTGTCGTGGGCGACGGGCATTCACACTTGCGCTTCTTTCCCGGGAGGCCGGGTCCAGCCTGACGGCCATGCTGCTGCTGATCGACAACTATGACAGCTTCACGTTCAATCTCGCACAGTATCTGGGCGAGCTCGGGCAGGACGTGAAGGTGTTGCGCAACGACATGGTGTATGTCGCCGGCATCCGCGCGTTGGCGCCGGAGCGCATCGTGATTTCGCCAGGGCCGGGCACGCCCGACCAGGCCGGCGTTTCACTGGCGCTGATCCGCGATCTTGCGGGTGCGATTCCGATCCTGGGCGTGTGTCTGGGCCATCAGGCCATCGGGCAGGCGTTCGGCGGCAAGGTGATCCGCGCGAAGGAGATCATGCACGGCAAGACGTCGCCGGTGCGGCACCGCGGCGAAGGCGTGTTCGCGGGATTGCCCGATCCGTTCGAGGCGACGCGCTACCACTCGCTGGTGGTCGAGCGCGCAAGCCTGCCGGATTGCCTCGAGATCACCGCGTGGACGGAACACGCGGACGGTTCGTTCGACGAGATCATGGGCCTGCGCCACAAGGCGCTGCCGATCGAGGGCGTGCAGTTCCATCCCGAATCGATCCTGACGCGACACGGCCACGACTTGCTGCGCAATTTCCTGCAACAGGCGCTGCCCAGGGCGGCATGAACATGCCTATCACGCCGCACGAAGCGTTGCAGCGCACGATCGAGCATCGCGAAATCTTTTACGACGAGATGATCGACCTGATGCGCCAGATCATGCGCGGCGAGGTGTCGCCCGCGATGACCGCGGCGATCCTGACCGGCTTGCGCGTAAAGAAGGAAACCATCGGCGAGATCGCGGGCGCTGCCGCGGTGATGCGTGAACTTGCCGAGAAAGTCAACGTGCCGCCGCATCCGCACATGCTGGACATCGTCGGCACTGGTGGCGACGGCGCGCACAGCTTCAACATTTCGACCGCCTCGATGTTCGTTGCGGCGGCCGCCGGCGCACGCGTCGCCAAGCACGGCAATCGCGGCGTGTCGTCGTCATCGGGCAGCGCCGACGTGCTGGAAGCGCTGGGCGCGAAGATCGATCTCGGTCCCGAACACGTCGCGCGCTGCATCGAGCAGACCGGGATCGGCTTCATGTTCGCGCCGCGTTTCCATCCGGCGATGAAAGCGGTTGCGCCGGTGCGTCGCGAGATGGGCGTGCGCACGCTGTTCAACATCCTGGGGCCGCTCACCAATCCGGCGAACGCGCCGAACATATTGATGGGCGTGTTCCACCCCGACCTCGTCGGCATCCAGGTGCGCGTGCTGCAGCGCCTCGGCGTCGCACGCGCGCTGGTGGTGCATGGCAAGGACGGCCTCGACGAGATTTCGCTGGGCGGCGCCACGCTGGTCGGCGAACTGCGCGACGGCAAGGTGCGCGAATACGAGATCGAGCCGGAACAATTCGGGATTCCGATGGCGTCCAGCCGCAACCTGCGGGTCGGCGATGCCGCGGAGTCGAAGGCGATGTTGTTGCACGTTCTGGATGGCGAACATGGCGTCGCGCGCAACATCGTGTTGCTGAACGCCGGCGCGGCGTTGTACGCGGCCGGCGTGGTTGCCACCGTTGCGGACGGGATCGAGCGTGCGATGCGCGCGGTCGATGATGGATCGGCGCGCCGCAAGCTCGACCAGTTCGTGGCAGCGACGCAAGCGTTGTCCGCGCAACCGGCATGAACGACATCCTGAAAACCATTCTTGTGCGCAAGCGCGAGGAAGTCGCGGAACGCAAGGCGCGCGTGCCGCTTGCGGAGTTGCGTGCACGCCATGCGGACGCATCGCCGGTGCGTGGCTTCGCTGCGGCCCTGCACCAGCGCACAGGGGCCGGGCAGGCCGCGGTGATTGCGGAAATCAAGAAGGCAAGCCCGTCCAAGGGCCTGATCCGCGCCGACTTCGATCCTGCCGCAATCGCGCGCAGCTACGAACGCGGCGGTGCCACTTGCTTGTCGGTGCTGACCGACGGGGATTTCTTTCAGGGCAGCGATGCATATCTGCGCGAAGCGCGCGACGCATGTTCGCTGCCCGTGCTGCGCAAGGATTTCACCGTCGACGTGTACCAGGTGCACGAGGCGCGCGCGATCGGTGCCGACGCGATCCTGCTGATTGCCGCGGCACTGGACAACGCCGTGTTCGTGAACCTGCACGCGCTAGCCATCGAATGCCAGCTGGACGTGTTGGTCGAGGTCCACAACGCGGTCGACCTGCAACGTGCACTGATGCTGACGAACCCGTCGCGCACGTTGATCGGCATCAACAATCGCGACCTGCGCACCTTCCAGACCACGCTCGAAACCACGCTGTCATTGAAAGGCGCCGTGCCGGACGACCGGCTGCTGGTCACCGAAAGCGGCATCGCAAGCCGTGAAGATGTGTTGCGCATGCGCGCGGCCGGCGTGGACGCGTTCCTGGTCGGCGAAACCTTCATGCGCGCGGCCGACCCCGGCGCGGAATTGGCGCGTCTATTCGCCGGAGCTTGACGATGGAGCAGGGGGCGGTGGACGCGGCGCGGCGAATCGTGCTGTTCGATTTCGACGGCGTGCTGGTGCGTGGCGACACCTTCGCGATGTTCATGCGCGACCACTACGCGCGGGCGCGCTGGCGCAAGGGCCTGGTCCTGCTGCTGAGCCCGTGGCTCCTGCTGGTGTTGCCGTTTTCGCGCCGCCGCGTGCTGCGTTCATTGGTGCATCTCGGCCTGTTCGGATTGAACGAAGCGCGTTACCGGGACCTCGCACGGGCATTCGCGATGGCGCTGGTTCGCCAGCCGGGACGCTTTTGCCGCGACGGACTGGCCGCGCTGCGCCGGCATCAAGCCGCCGGCGACCGCATCGTGATCGTCACGGGTTGCGAGGACTGGTTGGTGCGCAGCGTGCTGGCCGAGTTGGGCGTGACCGACGTCGAGGTACTGGCCTCGCGACTGCGCGCGGGCCGTCTCGGCATGCGTTCCGAATGGCACAACGTCGGGCGCCGCAAGGTGGAACTGCTGGCGCAGCACGGTATCGAAGCGTGCCACGTGGCCTACAGTGATTCGAACCAGGACCTGCCGATGCTCGCGCTGGCCGCGGAAGCCGTGCTGGTCAATGCGACGCCGAAGCTGTGCAAACGCGTGGAGAGAGCCCTGGCGCGCAGTGTCACGCGTAGCGAGTGGTATTGAGGTTCGGTTGAGCGGTTACGCTTTTCCCCAGCCCCAGCCCCAGCCCCAGCCCCAGTCCCCAGTCCCCAGTCCCGGCTTTACCGCGTTCCCCGCACCACGATCGTCTTCCCCGACACGTCGATGCCGCCGTCGGTCTCCAGCTGCTTCAGCACGCGGCCGGCCATCTCGCGCGAGCAACCGACGATGCGCGAGAGTTCCTGACGCGAGATGCGGATCTGCGTGCCGTCCGGGTGGCTCATCGCGTCGGGCTCCTGGCAGAGATCCAGCAACGTGCGTGCGATGCGGTTGGTGACGTCCATGAATGCCATCCGGCTGACTTGGCGCGACGTACGCAGCAGGCGGTGCGTCAACTGCAGCCCGATCGCGAACAGGATGCGCGGGCAGTCCTCGCGCAGTGGGCCGGCGAACAACTGGAACAGTTTGTCGTAGCCGATCTCGGCCAGCTCGCAGGTGCTGCGTGTGCGGATCAGCACTTCGCGCTGCGCCTGCTCGACGAACAGCCCCATTTCGCCGATGAACTCGCCGCGGTTGATGTAGGCCAGGATCAGCTCGCGGCCCTGCTCGTCTTCGCTGCACACGGTGACCGAACCGTCGATCACGTAGAACAAGGTGTTGGCGGGATCGCCCGGACGAAGGATGGCGGTTTTGCCGGGATAGCGGCGGCGATGGCACTGTTCCAGCAGCCGCTGCATCGCTGCGGGATCGGGCGCCAGCATCGGAGGAGCGAGCGACCGTTCGTAGACTTGCTGGAGGAGGTAGCGCAATTCAGACATTGGGTCTTTGGACTGCGTCACACTTTGCGTGCGCGAGTCTAGCACCTTTGTGAACTTTTCAACACCTTACCAGAGTGAAAGCCCGAAAGGATGCGTCGCCGCGCACTTTCCCGCATACTTCGTGTTTTCCTGCCCGATGCGCGCGACGGGTGCCGGCCCGCCGCGCGCGAATCCGTTTCCACCCGTTTCCGAGGATACTGCCGTGGTCAAGCCGCTGCCCCGCTTGAAGCTGCAGGGCTTCAACAATCTCACCAAGGCACTCAGCTTCAACATTTACGACATCTGCTACGCGGTGACCAAGGACCAGCGCGACCGCTACATCGATTACATCGATGATACGTATGACGCCGACCGCCTGACCCAGATCCTCACCGATGTGGCCGACATCATCGGCGCAAACATCCTCAACATCGCGCGTCAGGATTACGACCCGGAAGGCGCCTCGGTGACGATGCTGATCTCAGAGCATCCGGTGGTCGACAAGCTGGGCAAGGACGTGATTTCCGACGCCGTGGTCGCGCACATGGACAAGTCGCACATCACGGTGCACACCTATCCGGAAACCCATCCGCACAACGGCATCGCGACCTTCCGCGCCGACATCGACGTGGCGACCTGTGGGGTGATTTCGCCGCTGAAGGCCTTGAACTACCTGATCGACAGTTTCGAGTCGGACATCGTGACGATGGATTACCGGGTCCGCGGCTTCACCCGCGACATCCACGGCAAGAAGCACTACATCGACCACAAGATCAACTCGATCCAGGATTACCTGGCCAAGCACATCCGCCAGAAGTACGAGATGTTCGACGTCAACGTGTATCAGGAAAACATGTTCCACACCAAGATGCACGTGAAGGACTTCGACCTCGACACCTACCTGTTCGAGGCGCACGCGGACGACCTGTCGTTCAAGGATCGCCAGCGCATCGAGGCGCTGCTGAAGCGCGAGATCGAGGAGTTGTTCCACGGCCGCAACTTGATGTGACCCGCTGGGAATGGGAGCCGGGAACCGGGAATTGGGAATCGTCAAGAGCGGGACGGTCTTGCGTAACTCGGGATTTTGGGATTCCCGATTCTCTATATCCCGATTCCCGCCGCTGTTGAGCTTCGCTCAACAGCGGTAAGCGACCGCCTTCATCACGCTGCTGGCACAACGCATCAACAGCGGAACAGGCTGCGGCAGCTTCGCGCCGCCGCGCGCCAGCGCATTGTCGGCGTGGCGGGCTTCGTCGGCCTGCATGGTTTCCAAGATGGCGCGCGAGCGCGTGTCGGGTTGCGGCAAGCGTTCCAAGTGCTCGCCAAGGTGCGCTTCCACCTGGCGCTCGGTTTCGACCACGAAGCCCAGGCTCCAGCGGTCGCCGGCCAGCGCCGCCAGCGCGCCGATCGCGAAGCTGCCCGCGTACCACAGCGGGTTGAACAGGCTGGGGCGGTCGTCCAGTTCGCGCAGGCGTTCCGCGCACCAGGCGAGGTGATCGGTTTCCTCCGCGGCCGCGGCTTCCAGGTGCGCGCGCGTGGCGGGATCGCGCGCCAGCGCCGCCTGGCCGTCATAAAGCGCCTGCGCGCACACCTCGCCGGTATGGTTCACGCGCATCAGGCCTGCGGCGTGGCGACGCTGTCCCGCGTCCAACTCGGGGGCGGGGATCGCTTCGCCCGGCGAGGGCCGGGTCGCGACGGCCGCGCCCGCGACGGTGTCGAGCGCGCGCTGCAGGTCCGAAAAGATGCGGTCGAGCTGCGAAAGGTGGCGGATGTTCACGGGCATGCGTGCATTCTGGCGGATGCGGCGGCAACCCGCATTGAGCCGCATGGTTCGAACGCCGATTCGCCTGAATCCGGGGCCGCCATCCTGTCCCGCCGCGCTTCGCGGGCAGGCTCGAATGCTTGCACCGCGCCCCCGAGGCCGGTATCCTTGGCGGTCTTTCGTTGCTCGCAACCCCTGTCGCGCCCCCGTGGCGCGGCGCCGCCTCACGTGCGGATCAGACAACTCTACGGATCGTTCCCATGAAGACGTTCAGCGCCAAGGCCGAGACGGTCAAGCGTGACTGGCTCATCGTCGACGCCAACGGCAAGACCCTGGGCCGGCTGTGCTCGGAAGTCGCGCGCCGCCTGCGCGGCAAGCACAAACCCGAATTCACGCCGCACGTGGACACCGGCGATTACATCGTCGTGGTCAATGCCGAGAAGGTCGCGGTGACCGGCAACAAGCTGGAAGCGAAAAACTACCACCGCTTCACCGGCTACGTCGGCAATCTCAAGACCACCAACCTCAAGGACATGCTGGCCACGCATCCCGAGCGCGCGATCGAGATCGGCGTCAAGGGCATGCTGCCGAAGAATCCGCTGGGCCGCGCGATGTTCCGCAAGCTCAAGGTTTACCGCGGCGCCGAGCATCCGCACACCGCACAACAGCCCAAGGCGCTGGAGATCTGACGATGGCGACCCTGCAACAAAACACCGGCACCGGCCGCCGCAAGACCTCCGCCGCGCGCGTGTTCCTGCGCCGTGGCAGTGGCGCGATCGTGGTCAATGGCAAGCCGCTGGACGAATTCTTCGGCCGCGAAACCTCGCGCATGATCGTGCGCCAGCCGCTGGAACTGACCCAGATGGCCGACAAGTTCGACATCAAGGTCAACGTCGCCGGCGGCGGCATCACCGGACAGGCCGGCGCGATCCGCCTCGGCATCGCCCGCGCGCTGGTCGAGTACGACGAAACCCTGAAGGCGCCACTGCGCCGCGCCGGCTTCATGACCCGCGACGCGCGTGCGGTCGAGCGCAAGAAGGTCGGTCTGCACAAGGCACGCCGCGCGACGCAGTTCTCCAAGCGCTAAACTGTCAGGCGCAGACAATCCGGCACATGGACGTGCCGACGTCAGCCGAAGGCTGACGAAGCAAACGTGGCGCGGCTTGGCCGCGACCGTTTGCAATGTGAACCGCGGCAGGATGCCCGGTTTCACTCACCTGAAGCCCCGTCGCCAAGTGGTAAGGCACCTGACTCTGACTCAGGCATTCGGTGGTTCGAATCCATCCGGGGCTGCCAATCCCGCCGGCCATTTCCGATGATCGGCCCCAAAAAGCCCGCCAATGGCGGGCTTTTTCTTTTTGCGCACGATGCCGGTTTTGCGATGAATGTCAAAATTTGTGTCTTCGTGTTGGACGTATCGTGCACGGGCCGCCCGTTGGCGGCATCTCCCCCATACAGAACCCGGAGCACGACCATGAATGTCTCGATGGAGGCACCCCGCACCCCGCAGCATGACCTAGTGGCAATGACGGCCGCGTTGCGCGGCGCGCTGATGCAGCGCGTGGAGCAGGGTATCCAATCCAGTGGCCTGAAGGATTACCTCTTTTACCTCGTTGCCAAGCGCTTGGCCTTCGAGGGGCGGCAGACCGCCGCAGCGCTGGCGGTGCAACTGCGTCAAAACCCGCATGCGGTCGAGGACACCTTGCGCCAAATGCTCGAGCAGGGACAAGTGAGCCAAGACGGCGAAGCCTGGCAAATCACCGAATCAGGCCGTGGTGCGCTGGTCGCGGCGAACGACAGCGGCACCGAGGTGCTGAACCAAATCCGCGAAGCGATCGGTGCGTCCGCTTGTGACCAGCTGGTGGCGGGAATGCGCGGCGCCCTGGCGGCCCTGCAAGCTGCGTAAGGAACGTCGCCGAAGAAGCGGTCCTTCGGGTGCCGGGTTCGATGCATGCGGACCCGGCTTTATTTCACCGGCGCATCAATCAGCCGCGCCGCGCCGGGGCGCTAGAACCGCCGGCCATCGCCGACCAGCACCACGTCAGCCGGCCGATGCGCGAACAAGCCGACCGTGACGACACCGGTGATCTGGTTCCATTCCGATTCCATGGCCATGGGGTCGGTGATGCGCAAGCCGTGCACGTCGAGGATCCAGTTGCCGTTGTCGGTGACGCAATCCGCGCGCCACACCGGCGTGCCGCCGCGTTGCTGGATTTCCCTCGCAACGTAACTGCGCGCCATCGGGATCACCTCGACCGGCAACGGGAACTTGCCCAGCACCTCGACGCATTTGTGCGCGTCAACGATGCAGACGAATTTCCTTGAAGCCGCCGCGATGATTTTTTCGCGTGTCAGCGCGCCGCCGCCCCCCTTGATCAACCGGCGCGCCGGGTCGCACTCGTCGGCACCGTCCACATAGATATCCAGCGTGCCGACGGCGTTGAGATCCAGCACCTGGATGCCGTGCGCGCGCAACAGCTGGCTGGACTGCTCTGAACTCGAAACCGCCGCGTCGATGCGATGCTTGATCTTCGCCAATGCATCGATGAAATATTTCACGGTCGAGCCGGTACCGACGCCGACCACGCCTCCGTCCTCGATGAACTCGATCGCGGCTTCGCCGGCCGCGCGCTTCTGTGCTTCGATATCCATGATGTCCCCGGTTGTTCGCGGTGCTCATTCGAGCGCGAGGATCGCACGCCATTGCGGCTCCGTCACCGGCAACACCGACAGGCGGTTGCCGCGACGGGTGAGCGCGAAATCGCCAAGCCTTGGCAGGATCTTGATTTCGTCCAGCGTGATCACGCGCTTGAGCTTGCGCACGAAGCGCACGTCCACGAGCGTCCAGCGCGGATCGGCGCGGTCGCTGCCTGCGTCGAAGTATTCGTCGTTCGGATCGAATTGGCCCGGATCCGGATACGGCACGCTCGCGACTTTCGCGAGCCCCGCGACGCCGGGCACCGCGCAGCTGGAGTGGTAGATCATCACTTCGTCGCCGCGCTGCATCGTGCGGATGTAATTGCGCGCCTGGTAGTTGCGCACGCCGTTCCAGGGTTCGACCTTGCGCGCGCGCAGGTCGTCGATCGAGAACGTATCCGGTTCGGTTTTCATCAACCAGCGTTGCATGGCTTCCCTTCAGGCTGTGTCCACCGGGCCGCAGGCTATCAGCTCCGCGTCCGTGGCGACGTAGTCGAGGGCGACGTCCCAGGGCTCGGCCGGAACGTCTTCCACTTCCTGGAACGCATAACCGACGCCGACCAGCAGCGGCACCGCGGGACGTGGTGCGTCGCGCAGGAAGGCCAGGCTGGCGTCATACCAGCCGCCACCGGTGCCGAGACGATGCCCCCGCCGGTCGAATGCCAGAAGCGGCAGCAGGATCACGTCCATGTCCTGTGGCGTGAGCCATCGATCGATGGGAATGTCCGGTTCGGGGATCCCGAACCGATTATGCGTGATGGGAGTGCCCGTCGAATACTCGGCGAAGTGAAGTTGCCGCGTTGCGCCCAGCACCGGCAGGAAGTAATGCTGTTCGCGCCGCGCCAACGATGCGACGGCGAGATTCAGCGGCAGCTCGCCGCGTACGGCCCAGTAACCCGCCACGTTGGCATCGGTCATGAACTCCGGCAGGTTTTCCAGACTGTGCAACAACCCCGTCGCTGCAGCGATGCGCTGCTTGGCGTCAAGCTCGTTGCGGCGCACCGCCATGCGCGCGCGCAGCAGATCGCGGCCATCATTCATGCGCGGCTACCCATTTCCCGAACTACGCTTCGCTTCAACCAGGCAATCTGCTTGTCGGCCCCGTTCGAAACGGCTGTTGTGAAAAGTCAGGCTATGGATGGCCGTGGTGGAGCTGTCGAAGCCGAGACACGTGCGGCAGCGCGAAGCATGTGGGGCGCCGCGATCATGGATGATCGCAAAAGCAAACCAAAAACCGACGTCCTCCGCGATGCCGATGCGCGCCGAGCGACCCTGATCCTTAAGGATCAAGTGGGCAGGCTGGCCGGATTTTCAGGCTTTCCGCACGCGGCGGACTTGCACAAGGATCCGGTAACCGCCGGCCCCAGGCCGTACATTAGGAACAAGGCACATTGCTGGGGGCGCGCTGTCGTGCATCGCAGGGGACGCCAGCACCGTCATTCTAGGGGTGCTTCGAGGGCATCTTCAAGCTTGCGCCGCAGCATCGCGATATGCTCGCCCGCGCTGTCGGAGAGCGCGCTCTGGTTGCGCCGCAGCGTCAGCAACTCATGCGTGATGTCGAGCGCCGCCAGCACGGCGATGCGGTCGTAGCCGGGGCTGCGCGAAGCATGCCGGATTTCGCGCATCTTCTGGTTGAGATGTTCCACTGCGCGCAGCAGGCCTTCGCGTTCGCTCGGCTTGCAGCCGACCAAGAACTCACGGTCGAGTAGTTTCACGGTGACGGTGACGGATTCGTCGCTCATGCCTGCTTTCAACCTGCGGTCTCGAGCGACTTCAACCGCTCGATCATGGCTTCGACACGGGTGCGTGCCTGCTCGTTGCGCGCCATCAGCGCGGCGCGTTCGCCCGCCATCTGGTCGCGGCCGCGGCGCAGGCTGGCGTTTTCCTCGGCGAGCCGGCGCATGCGTTCGAGCGCCGCGTCGAGCGTACGCGACAACGCGGCAAGTTCTTCTTCGAAGTGTCGGGTATCCATGCCCGCGACTATAAGGCAAAAGCGCCTGTCTGGCATCCCGATCGCTTGGCACGAAGCGGCTGTTGTGAAAGTCAGGCCATGGATGGTCGAGCTGGACCCCGGGATCCCACAGCGTTGCAGGCTTGCCTTTGTATCCGGTTACGCGGCGATCAGGGATGATCGCATGCTGAAAATCGAAATTCAGGGATGTCCGGGTGGGCTTCGGGATCCACCGACGTTGCGGGTCGCCTTGTCCTCGGCAACGCGGCAATCAGGACGATCGCATCAAGCCACGGCGGCACGGCGATCCAGGAACTCCAGGCAGGCTTCGGCCGTCAGGGGCCGCGAGAACCAGTAACCCTGGATTTCATCGCAATGCTGCGCGCGCAGGAACGCCAGCTGTTCGGCGGTTTCCACGCCTTCGGCCACCACCTTGAGTTGCAGCGAGTGCGCCATGGTGATGATGGTCGAAGTGATTGCGGCATCGTCGGGATCGGTGGTGATGTCGCCGACGAATTCCTGGTCGATTTTCAAGGTGTCGATCGGCAGCCGCTTGAGGTACGCCAGCGAGGAATAGCCGGTGCCGAAGTCGTCGATCGCGAGGCGCGCGCCGATGGATTTCAGTTCACCCAGCAGGCGCACCGATTGTTCGGCGTTGGCCATGACCATGCTTTCGGTCAATTCCAGTTCCACCTGGTTGGGCGCGACGTCGTGCTCGGCCAGCATGTCGCAGATGTGCAGGGTGAGGTCGGGACGATTGAGTTGCGCCGCCGACAGGTTGATCGCCATCGTCAGGTTGCGGTGGCCGGCTTCGCGGAAGTGGCGCAGGTCCGCGCAGGCAGTCGCGAACACGTAAGCGCTGATGTCGTGGATCTGGCCGGTTTCCTCGGCCAGCGGAATGAAGACGCTGGGCGGCACCTCGCCGAGCTCACGGCTGTGCCAGCGCAGCAGGGCTTCCATGCCGGTGATGCCCTGCTCGCCGTGGATCGCGAGCTTGGGCTGGTAGACCATGCTCAGTTCCTTGCGTTCCAGCGCGCGGCGCAGCGCGGTGACCAGCGTCGCATGATCGCGCGCGCGCGCGTCCATGCCGGCGTGGTACACCGCCCAGGTGTTGCGGCCACGTTCCTTGGCCTGGTACATCGCGGTGTCTGCGCACTTCAGGAGATCGGCGGGCGTCTGCCCGTGGTCGGGGTACAGCGCGATGCCGATCGAAGGCGAGATCACGGCCTCCTGCGTTCCCCCGATCGGCAGCGGCCGCGCGAAGGCCTGGATCAAGCGTTGCGCCATTTCTTCGGCGCCACGGGCGTCGGCAAGGTTTTCCAGCACCACGGTGAATTCGTCGCCGCCGAGCCGCGCGACCACGTCGGTTTCGCGCACGCACTGGCGCAAGCGTGCGCCGGCGGCCTTCAACGTGCGATCACCCGTGGTGTGGCCCATCGAATCGTTGATGTGCTTGAAGCGGTCGAGATCGAGGAACAGCAGCCCGACCTTCTGCCCGGTGCGGCGCGCGCTGATCACCGCGGCGCCGAGACGCTCACCCAGCAATGCGCGATTGGGCAAGCCCGTCAGCGTGTCGTAATTGGCGAGGTACCGCAGTTCCTGCTCGGCGCGCTTGCGGTCGGTGATGTCGGTGAGCACCCCGATCATGTGCGTGCGCTGGCCCGAGGCATCGCACACCTCGTTGAGTTCGACCCAGCACAGGAATTCCTCGCCGTCCTTGCGGCGCTGCCACAGTTCGCCGCGCCAGTGGCCGGATTCCGCGAGCGTCTGGCGCAACTGGTTGTAGCTGGCGGGCGCGTGGCGGCTGCCGTTGAGGACGGACGCATCCCGGCCCAGCACCTCGTGCTCGGCGTAGCCGGTCATGCGGGTGAAGGCGGTGTTGACCGAGACGAAACGGAAGTCGAGGTCGGTGACCGTTACCGCCTCGCTCATGTTGCGGATGACTTCCATCGCGATGCGGCGGTCGCGATCCGCGGCGCGCAGCGCGCTGATGTCGCGCTCGGTGCCGCATATCCGCAGCGGCTTGCCGTCGGCATCGCGCTCGACTATGCGGCCGCGCGAAATCACCCAGGTCCATTCGCCGTCGCGCGCGCGCACGCGATGTTCGACCTCGAAGTGTTCCGTGTGCCCGGCGATGTGTTCTGCCAGCGCATGGTTGAGGTTGGCAAGGTCATCGGGGTGCACCATCGTGGCGCGCCATTCGTCCGCGGCGATGGATTCCTCGTGGTGGCCGCCGGGCGCGCCTTCGGCGCCCAGGCGCAGGATCGTGCCGTGCTCCAGGTTCCAGTCCCAGAATTCGTCGCCGGATCCCCACAAGGCCTGGCGCAACCGGCTTTCGCGCAGGCGCAGTTGCCGGCGGTGGCGCGCCTGCTCCTGGTAGTGGCTGCGCCAGCCCAGCACCGCAATCAGCACCAGCAGCACCAATGCCGCCGCGTACACGACGCGCATGGGCCAGCTCCACCACCACACGACCGGGATGTGGAATTGCAGGCTGGCAATGCTGCCCGGGGTGCCATCGCGCAGGACGGCCTGGACTTCGAGGCGGTACGTGCCGGGCGCGAGGTCGCTGAATGCCACGCTGTGGTCGAATGTCGCCGCGCTCCATTGCGCATGCGGCGAGCCGATCAACCGGACGCGAAAGCGATTGTGGGCGGGGGCGGAATAGTCGAACGTGCTGAACGTGGCATGGACGCCGCGGTCATTGGCGGCCAGGATCAGCGTTTGCTGCGGCGACTGCGGCAGCTTGATTCGATTTTCGCCTGCATAGAACGCGGTAAACGCCACCGGCGCCGCGTGGCTGGAGAGGCGCAGGCGATCCGGCTTGATGATGTCGGCGCCGTGTCCACCAAACAGCAAGGTATCTTCGCCGATGCGCAGGCAAGCTCCGGAGTTGTATTCGTTGCCCTGTGTTCCGTCGGCGGTTCCGAAGCTGCGGATTGAACCCGTCTTCGGATCGAGTCGGCCAAGTCCGAGATTGGTGCTGAACCAGATGTATCCCTTGGCATCCTCGAGCATGCAATCGATCGTGGTGTCAGGCAAGCCGGCACCAAGTCCGTAACGCCGGAATGTCGCAACGCTGCCACCCATGTGTTCCAGCCGGCTGATGCCGGAGAGGGTTCCGATCCACACTTGCCCCCGATCATCGACGAACAAGCTCGCCACCGCGTCGCCCGCCAGGGAGCGGCTGTCACCCGGAACCTCCCGGAAGGTGCGGATCTTTCCGCCGGCGGGTTCGATCATCGACACGCCTTTGGTCGTACCCGCCCAGATGTTGCCGGATCGATCCTCGGCCATCGTCAGCACGGTATCGCTGGCCAAGCCGCTTGCGCTGTCGAAATGCCGCACTTCGCCATCCGTGCGGTAGCGAACCAGGCCGGCGTCGTTGCGCGCCAGCCAAACATCCCCGTCCTGCCCGCGAAGCAAGGTACGCACGGGTGAAGTCACGGGATGGCCATCCATTTGCGGGTAGTCGGCAGCACCCGTTTTGGGGTTGAAGCGCAACAGGCCCCGATTGGTAGCCAGCAGGAAGCTGCCGTTGGCGTCCGACACCATGCCGGTGATCTGGAGGTCTTCCGCGCTGTCGGGCGTTGTCCGCCTGGGCGAACGGTTCGGTGTTGCATTCGGGATTCTGGAAATGGCGGTCGTTTGGCGCTCACCAGTCGCCTTGATCGCTTCTCGCAGCGCGTCCTTGTAGCCGGTGACTTGGTGATTGGCAGGATCGTAGAGAATCAGACCCAAACTGCTCATGGCTATCCAGAATTGGCCATCCACGGCGGGCTGGAATGCGCTGATAAAGGTTTTGAGACGCGGATCCCCCGTCAAATTCAACACCGAACTGATCGGGCTGTTGTCGGTGCGGGTCCACACCACGCCGGACGTGAGCGTGCCGGCCCAGAGCAATCCGGTCCGGTCGACGAACAGGGTCGTGATGGGTGAATCGGGCAGGCCGCCGCCGATTCCCAGCGGAGCGGGATCGACCTTGACCGTGGTGCCGCCCGGTCCGATTCGCAGCAAGGTGTGGTCGGTCAGTCCCAGCCATAGCCGGTTTGCATCATCGGCAACGACCGCCACCACGCCCACGTCGCTGCTGGAGCCGTGCTGCCAAAGCGGTGCGAGGGCTCCGTCGCTGCGGTTCACGCTGAAGAGGCCGGCCGCGCTGCCCAGCAACAGGCGGCCATTCGGATCGCAGAAGAGTGCGTTGACGGGCGCACCGGTGTCGGCCAGCACGCGTCCACCCGCCTTGGCGGGATCGAGCGCGATCACGTCGTTGCCGGCCTTGGCGAACACCGCGCCGTCGCCGCATCGTGTCAACGATTGGACCGGGTCCTGGCTGCCCGCGGGATTCGCCCAGACCTGCTTCAACGATGGACTCGTTGCGCCGCCGGCCAGCAGATCCACGCCATGCGGGCTGCCGACCAGCACGTCGCCATCGGGAAGCGCCAACAGGCCGGTGACGGAAAGCGCCTTGCGCTGCACGGTTGCGGGCAGCGGCAGCGTAGCGTCGTCGCCCGGATCGAACAGGATCAAGCCGCCGCTGGTGGAACCCACCCACAGCCGTCCATCGCCGGCGTCGGCCAGCGACGCGACCTTGTAGTCCTCGGGAAGGCTGCTGGCACGATTGGGGTCGTGCGTGTAACGGTTGAGGTTGTAACCGTCGTAACGGAACAAGCCGCCCTGGGTGGCGAACCACATGAACCCCGTATGGTCCTGGAAGATCAGGGTGACGGAGTTTTGCGTGAGGCCATCGCGATCGTCGAGTTGCTGGAAATGGAAGTTGCGCTGATAAACGTGCCACGTCGTTGCCGGCGCAGGTGCGGGCGCGACGGCACGCGCCGTCGGTGCCGCCAGGCAGAATCCCGCCGCCAGGAGCGCCAGCGCCGCGCAGGAACGTCTTGATCGCTGGATGGTCACGGGTGACCCCGGGTGATGCGGCTCATGATGATGGGAGGCGCCCCTGTGAACGGATCGCCGGCTTTGGACCGCGCGAATGGCCGAAGTACCGGACTTCGGGTCAAGTTTACTCAAACCGCCAGCACGCGTCGCTCGCAAGCGCGCCGATTCCAGCGGCGGCCCTAGAATGTGCGCGCATTCGGGAGACGTGCGGATGGATGAACCGGACATGGCAGCGGGGTGGCTGTGAAGGCCAGCGCGACCAGCATGATCGCGCCGGCTGAATTCGCGCGGCGGCGCCGTGAACTGATGCGCATGGCGGGTGACAGCGCGGCGCTGGTGGTGGCGGCCGCGCCGCGGCGGATGCGCAACGCGGATGCCGCGTGGCCGTACCGGCAGGACTCCGATTTCCACTACCTCACCGGTTTCCCCGAACCCGACGCCGTGCTGGCGTTGCTGCCCGGCCGCAGTCGCGGGGAAGTGGTGCTGTTCTGCCGCGAGCGCGACCCCGAACACGAACGCATCGACGGCGCGCGCGTCGGGCCCGATGACGCCGTCGCACGCTTCGGCGTGGACGACGCATTCCCGGTCGAGGACATCGACGAGATCCTGCCCGGCATGCTGGAGGGACGCACGCGCCTGTACTGCCACTTCGGGCGCGAAAACGAATTCGACGCGCAGCTCCTGCGCTGGCTGCGGCGGCTGCGCAGCAGCCGCGGCGGCGCGGTGGTGCCGCGCGAATTCGTGGCGCTCGGCCATCTGCTGCACGAGTTGCGGCTGTACAAATCGCCCGCCGAACTGGCCTTGATGCGGCGCGCCGCCGACATTGCCGCACAGGCGCAGCAGGCCGCGGTGCAGGCGGCACGGCCGGGCGCCGCCGAATACGAAGTGGAAGCCGCGCTGCTGCAGGTGATGCGTTCACGCGGTGCAGTGCCGTCGTACCCGCCGACCGTCGCGGGCGGCGCCAACGCCTGCGTGCTGCATTACACCGCCAACCAGGGCCGGCTCGCGCGCGGCGACCTGCTGCTGGTCGACGCCGGCGCCGAACTGGCGTGCTATGCATCCGACATCACGCGCACCTGGCCGGTCGGCGGACGCTTCAGCGCTTCGCAACGCGCGCTCTACGACGTCACGCATGACGCGCAGCGCGCGGCGATCGACGCAGTACGGGCGGGGCAGCCGTTCACCGCCGCCCACGACGCCGCGGTGCGCGCGATCGTTCGCGGATTGTGCGCATTGAAGTTGCTGGAGGGCGGCGCACGCGCGGCGTTGAAATCCGGGGAGTACAAACGCTACTTCCCGCACAAGACCGGGCACTGGATCGGTCTCGATGTCCACGACGTCGGCGATTACCGCGTCGACGACGAACCACGCGTGCTGGAACCGGGCATGGTGGTGACGGTCGAGCCCGGCATCTACATTCCACCGGACGACACCCGCGTGCCGTCGAAGTGGCGCGGCATCGGCGTGCGGATCGAAGATGTCGTGGCGGTGGCCGCGCGCGGCAACGAGGTGCTGACGGCCAGCCTTCCGAAGGACGCCGAGGCCGTACAGGCGTTGTGCGCGGATTGACCGACGCCATTGCAGCGCGCCCGATCCGCTTTCATGTATGGTTCGCAGCAAGCGGTTTCAGCAACCGCCCGCGTATCGACATTTACCGGAGAGTCCTCATGGCCCTGAGCAATTCGTGGAGCAAAGCGTCGCCGTATTTCCTGAGCATCCTGCGCATCGTCGCGGCCTTCCTGTTCCTGTGCCACGGCGCGGACAAACTGTTCCATCTGCCCGAAGGACCGTTCACGCTGATCTCCGCCGGGAAGCTGTTTACGCTGGTACCGGGCCTCGCCGGCATCCTGGAGTTCGGCGGCGGCTTGCTGCTGCTGTTCGGCCTGTTCTCGCGTCCGGTCGCTTTCATCCTGTCCGGTGAAATGGCGTTCGCCTATTTCATGGCGCATTTCCCGCACAACCACGTATTCCCGTACCTCAACGGCGGTGACAGCGCCGTGCTGTTCTGCTTCGTGTTCCTGTACCTGTCCGCGGCAGGCCCCGGGCCGTTGAGCGCGGATCGCGCGCGCGGCCGTGCCTGAAGGAGTTCGCCATGCATCGCAGCCGACTGTGCAGCATCGTCATCGATTGCAGGACCGACGACCTCGAGGCCGCCGCGCAGTTCTGGTCGCAGGCATTGGGCCGGCCGTACAAGCCCGACAACGATGCGAAGTACGTCGACATCCAGACCGGCGACGACGAACCCATCGTGCTGGTGCAGAAGGTCGACCACGAAAGCCGCGTGCATCTCGACATCGAGAGCGACGACATCGAGGCGGAAGTGCAGCGGCTCGAAGCGCTCGGCGCGAAGCGCGTGGCCGCGATCAAGACCTGGGTGGTGATGGAGGCGCCGACCGGCCAGCGCTTCTGCGTGGTCCGTCCGCAGCGCAACGGAAAGGTCGGACCCCACGCGAACACGTGGGAATGATTGCGCGACGCTTTGTCGGAAGTCAGGGCGAAGACGGGCGCTTGCGCGATGCCGTGGCATCGTGTGCCCGGCTGACGAGGCGCGCCGGGAGTGCGCCCGAACGCTGAAGGCGGCCCGAGGGATGAGCGCCAAGGATGGCGCGAATAGCGCATGGCCAAGGATGGCCGGGCCGGCGCACGCATCAGGGACGGGGACTCACCGTCAATGACGGCGGATTGCATGACTATCGATGGAACACCACGTTCACCATCACCAGCGTGACGACCAGCATCACCGCCGTCAGTGGCAGGCCCACGCGCAAGAAGTCGCGCGGCTTGTAGCCGCCGGGGCCTGCCACGATCAGCAGCGTCGGGCTCGCGCCCGGAATCAGGAAGGTGTTGGACACCGACAGCGCCACGATCAGCGCGTACACGGCGGGATTGCCGCCGGACGCCAGCGCGATGTTGATGGCCATCGGCACCATCATCACCGCGGTGCCGACGTGCGAAATGATCTGCGAGAACAGTAGCGCCAGGATCGCGATGAAGGCTTGGATCGTCCACTGCGGCAGGCCGCCCAGGTAGCGCATGATCTCCTGCGCCATCCACGCCGCGGTGCCCGTGGAATCCATCGAAATGCCCAGCGGGATCAGGCACGCCATCACGAAGATGGTTTTCCAGTTGATCGCGCCGTAAGCCTCGTCCATGTTGAGCACGCCGGCCAGCAGCATGCCGACCGCGCCGGTCATCATCGCGACCGATAGCCGCAAATCGGTGAACAGGCCAAGGCCCATCGCCAGCGCGAAGAACACCAGCGCGTAGCGGACCTTGCCGGGGCGCTGTTCCTCCGAAGGAATGTCGGTGACCGGCACCAGGTCGCGGCTTTCCGCGGCCAGCGCGAGGTCGCGCCAGTAGCTGTGCAGCACCAGCGAATCGCCCGCGCGCAGGATCATCTTGCGCACGTCTTCGCCGCGGGTCACTTCGTCGCCGCGGTTCACCGCCAGCACCGAGATGCCGTAGCGCTTGCGCAGCCGCAACTCGCCGATCTGCTGCTTGATGAATTTCGAGTTGGGCGGGATCACCACTTCGGAAATGCCCGCGCGCGTGGGATTGAACATGTCGGCCAAGGCCTGCACGCGGTTGCCGACGCGGCATTGCAGCGCCTGCGCGAACGCGTTGACGTCGGCGCGCGCGCCGAGCACGCCGAGCACGGTGCCGACCCAGATCAACTGGTCCGACGGCGGCGCGAGGCGCGCCTCGTTGCCGTTCTTGACCGCCAGGATCAGCGGCGCCTTTTCCAGCGTTTCGGCTTCGCCGATGCTCATGCCCACCAGCGGGCTGTCGGCGGTGACGGTCAGTTCCAGCACCTCGCCATCGATGCCGTAGGTGTCGGCGAAGTAGCTTTCGGTGCGTCCCGGCGTCACCTTCGGCTTGTCGTCCTCGTCCGGCATCAGGCGGTGCGTGAACAGCGCGAAGTAGCCGATGCCGACCAGCAGCAGCGGAATGCCGATGGGCGTAATCGAGAACAGTGAAAACGGTTCGATGGTCTGCGCGCCGGGCGGCAGGTTGCGGTCGGCGCTCGCGATCAGGTCGTTGAGCAGGATCAGCGGCGAATTCGAGATCAGCGTCATGCTGGTGCCGGCCAGGATGCAGAACGCCATCGGCAGCAGCAGGCGCTTCAACGGCACGCCGGTGCGCGCCGAGATGCGGCTGGCGACCGGCAGGAACAACGCGGCCAGCGCCTGGCTCTGGATGATCGACGACAAGCTGCCGACGGTGCTGTTGAGCAGCAGCGACACCCGGCTTTCCACGCCACCGGACAGGCGCAGGATGAAGGACGCGGCCTTGTTGAGCATCCCGGTGCGGTCGAGACCCGCGCCCATGATCATGATGCCCATCAGCGACAGTACGGCGTTCGACGCAAATCCGTCGAACAGTTGCGTCACCGGCATCAGCCCGGTAATGCCGATCACCACCAGCACCAGCAGCGCCACGATGTCGGCGCGCACCCATTCCAGGATCAGCATGATCACGGTGAAGCCGACCAGCCCGAGCACCAGCATCATGTCGGGAGTGAGGGTCAGCTCCATTGGATCTTGGGGTCCGTCAGGTCAGTTTGCGTGAGTGGGTGCGCGATGGTCGCACACGGTCATACAACAGATCAGTAACCGGATGGCCGAGATCGATTCCGCGCCGCTCGAAACGCGTCTCGATCCGCCACGCCGGCCGCTTCGCTTCACCGCTGTCCCCCTTTCGCAATCGCCAGCCCGCTTGCGAGGCCAGCACTTCCCGCATGTGCGAAGCATACTCGGGCCAGTCGGTGGCGAGGTGCAGCAGGCCGCCCGTTTTCACGCGCGCCGCCAGCAGTTCGACGAACGAAGGTTGGATCAAACGCCGCTTGTGGTGGCGCTTCTTGGGCCACGGATCTGGGAACCAGATGCGCACTTCGTCGAGCGCGGCTTCGGCGATTTCGTTGCGCAGCACCTCGACCGCGTCGTGGTTCCAGATTCGCACGTTGCGTGCATTGCGCGCTGCCAGCACATTCATCAGGCGGCCGACACCGGGGCGGTGCACCTCGATGCCGAGGTAATCGCGCGCGGGGTCGTGTTCGCCCGCCCACGCCAGCGCTTCGCCATTGCCGAAGCCGATCTCCAGCACGCGTGGCGCGGTGCGGCCGAACAGCGCATCGAGATCGCGGGGCTGACCTTGGTAGTCGATCCCGAAACGCGCCCAATGTTCCGCAAACGCGCGCTGTTGCGCAGGCGTGATGCGGCCTTCCCTCAGGACAAAGCTGCGAATGGTGCGTCGTGGCTTTTCTCCCTCCCCCGCTTGCGGGGGAGGGTTGGGGTGGGGGAAATCGCGCGAAGCTTCTCGGTGATTCGGCATCGCGAGTTTTCCCCATCCGCCTTCGGCACCTTCCCCCGCAAGCGGGGGAAGGGGAAGCAATCAGTTGATCAACCCATCGATCGGACTGGATGCCGACGCGTAGCGCTTGCGCGGGATGCGTCCGGCGCGGAACGCGGCGCGTCCGGCCTCGATGGCACATTTCATCGCGTGCGCCATCAGCACCGGATCTTTCGCATGCGCGATCGCGGTGTTCATCAGCACGCCGTCGCAGCCGAGTTCCATCGCCAGCGCCGCGTCCGACGCGGTGCCGACGCCGGCGTCGACGATTACCGGGATCTTGGCGTTCTCGACGATCTCCATGATGGTGTAGCGGTTCTGGATGCCGAGTCCCGAACCGATCGGCGCGGCCAGCGGCATTACGGCGACGCAACCCAGCTCCTCGAAGCGTCGCGCCAGCAGGGGATCGTCGGTGGTGTACACCATCACGTCGAAGCCGTCCTTCACCAGCATTTCGGCGGCGGCGAGGGTTTCGATGATGTCGGGGAACAGCGTCTTCTGGTCGCCGATCGTTTCCAGCTTGACCAGCGAATGCCCGTCCAGCAGTTCGCGCGCGAGCCGGCAGGTGCGCAGGCATTCGTCTGCGGTGCGGCAACCCGCGGTGTTGGGCAGCAGCGTGTAACGCTCGGGTGGCAGCACATCGAGCAGGTTCGGCTCGCCGGGATTCTGCCCGAGGTTCATGCGCCGCACCGCGAAGGTGATGATTTCCGAGCCTGCGGCCTCGGTCGCACGGCGGGTTTCGTCGAGATCCTTGTATTTGCCGGTGCCGGTCAGCAGGCGCGAGCGATAGGCGTGTCCTGCGATCACTAGCGGATCGGGAAGGTCGGAAACGACGGTTTGCGGCAGGGCGTTCATGGCATGCGTGCAGGAAAGCAAAAGGCGATTGTAATACGCCGGTCCTGCAGCCTTGCCTGCGTTTCAGCCGCCCCCTATCGCCTGCACGATCTCCACGCGATCGCCTTCATGCAAAGAGTGTTGTGCATGCCGGCTGCGCGGGATGATTTCGCGGTTCACTTCCACCGCGACGCGGCGATCGCCGTATCCGGTTCCTTCGAGCAGCCCGGCCACGGTGGTGGCCGGGCCGCATTCGTGCGGTTCGCCGTTGAGGAAGATCTTCATCCCGGAAGTTTAACGCCCCGCGGCTGAAGCCGCGGGACGTTGCTGTCAACGTTGATCGCGCCGTCAGCGATTGCCGCTGCTCGGCGGCGGGCGCTTGCTCGACGGCGGCTCGCGGCGTTGCGGTGGCGGATTGTTGCGCGGTTGCGGGGCACGTTGCATTTCGCGCTGCTGCACCTGTTGCTGGCGCATCTGCATCTCGCGCTGTTGCTGTTGCATCTGTATCTCGCGTTGCTGCTGTTGCATCTGCACGGCGCGTTGTTGTTCCTGCAGCTGGCGTTGCTGCTGTGCCTGTTGGTCGCGAGCACGCTGCTGTTCCTGCATCTGTGCCTGGCGTTGCTGCGCCTGCTGTTCACGCATGCGTTGCTGCTCCTGTGCCTGTGCCTGCGCCTGGCGCTGCTGCTGCATTTGCAGGTCACGCGCACGTTGTTGCGCCTGTTGCGCTTGCTGCTCGCGCGCGCGTTGCTGCGCCTGCGCTTCCGCCTCCCGCTGCTGCTGTGCGGCGCGATTGTCGACTGGCTGCGGTGCGCGTTCGACCGGCTGCACCACCGGCAGCCGGCCCGATGCGGGCGCGTTCCGCTGCGGCTCCGCGGGACGGACCACGGGCGGACGCGGCAGCGTGTCGGACTGGTTGGGATGCGCGAAGCGCGCGGACGGCAATTCGTTGGGACGCGGCGGCGCGCTGCCGACCGGATTGACCGGCGCCTGGATGGGATGCACGGTGTTCTTGAACGGTTCGGTCGGACTCGGACGACGCGCGGACGGCTCGCCGGGGCGCGGCGCTGCCACGGAGCGTGCCGGTTGGGTGCGCGCCGCCGGTTCCGAGGGCCGCGGCGGTGTCGCGCGGTGCATGGCGCCGATCGCGGCGGCGCCGGCAGCGATGCCTGCCGCGGCGGGAACCAGCTTCACGCGCTCCTCGCGCGGCGCAGGCTCCGTTTTGCGCAGGTTCTGCAGCTGCGCCGGCGTCAACGGCTGGCCGTGCTGGCTGGCGATGACTTTCTGGCGCGCGGCGAAATCGACCGGACGCGGCGGCGGCTGGTGTCGTGCGACCACCGGACGGGCAAACGGCTCGCGGCCCTTGATCACGGTGGGCCGCATCGTCGGATTGCGCAAGCCCAGACTGCTCCGGTCGGGGACGACGGCGGGCCGCAGCGCGACTTCGGAGCGTGCAAGCTGCGTGCGATCGAGCTTCAGCACCGCGGGACGTACCGGGCGCGCGCCGGTGAAGACGTTGCGTGGTACCGCTGTCACGGCACCCGGCATGGCGCGGTAGGCATAGTCATGCCCGCCGCGCGGCGGAGCGCGGCCGGCCTGATAGTCGGTGTAGAAGTTGTTGATCACCGTCTTGTTGATGTAGACGTTGCGGATGTTGGTGACGTTGACGTTGGTGAAGTAGTTGCGCGAGGCAGGGAACCACGGCGTATACACGTCGCGCGGCCCCAGCGGGAACCAGCCCACGGGTCCGCCGCCGCCGATGTTGATCGAAAGCGACAAGCCCGATCCGCCGATGAAGGCCACCAGCGCCGGTGCGTACACCGGCTGCACCTGCACCGGTCCCGGCATCCAGCCCCAACGGTCGCGGACGTAAACCCAGCGGCCGTAATGGAACGGCGCGAAGCCCCACGGTTCGTCGCCCACCCAGGTCCAGCCCCATGGATCGATCCACGCCCAGTGGCCGTAGCGGTACGGCGCCCAACCCGCCGGCACCGAACTCGGGTACCACACGGTGCCGTAGTCGGGCGTGCTGTCCCATTGGCCGTACTGGTCGAGGTCTTCGCTGCCGATCATGTCGGGCGGGACGTATTGCTGTTCCTGCCGCACGTAGCGGTTGTAGTTCGCGTCGCGCGCTTCGCAGAAGCTGTCGAAATCGTCGGGTTGTGGCAGCGCGTTGGCTTGGACGTCGGCGAGCGTCGAATCATTGAAGCGGTAGGACGTTCCCGCCGCCACTTGCCGGCTGACGCCGTTCTCGCCGTACACGGTGCCCGAACCCTGGAACACGGTCACCATGCTGCCGGTGCCGCTGGGATCATCGTCGATGCGATAGATGCCGGGCTGCGCGGCGACGAACGCCACGGTCGGCGTATCCACCTCGAAGGTTTCGCCTTGCGCGAGCTGGCGCACCGCGACGTTCAACGTGCCTTGCGAAAGCTCGACCTGCACGTTGTTCTGGTCGAGGTTGAGGAAATCGAAGGCGCTGCCGTTGTCAATGCGGATCGAGGCATCGCCAAGCTCGAGCACCGCGCGGCCATCGTTGCCGGTCAGCAGGCGGTCGCCGATCACCATCGGACGGTTGACCTCGACCGAACCCCAGTCGCTCTCGCCGGCCGGTGCGAACTGCACCTGCCCGGAAAGATAGGCGAGCCGCGCGACGCGGCCGGGCGCCTGGTCGGAATTGTCGTAGGCCTGCGACTGGTCGGCGGGCTGGGAGTCGTCGTATTGCTGAGCCTGGACCGTGGCCGCGCCGAGCAGCAGGGCACAGACGCCGGCGGCGACGAGCAACTGACGCGAAAGACGGAAGCGGGACATGGGAAACCCCCGTGGCGATCCGGGCGCGTGTGGAATGCGTCGGTGCGGCGCCCCTCGTCCGACGCGCTCATATCAACCTAGCCGCGCTGAATGCGCGCCTGCTGCATTGAGTATCCTAAGCATGGCCTAAGAAAGCGTTTAGCCGGCGTTCGGCGGTCGTTGCGCGGCCGCCGCGCGCATCGCTAACATCGCCCTTCCGGCGCGGGTGTAGCTCAATGGTAGAGCTGTAGCTTCCCAAGCTACTGACGAGGGTTCGATTCCCTTCACCCGCTTGGTTTTGCGATCGTCCATGATCGCTGCGTTCCCGGCGGTCTCGTAACCGAAAAAGATTTTGGTTTCGTCAGCATCGCCGCGGCCTTCCCCTGGCCTGACTTTCAACAAAAGCGGCTTCGAGCGAAACACTTCTACAGAGCCTCTTTAGTGAAGATCGCGATCCTGTCCCGCAATTCGCGGCTGTATTCCACGGCGCGGCTGGTCGCTGCGGCGCGCGCACGGGGCCACCGCGTGCGCGTGCTCGATCCCTTGCGCTGCTACATGCGGATTGCCAGAGACGGCTTCGTCGTGCATTACGGCGGCCGCGCGCTGAAGGGCGTCGAGGCGGTGATCCCGCGCATCGGCGCTTCGGTGACGTTCTACGGCACCGCCGTGCTGCGCCAGTTCGAAATGATGGGCGTGTACACGCCGAGCTGCTCCGATGCGGTACTGCGCGCGCGCGACAAGCTGCGCAGCCTGCAGATCCTTGCCAGCCATGGCATCGACCTGCCGGTGACGGTGTTCGGCGACAACCCGGACGACACCTCGGACCTTCTGAACATGCTCGGCCCAGCGCCGCACGTCATCAAGCTCAACGAAGGCGCGCAGGGCAGCGGCGTGGTGCTGGCGGAGAAAGCCGCGGCGTCGCAGAGCGTGATCGAAGCGTTCCGCGGCCTGTACGCCAATTTCCTGGTGCAGGAATTCGTGCGCGAAGCCAACGGACGCGACGTGCGCTGCTTCGTGGTCGGCGATCAGGTGGTCGCGGCCATGCAACGCGCCGCGGTGGATGGCGACTTCCGCGCCAACCTGCACCGCGGCGGCACCGGCAGCCGCGTCAAGCTGTCCGCGGCGGAACGCGCGATCGCCCTGCGCGCGGCGAAAGTGCTCGGGCTCGGCATCGCCGGCGTGGACCTGCTGCGCTCCGCGCGGGGACCGCTGGTGCTGGAGGTCAACGCCTCGCCCGGGCTGGAAGGCATCGAGACCGTGTCCGGCGTGGATGTCGCCGACGCGGTGATCAGGCATCTGGAAGCTTCGTTGGCAGGCGCCCGCGTCCCCGTCAGTCGCCAGGAGTAGACCACGACACGCTTAGTACGAAGCAAATCGTTGACAGCCTGCCGGTACGTGTCTAGGATGTCTCGTACTCCGCGCCATCCACCGTCAGGGGGTCCAATGAAAGCGTCCCGTTTGTCCATTCTTTCGGTCATAGCCGCTGCATTGGTTTTGCAAGGCTATGCGGCGGCGGGCGGTACCCCGCCGGGCAATGCTTCCATCCCCGCGCCAGCGTCGACTGCGGTTCCGGTTGCGCAGACCGGGAGTTCACCCGTGGCCAGTGTTCCCGAAGAAAACGGCAAGCCAGTGGTCAAAGCGGATACCAAGGACAACTTTGCGGCGATCGTCGCGGCCATTCACCAGCAAATGCAGCCGGGCGGTCGCTGGCAATACATCGACAAAGGTGAGCGAACCACCCTCGATGACACATTTGCCGACATGGGCAAGTTGTACGATCAGTTCGGGACCGTGGACAAGATGGATCAGAATGCCACGATGCGGTTGCTTGCCGATCAAAGTACCGTCAATGCCATACTGACCAAGAAGGATGGCGACCGGCTGGTTTGCCAGACCGAACTGCCTGTGGGTTCGCACTTGCCAGTCAAGACTTGCAAGACCTACGCACAGATCCAGGCCGAACATCACGCCGCACAGGAATTCATGCGCGAGCGAGGCGCCACGCTTCAGAAAGAAACGGGACATTGAACCTCGCTTCGCGATGCGAGCGGGACGGTTCGTCGAGCATGAAATGATTTCCGTGCGCCGCTTCGCATCCTTGTCTCAGCGATCGCTCGAGCGTAGATTCGCGCCGGCAGGCGAATAATCGATGGAGCCGCATCCGATGGCCGGTCGGGAACCCACATTGCCTCGTCCCACCGAGGCCGAACTCGAAATCCTGCAGGTGTTGTGGGAACACGGCGCCTGCACGGTGCGCGACGTGCACGAGGTGTTGCACAAGCGCGACGGCACGGGTTACACCACGGCGCTGAAGCAGCTGCAGATCATGCACGACAAGGGACTGGTCGAACGCGACGAGTCGCAGCGTGCGCATGTCTATCGCGCGCTGGTCAGCAAGGAGCGGACGCAGAAGAAGTTCCTTTCCGACATCCTGCAGCGCGTATTCGACGGCTCGCCGTCGCGCCTCGTGTTGCAGGCACTGGGTGACCACAAGGCCAGCCGCGAGGAATTGCAGGAAATCCGCGCGCTGTTGAACCGGCTCGACAAGGACGCCGGAAAATGAACATGCTCGCAGCCCTCTCGGCCGGCGTGTCGGCACTGGGCTGGTGTCTGCTGCACTTCGTCTGGCAGGCTGCGATCATCGGCGCGGTATATGCCTTGGCACGCCGCGCTGCCGCGCGGCAATCCGCGCTACGTCGCGGCAATGCTCGCGCTGATCGCGATGGCGGCATGTCCCGTTGCGACCGGCGTGCACGAGTTTTCGCTCACCACCGAAGCCGTCGAACTTGCAGCGATGCAGGTGGCGCCGGCTCCCGGCGCTGCCGCATCCGCCGCAGCGACTGCGATTCCGGCCTGGCAGCCGTTGCTCGGCAGGGCACTGCCGTGGCTGGTGCTGGCGTGGGCGCTGGGTGCAGCGGTGCTCGGTGCGCGCGTGTATCGGCAATGGCACGGCTTGCGCAGCATGCTGGCGGCGGCCGAGCAACTGCCCGCGTGGCAAGCGCGCGCGCGGCAGTTGGCGCAGCGTCTCGGATTGCGGCGCGTGGTGCCGGTGCTGGCAAGCGTGCGGGTCGCTACGCCTGCATTGATCGGCTGGATCAAGCCCGCGGTGGTACTGCCGCTGGCGGTGCTGACGCAGATGCCTCCGGCGCAGATCGATCTGGTGCTGGCGCACGAGTTGGCGCACCTCAAGCGCTTCGACCACATCGCCAACCTGTTCCAAGTCGTGCTGGAGACGCTGTTCTTCTACCACCCGGCGGTGCACTGGATTTCGCGCGAAGCGCGCAACGAGCGCGAGTTGTGCTGCGACACGCTCGCGCTGTGGGTGACTGGTGGCGAGCGCCGGGATTTCGTGGCCGCGCTGGCCAAGCTCGAGGAATTCCGCGCCGGGCACACCAACTTGGCGTTGGCTGCGAGCGGCGGTGTGCTGGCGGAGCGCGCATGGTTCATCGCCGGCGCCGCTCCGTGGCGTCCGCAGCGGCATTTGCGCAGCCATGCCATCGTGATGGCGGTGGTCCTCGCAATGGCAGGAGCGGGCTGGACATGGTGGCGCGACACCGCTTGGCAGCAACGCACCGCGGTTATGGTGGCCGCGAACAACGCATCAGCTTTGCACCTCGCAATGCAGGAATTGCGCGCGTCGGCATGGTCGCCTTGGATTCGCGTTTCCTCGAAACCGGTTTTGCCGTCTGTCGAATATCCGACCCTGCGTGTGTCTGGCAATGACGCAACGCCGTCCGCCGCATCGGTACCGACCGTTCCCTTGGCCATCGAGCAGCCGAAACTCGATCTGACGAACATCCCGTCGCATCTGCTGCCGGTTGCAACGGTCGCGGCTTCCCTGCTCGATAACGCGGCGCAGGTGCCCGCCGCGGCACCGCGCGCATTGCGCACGGTACCCCCGGTGTATCCATCCGAAGCGTTGTTGAATGGACTCCAGGGTCGGGTCGTGGTGGAGTTCACGCTGGATGCCGCGGGCGTGCCGCACGCCCTCGAAGTCGTCGACACCAGCTCCGGTCAATTCAACATGGCCGCACTGCGCGCCATGGAGGACTGGCGATTCGCGCCACCCGCGGCGCCTGGCAGGCGTTACCGTCAGGCTTTCACGTTCCGGTTGGGAGACGATGCCGGCGCGGCGACCGCCCAACCTTGCACGGTCACGACGGGCACGCACATCTGCCGCCACCTGTAAGGCGCGAATCCGATGCCGGCGTCGCGGCGAATGACTGGATGCGCCGCGGCCGCAGCGCGAAAATCCGTTTCTCGCTAAGCTTGCGCAATGGCGCACGAATGCGCGTTAGCCGGGATATGCCATGCGCGTGCTGGTGATCGAGGACAACAACGACATCGCCACCAACATCGGTGATTACCTCGAGGATCGCGGTCACGTCGTCGATTTCGCCGGCGACGGCGTCACCGGGTTGCACCTCGCGGTCGTCAACGATTTCGACGTGATCGTGCTGGACCTGACCTTGCCGGGCATGGACGGCATCATGGTGTGCAAGAAGCTGCGCGGCGAGGCGCACAAGCACACGCCGGTGTTGATGCTGACGGCACGCGACGCGCTGGAACAGAAGCTGACAGGCTTCGAATCCGGCGCCGATGACTACATGACCAAGCCGTTCGCGCTGCAGGAACTGGCGGCGCGGCTGGAAGTACTGGCACGGCGCGGCAAGGGACCGAAGAGCCGCGTGCTGAAGATCGCCGACCTTACGTACAACCTCGACACGCTGGTGGTGACGCGCGCGGGCGAATCGATCCAGTTGAACCCGATCGGCCTGAAACTGTTGCAGGCGCTGATGGAAGCCAGTCCGTCGGTGGTCACGCGCCAGGACCTGGAACAGAAGGTGTGGGGCGAGGAACTGCCCGATTCCGATTCATTGCGCGTGCACATCCACGGCCTGCGCGCAGCCATCGACAAGCCCTTCGACAAGCCGTTGATCCATACCCGCCACGGCATCGGCTACCGCATGGTCGATCCGGATGCAGTCCCGGCGTAAGCTCCGCTTCCGGCTGATCGTCACTTTCACGCTGTTCGGCTTCGGGCTGAGCGCGCTGTTCGCGGCCGCGTCGCTGTACGTGCGCGCCAAGGTCGAGAACCAGCTGATCAACCAGAGCCTCGAAGCCGATCTCCAGCAGGCGGTCGACAGCAAGCACCTGCATCCGGACGAACCGTTGCGGTTCCAGCTGATCGAAGCGTGGATGTGGAACGATCAGACGGTGTACCAGGCACCGCTGGCGTGGCAGGGATTGAAACCGGGCGTGTACGACATGCGCGGCGGCACCGGCGGGTTGCCGAACCAGTACAAGCTGGTGGTGGCGCGCAAATACGGCATCGACGCCTTCCTCACATATGACACCAGTCGCGAGAGTCTCGGCAAGCGGCAACTGATCACCGGTTTGGTCGCTGCGGTCGTCCTGTTCACGCTGTTGTCGCTGGCCGTCGGGTATTGGCTGTCGCGGCGCGTGATGCGCCCGGTGACCGATCTCGCCCAACGCCTGCGCGCGTTCCGCAGCGGACGCAAACTGGAACCGCTGGCGCCGCATTTCGCGGAGGACGAGGTGGGCGAACTGGCCGCTGCGCTCGACGATTATGCGCAACGCCAGAGCGCGCTGATCCAGCGCGACCGCGAATTCAACGCGGATGTCAGCCATGAATTGCGCACGCCGCTGGCGGTGATCGCCAGCACCACCGAGTTGTTGATGGCGACGCCCGACCTGCCGGAAAAGCTGCACACCCGCTTGCAGCGGATCGAGCGCGCCGTGCGCCAATCCACGGAATTGACGCAAGCCTTGCTGCTGCTGTCGCGCGCCGAGCGTTCCGGGCCGGTCGATGGCGAAACCACCGATGTCGCAAGGGTGGTGGAAGAGGTCGTCGACACGCATCGTCCGGATCTCGGCCGCAAACCCATCGTGTTACGCGCGGAAATCGAAGCGCCGGTTACCGTTGAGGCGCCGTCGTCGGTGGTGGCCGTCGCGCTGGGCAACCTGGTCGGCAATGCCTGCAAATACACCCAGGAAGGCGAGATCGTGGTGCGCGTGCAACCCGGGCGCGTGCGCATCGAGGACACCGGGCAGGGCATCAAGGCCGAAGAGGCCGAGCACCTGTTCGAGCGCGGGGTGCGCGGCGAGGGCGAGATAGTGAAGGGCGCGGGGTTAGGTCTCGCGATCGTGCGCCGCTTGTGCGAGTTGTACGGCTGGCGGGTGTCGCTGGCCCCGCGTGCGGAACGCGGCACGGTCGCGACCCTGGATTTCTCCGGCGGCGAACCACCGGGCTGAGCGAGGCGCGCCGATACTGCCGGTTGCGTGGCAGTTCCGGAAACGGCGCTGGCGTATACTCGATCCGGACTCCGGCGGCCTTGCTGGAACGGATTTTGCAGGTTTGGGGTACAGTGGGGCCGTCTGACGCCGATCCGGCCAGGCGGCTCGCGCATCTTGGAGGGGGTTCATGGATATCGCCGAACTGTTGGCCTTTTCGGTCAAGAACAAGGCTTCGGACTTGCACCTGTCGGCGGGCCTGCCGCCGATGATCCGGGTCGACGGCGACATCCGCCGGATCAACCTGCCTGCGCTCGAGCACAAGCAGGTGCACACGCTGGTGTACGACATCATGTCGGACAAGCAGCGCCGTGATTACGAGGAATTCCTCGAAGTCGACTTCTCGTTCGAGATTCCGGGCCTCGCGCGTTTCCGCGTCAACGCCTTCAACCAGAACCGCGGCGCCGGCGCGGTGTTCCGCACCATTCCCGCCGAAGTCTGGACGCTTGAGGATCTCGGCACGCCCAAGATCTTCAAGGATCTGATCGAGCAGCCGCAGGGCCTGATCCTGGTCACCGGGCCGACCGGTTCCGGCAAGTCGACCACGCTCGCGGCGATGGTCGACTACGTCAACAAGAACCACTTCGGCCACATCCTCTCCATCGAGGATCCGATCGAATTCGTGCACACCGCGCAGAAGTGCGTGATCAACCAGCGCGAAGTGCATCGCGATACCCACGGTTTCAACGAGGCCCTGCGTTCGGCGCTGCGCGAAGACCCGGACTACATCCTGGTCGGCGAGATGCGCGACATCGAAACCATCCGCCTGGCGCTGACCGCCGCGGAAACCGGACACCTGGTGTTCGCCACGCTGCACACCAATTCGGCGGCCAAGACCATCGACCGCATCATCGACGTGTTCCCCGCCGGCGAAAAGCCGATGGTGCGCTCGATGCTTTCGGAATCGCTCCGCGCGGTGATCACGCAGACGCTGCTGAAGAAGGTCGGCGGCGGCCGCGTGCCGGCCTGGGAAATCATGGTCGGCATTCCCGCGATCCGCAACCTGATCCGCGAGGACAAGGTCGCGCAGATGTATTCGGCGATCCAGACCGGCCAGCAATTCGGGATGCAGACGATGGACCAGTGCCTGCAAGACCTGGTGCGGCGCGGCCTGATCACGCGTCAGGACGCGATGTCGCGCGCCAAGGTGAAAGAGATTTTCAAATGACGACAGGATGTCGTCACCCCGTGCAGGCCATGGATGGCCGTTGACACGGGGTCCATTGATCGGGTCGCGTCGGATCCGGGAGAAATGCCATGAGCGCAGTCGATTTCACATCCTTCCTCAAGCTGATGGTGCACAAGAAGGCGTCGGACCTTTTCATCACCGCCGGCGTCGCGCCGTCGATCAAGGTCCACGGCCGCATCGTGCCGATCACGCAGACACCGCTGAGCCCGCAGGAAGCGCGCGACATGGTGTTGAACGTGATGAATCCGCTGCAGCGCGAGGAATTCGAGAAAACCCACGAATGCCAGTTCGCGATCGGCGTCGCGGGCGTCGGCCGCTTCCGCGTGTCGTGCTTCTACCAGCGCAATTGCGTGGGCATGGTGCTGCGCCGGATCGAATCCAAGATTCCGACCATCGAGGAACTGAACCTGCTGCCGATCGTCAAGCAGCTCGCGATGACCAAGCGCGGCATCGTGATCTTCGTGGGCGCCACCGGCGCGGGCAAATCGACCTCGTTGGCCTCGATCGTCGGCTACCGCAACCAGAACTCGACCGGCCACATCATCACCATCGAAGACCCGATCGAATACGTGCACAAGCACGAGGGCTGCATCATCACCCAGCGCGAACTCGGCATCGACACCGACAGCTGGGAGAACGCGCTGAAGAACACGCTGCGCCAGGCGCCCGACGTGATCCTGATCGGCGAGGTGCGCACCCGCGAGACCATGGAATACGCGATCCACTTCTCCGAGACGGGCCACCTGGTCCTGTGCACGCTGCACGCCAACAACGCCAACCAGGCGCTGGAGCGCGTCATCCACTTCTTCCCGGAAGACGTGCGCGACCAGTTGTACATGGACTTGTCGTTGAACCTCAAAGGTATCGTCGCGCAGCAGTTGATCCCGACCCCGGATGGCAAGGGCCGGCGCGTGGCGATGGAAGTGCTGCTGGGCACGCCGCTGGTGCAGGACTACATCCGCAAGGGCGAGATCCACAAGATCAAGGACGTGATGAAGCAGTCCACCAACCTCGGCATGTGCACCTTCGACCAGAACCTGGTCGAGCTGTACCACGCCGGCCACATCAGCTACGAAGATGCGCTGCGTTACGCCGATTCCGCGAACGAAGTGCGGCTTGCGATCAAGCTCGCGCAGGGCGGCGACGCGCATTCGCTGTCGCAGGGCCTGGGCGACGTGGAACTGGTGGAGACGCGCGAGTCAGGTCACCGACTGTAGTGGGACAACCTCCCCTTCGCTTGCAAAGGGCGAAGCGAACGCGCGCAGCGTGAGAGGGGGATGGCTTTGCGTGATCATGCGCATCCCCCCACGCGCTGCGCGCGTGACCCCCTTCGTTACCGAAGGGGGTGAACAACTCAGCGATGCTGCACGACGCTGTCCACGTGCAGGCCCTTGCCGTCGAGCTTCACGTCCATGTCCGCTGACTGGATCATCTCGCCCATCAGGTTGAATGCGGCGACCTGCTGCTGGACCTGCGCCTGGCTCGTCGCCGGCATCGCGGCGGCGAAGCGTGACATCCAGCTGCCCAGCAGCGGATACATTTTGCCGTCGAAATGCATCCGCAGCAGCGTGTCGCCATTCCCCGCGGACGCGTTCAGTGCATTGCCGAGCCGGGCATCCTCGCCGTCGCCAATGCCCACCGCAAGCGCGTCCTTGCTGGCGGCAATCCAGCCCTGGTTGCCGCCGCCGAGCATCGCCTGAAGCTTGGGCGGCAGGTCGAACGCCACGGGTTTGCCGTCGGCCGGGATGCTCTTCAAGGCGAACTGCGGCATGATCTGCTGGATCGTTTGCGCAAGCCCGGCCGGATTGGAACTGGCGACCAGCACGCGGCCGGCGATCTGCGGGCCGATGTCCCACTTGTCCAGCACCACGCGGAAACCCAGCATCGATGCCGCTTCCGGCGGCATCTGCACCGGCGGGTTGGCGGCGGAGTTCGCGAACCGGTTGAGCGATTGCAAAGCCGGGCACTGATAGGTTTTGGCCGCGGCGGCTTCCGCGCGGCCCTTGATGAAGGCTTGCCACTTCTCCAGCGGCAGCGCGAGCACCATGTCGAACATCGACGCGTCGGATTTTTCGTCCATGCCCGGCACCGGCTGCTTCAGCGCGGTCAGCGCGCCCAGCAGCGCGGGCGACAACTGCACGTCGACGCCGCCGCGGATTTCCTTCGCGGTATAGCTGGTGAAACCGACGCTCGCGAGCGGAGCCTGGCTGGCCAGCGATGCGAACTCGCTGGCGCAGGCCGGATTGGACGCGGCGTCGCCGCCGAGGTCCTTGGCGAATTCACGCGTTACGTTGTCCTTGCCATCAAAGATATTCGCGAACAGCTTCGGCAGGTCGACGTAACCCGAACCGTATTCGCCGTAGCCGTGGTCGCTGTCGATGCGTGCCAGGCGATCCACGGCGTTGCTGGACGGCTTGGTCAGGCCCAGCAACTGCTTCAGGAGATCTTCGCCGGCATTGGCGGGCGCCGCGGTGAGCACGAGCTGTTTGTCTTCGATCGCGACCAGCAAGTGCAGCTTGGCGTCGTTGCCGCCGATCACCCAGTAGCTTTGCGCGCCGAGCTTGGCCGTCGGCGTGGTCACGCCCGCGCGTTTTTCCACGCGCGACCAGAACGCCTTGAACGCATCCGGCGATTGCAGTTCGACGCGCATCACCGGCACGTCGCCGATGCCGTAGAACGCATACAGCGCCGAGCGCGAAAATCCGGTGGCTTGCGCCAGTTCCTTCGCGGAATGCACGCCGGCGAGTTCGTCCTTGAGCGCGTTCAGCACCGTCGCGACCTCGGGATCCTTCTGGCCGAAGGCGTCGGCGAAATGGCCGAGCTGCTGGATCCGCATCGACATCAACTTGTCGTTGGCCTGGCCCCAGGCGTCCGCGACGTCCTCGGGCAGGCCCTTGGTGTTGGCGAACAGGTACGGCGTGTCCGCGGGCGCATACGTGATGGGCGCGTTGGAGGCGACGTGGTTGCCGCAGCCGGCGAGCATGAGCGCGGAAACGCAGGCAGCCGCGAGTGCGGCCCGGCGCAGGACTGGACGCATGGTTTTCTCCTTGGGTTCCCCGAGACAGATTCGATTATGCAGGCGGCGCGAGCAGCTCCGCCAGCACGGCCATTCGGATGGCGACACCGTTCGCGACCTGGTCGAGGATGCGCGATTGCGCGCCGTCGGCGACCTCCGGCGCGATCTCGATGCCGCGATTGATCGGCCCCGGATGCAGCACCTGGCAATCAGGCTTGGCCAGCGCCAGCCGGCGCGCATCCAGTCCGTAATGCGCGTGGTAATCGGCGGCCTCGGGCAACTGCGCGTCGGCCATGCGTTCCTTCTGGATGCGCAGCATGACCACGACGTCGGCGCCTGCGAGCGCGCCGTCGAAATCTTCGGTCGTCCCGCAGCCGGGAAATTCCTGCAGCGTTTCGGGCAGCATCGCGCGCGGCGCGCACAGACGGATATCGCGCGCGCCCAGCGTGTGCAGCGCGCGCACGTCGGAACGCGCGACCCGCGAATGGCGGATGTCGCCGCAGATGACCACGTGCAGCTTCTCGAAATCGCTGCGCCGCTGGCGGATCGTCAAGACGTCGAGCAGGCCCTGGGTCGGATGCGCGTGCGTGCCGTCGCCCGCGTTGATCACCGCCACGCCGGTATGCGCGTGTTGCGCGAGATACGCGGGCATGCCGTTTTCGCTGTGCCGCACCACCAGCGCGTCGAGGCCCATCGCTTCCAGCGTATGCAGGGTGTCGAGCAGGCTTTCGCCCTTGCTGGTGGAGGAACGCGAAAGGTCGAAATTCAGCGTGTCCGCGCCGAGGCGCTTCGCGGCCAGCACGAACGAGGTGCGCGTGCGCGTGGACGGTTCGAAGAACAGCGTCAGCACCGTGCGGCCGGCGAGCAGGTCGCGCGGCGCTCCGCCGGCGCGAAAGCGTTCGGCGCGATCCAGCAGGCGGGTGAGTGCAGCGCGGTCCAGTTCTTCGAGGGTCAGCAGATGCTGCATGGATTTAGTCATGCGCTTGGGTCAGCCAGCCCTCTAGGATAACGGCGGCGGCCAATGAATCGAGGTTCGCGGCATCGCGGCGGCGCGCGGAACCGGCTGCGCGTTGCGCGGCGAACCGGCGCGCGGCTTCCTGCGAGGTGTGGCGTTCGTCGACCAGGTGCACCGGCAATCCGCTGCGCTTTTCCAACGCGTCGGCGAATGCTCGCGCGCCGCGCGTGACTGCTTGTTCGCCGCCGTCCAGCGTCAGCGGCAGGCCCACGACCAGCGCATCGGGTTTCCATTCCGCCAGCAGCGCGTCGACGCGCGACCAATCAGGTTGACCCGCACGGGCGGCGAGCGCCGCCAGCGGACGCGCGGAACGGCTGATGCGGTTGCCGCTGGCGACGCCGATGCAGCGGGCACCGTAATCAAAACCCAATACACAACTCACGCGCGACCCGAATACGAAGTCAGGTTGGCCGGATTGATCCCCACCAGCGCGATCGCGGCGTTCCAGCGATCGTCCAGCGGCGTCTCGAACAGGATGCGATGGTCGGCGCGCACCGTCAGCCACGCGTTCTCGCGCAGTTCCTGTTCGAGTTGGCCCGCGCCCCATCCCGCGTAACCCAGCGTGACGAGCGCGCGTTGCGGACCGTCGCCGTCGGCCATCGCCGCAAGGATGTCGCGCGAAGTGGTGACCGCCAGCGTGTCGTTGACGCGGTAACTCGATTCCCATTCGCGCTCGCCGGACGCGTGCAGGACGAAGCCGCGTTCGGGCTGCACGGGGCCGCCTGTCAGGACGGGCGTGGCGACGACGTCCGCGCGCTCGCATGGCATGTGCATCTGTTGCAGCACGTCGCCGAGCTTGTAATCGGAAAGACGATTGACGACCAGGCCCATCGCGCCGTCTTCGTCGTGCTGGCAGATGAAAGTGATGCCGCGCGCGAAATTGGGATCGCCCATGCCCGGCATCGCGATGAGGAAATGGCCGGCCAGCGACGGCGTGCCGGACGCGGCGCCTTGTCCGGCCTGACGATCGTCGCTGCTGCGCGAAGATGCCTTGCGGCGGCGCACGTGCGCCGGTTGGCCCGATTCCGGTTCATGGACGGCCCGTTTTTCGGATTCGTCGTCCTGGCGTGGCGACTTCGTCATGCGCCGATTGTATGCCGGGCGGCGCGCGCTATTGTGAACCGGTGCCGCGCGTCTGCAGCCGGTCGCCCGGCAGGAATTGCCACGTGCGCGTGATCACCAGTTCGGTGATGCGATGGCCTTGCGCGTCCTTGTCCTGCGGGATCGGCGGAAACGGCGCCGCCAGATGCACGATGCGCATCGCCGCATCGTCCAGCACCCGGTAGCCGGAGCTGGTATTGACCGTGACCTCGCGGACCTGTCCATCCGTTCCGATCGTGACGCTGAGGACGACGTCGCCGTGCAGGTGACGGCGACGCGCGGCATCGGGATAGTTGAGGTTGCCGATGCGCTCGATGCGATGCACCCACGCGACCTGGTACGCCGCGTCGGCAACGCTGCGCGTGTTCGCCGAAACGAACTTGCGGCGCGGGCGCTTCGCATACGCCTCCTGTTCGTCGCGGACCTCCTGCGCCAACCGTGCCATTTCGAGCCGCTGCTGCACGGGATCCGGCGCCATCTGTTCCTGCGGCTGCGGTTCGGCGCGGGTGTCGCGCTGCTGCGCAACGGTTGCATTCGAGCGGCCCGCAGTGGTGATGATGTGCGGTCCGCTCTCGATTTGTTGCGCGGGCGCGGCGGGCAGCATTTCCCTGGGCGCGATGCCGGATTGCGTCACCGGCAGCGGCCCCGAGAACGGCGCGCCCGGACGATGCGCCTTGTCGCTGTTGCCGCCGCCCGCGTTGTTGGCTTGTGCCAGGAAGTCCGCTTTCGCCGGCGCCTCCGCGTTGGACGTGTTGATCAGGGTGACGTCCAGCGTCGGCAGGCTGGGCGCGGGTTTCGCGAAATGGAAGCCGATGCCGAGGACAAGGATCGCGTGCAGCAGCAACGAGAACAGCAGCGCGACGCCCATCCGGTCGGCCTGGGTCACGGGGTGCTGCATCGGTATCGCAGCGTCGCTCATGACAAGGGACCGGGGACCGGGGCCCGGGGACCAAAAGCAGTAGTACCTCGATCACGGAGCTGCGACGAGTGGTGGCGTCTTTCTGCGCGCCCGATGAAGTGTAAGAGGAGCACGAACATGGCAGCGAGCTCAGGTGCGTTGTGTTTCGCCGGTCCCCGGTCCCCGGTCCCCGGTCCCCGCTTCTATCGCATCGAACACCGTGCCCGCGATGTTGAGTCCGAATTGCGAATCCAGTTCGCGCGCGCACGTCGGCGAAGTGACGTTGACTTCGGTGAGCCAGTCACCGATGACGTCCAGCCCCGCCAGCACGATGCCGCGCCGTGCGAGTTCCGGGCCGACTTCCGCCGCGATCCAGCGGTCGCGCTCCGACAGCGGCTGGCCGACGCCGCGACCGCCCGCCGCAAGATTGCCGCGGAAATCGGTGCCCTGCGGAATGCGCGCCAGCGCATACGGAATCGGTTCGCCGTTCACGACGAGGATCCGCTTGTCGCCTTGGGCGATCTCGGGGATGAACTTCTGCGCCATCACGAAGCGCCGATCATCGCCCGCCAGCGTCTCCAGGATCGAATTGAGGTTGGGATCGTCGCCGCGCGAACGGAAGATGCCGCGGCCGCCCATGCCATCCAGCGGCTTCAGCACCACTTCGCCGTGCTCGCGCGCGAACCGGCGCAGTTCGCCGCGGTCGCGTGCCACCAGGGCCGGCGCGCAGCATTGCGGAAACCACTGCGCCGCGAGTTTCTCGTTGAAGTCGCGCAGCGCCTGCGGGTTGTTGATGACGCGCACGCCCGCGCGCGCGGCCAAGTCCAGCACCAGCGTGTCGTACAGGAATTGCGCATCGAACGGCGGGTCCTTGCGCGCCAGCACGATGTCGATGCCGTCCGCCAGCGGCTGCCAGCGCGCTTCGCCCAGCGTGAACCAGTCGGTGGTGTCGTCGCGCACTTCCACGGGTGCCAATCGCGCCCACGCGGTGCCGTCGCGCACTTCCAGGTCGCCCTGCCGCAGGTAGCGCAGCGCGTGGCCGCGCCGTTGCGCCTCCAGCATCAGGGCGAGGGTGGTGTCCTTTTCCGGGTGGATCGTGCCGATGGGATCCATCAGCACCGCAACGGTGAGGGTCATGGGTTCATATTACCGATCGGCGAAGCGAGAAAGATGCCCCGCTTGAGTCAAGAGGCGGAGCGACCGTTGCAAGGCAATGGCCGCTCAGGGTTGTGGAAGAATGGGCTGCGAGGGTGGAATCGGGAAATCCCGCATTCGCACGGGCCCCTCATGATGTATCTTGGCACACGCGGCCGGTTCTGCCGGGGAAGGCATCCGAAATCCGTCTTGCAGGGGGACGGGTCTGGAAAGGCATTTTATTGACGGCCGTCACAATCACCTGCGGTGTGGCATCCATGTTGCATGGGTTCTCACCGCCTCCTCAAGAGGTGGAATCCTGACCGTGAATGACAACGCCAACCACGATGGCCTGACCGGACTGAAGGTCATGGTCATCGACGATTCGAAGACCATCCGCCGCACCGCCGAAACCCTGCTGAAAAAGGAGGGCGCGGAAGTGCTGACCGCCGTCGACGGCTTCGAGGCCTTGGCCAAGATCTCCGACCTGCGGCCGGACATCATCTTCGTCGACATCATGATGCCGCGGCTGGACGGCTACCAGACCTGTGCGCTGATCAAGAACAACCATGTGTTCCGTTCGACGCCGGTGATCATGCTGTCGTCGAAGGACGGTCTGTTCGACAAGGCGCGCGGGCGCATCGTGGGTTCCGAGCAGTACCTCACCAAACCCTTCACCCGCGACGAGCTGCTGGACGCGATCCGGCAGCACGTCGCGACCGTCAAGTAACGCGCAAGCGCATCGCCGCACCACACGGGGAAACAATGGCAAACATCCTGATCATCGACGACTCGCCCACCGACGTGAAGATTTTCTCGGGCGCGCTGGAGCGGGCCGGTCACAAGGTCACTTCGGTGGCGACCGCCGAAGCCGGCATCGATGCCGCGCACAAGACCAAGCCCGACCTGGTGTTGATGGATGTGATCATGCCCGGCATGAACGGCTTCCAAGCCACCCGCAGCCTCACCAAGGATCCGGAAACCAGCGCGATCCCGGTGCTGATCGTCACCACCAAGAGCATGGAAACCGACCGCATGTGGGGCATGCGCCAGGGCGCCAAGGACGTGCTGGTGAAGCCGGTCAGCGAGAAGGACCTGGTGGCGCACGTCAACAAGCATCTTCCCGCGGACGGCTGAAGACGGTCATGAGCAAGAAGCACTCCCGCCACGGTTCGGATTCGCGCAAACATCCCGTCGCGCGCCCCGAAGCGGCGGGGATGCAAGCCGCGGTTGCCGAAGCGATGCCGCGGAACGCGTACGCGCTGCTGGCCGAGTACGAGCGCCGCAGCCTTGCGCACGATCCGGGCGTGCCCGAACAGATCGAAGCGCCGGGTTTGTGGCGCGCGATCGGTTTCCGCGTCGGCGAGCATCATTTCGTCAGCGGCATCGACGAGATCAGCGAAATCCTGATGTCGCCGCCGCCGGTGACCAGCATTCCTTCGACGCGTTCGTGGCTGATGGGCGTGGCGAACGTGCGCGGCAACCTGATCGCGCTGGTGGATCTCAAGCAATTCCTGTTCGAACAGCGCACCCACGTCACCGGCCGCGCGCGCGTGCTGGTGGTCAAGCAGGCGGGCGGCAACGTCGGCCTGCTGGTGGATGAATTGATCGGACAGCGCAATCTGACCGATGCCGACCGCGCGAGCGCGGAAGGCGAGGCCGATCCGGGCCTGGCACGCTTCGTGACCGAAAACATCAACGTGGGCGCAACAAGGCTGGGCCGGTTCAGCATGGTGGAGTTGACGCGTGCGCCGGAGTTCCAGCACGCGGCGATCTAGGGGTTTACGCGCGATCGTCGTGATCGCGGTTTCTTTGGGGATTTTGGGGTATCGGAGAGGTTGCAGACGATGAATACCAGAACGGACATGCCTGTCCCGGCTTTCAACCACTCCGAATCAATTGCGGATAGGGCAACGAGGTGGCAATCATGAGCGCGAATTCCGGTGCGGTCCGCAAGGGTGCATCCCTGCAGACCTGGCTTATCGTCATCCTGCTGCTGGCGATCGTGCTGGCGGGCGTGGACTTCTTCCTGCTGAACCGGCACGACAGCCAGGACCGTTCCGCGGCGCAGCTCACCACGCAGATCCAGGTGAACTCGCAGCAGGTCGCGAACTTCGCGCTGCAGTCCGCCAACGGCAACATCGATGCGTTCAAGGAACTCAGCAGCACGCGCGCGGCGATCGCGGCGGCGGTGCAGCACTTGAATGCCGGCGATCCCGCGACGGGCTTGCCCGCCTACGGCGACGCGATCGGCGTGCGCGATCCGATGGGCGCGCTCTCGAAATCGTGGGACCAGCTGAGCAAGGACCTCGGCGCCATCGAAGCCAACAAGGATGCGGTGCTGGATTCGGCTTCGCAGGCCGCCGCGTTCAACCAGCAGATGCCGGACCTGAACTCCAAGATCAACCAGGTCATCAGCATCCTGCAGTCGAAAGGTTCTTCCTCGCAGATCTACACCGCCTCGCAGCTGCTGGTGTCGGGCGACCGCCTGATCCGCCGCGTGGGCGACGTGTTGCAGGGCGGCGCGGATTCCGCGTCGGCCGCCAACGGTCTGGCGCTGGACTCCACCAACTACGGCGCGACGCTGAAGCAGCTTTCCGATGATTCCTCGGGCGAAGCCGCGAAGATCCTCGCGGGCGTGCAGAAATCCTGGGCCGGCCTCGAAGCGCCGGTGCAGAAGGTGATCGCCGCCGCGCCGACGCTGGTGACGGTGAAGACCGCGGCCACGCAGGCCTCGGTGGATTCGCAGGACGTGTTGCTGAAGGCCAACAGCGTGTCCAACGCGCTCGGCAAGCTGCCGCAGACGCGGCCGTTCCCGAACGTGTGGTGGGGCCTTTTGGGCGCGGTGGTGGCGGTGGTGTTCGCGGTGGTGCTGGCTTTCAGCTTCATCGGCGCCGAGCGCAAGCGCGCCTCCGAAAGCCGCAAGCTCAACGAACGCAACCAGCAGGCCATCATGCGCTTGCTGGACGAAATGGGCACGCTCGCCGAAGGTGATTTGACGGTGAAGGCCACCGTGACCGAAGACATCACCGGCGCGATCGCGGACTCGGTGAACTTCGCGGTCGAGGCACTGCGCTCGCTGGTGACCACGATCAACGAGACGGCGGTGCGCGTGTCGTCGGCAGCGCAGGAAACCCAGGCCACCGCCAAGCATCTGGCGGACGCGGCCAACCAGCAGGCCGAACAGATCACCTCCGCCTCGTCGAAGATCAACGAAATGGCGGTGTCCATCGACCAGGTGTCGAAGAACTCCGCCGACTCGGCGGAAGTGGCGCAACGCTCGGTGCAGATCGCGTCGAACGGCGCGCAGATCGTGCGCCAGACGATCAGCGGCATGGACTCGATCCGCGAGCAGATCCAGGAAACGTCCAAGCGCATCAAGCGCCTCGGCGAGTCCTCGCAGGAAATCGGCTCGATCGTCGAACTCATCAACGACATCGCCGAGCAGACCAACATTCTGGCGCTGAACGCGGCCATTCAGGCCGCCTCGGCGGGCGAGGCGGGCCGCGGCTTCGCGGTGGTCGCGGACGAAGTGCAGCGACTGGCCGAACGCGCGACCGGCGCGACCAAGCGAATCGAGACGCTGGTGCAGACCATTCAGACCGACACCAACGAGGCGGTCAGTTCGATGGAACAGACCACGACTCAAGTGGTGAACGGTGCGCGCCTGGCCGAGGACGCCGGCACCGCGCTGGGTGAAATCGAAAAGGTGTCGAACAATCTCGCCGGACTGATTCAGGGCATCTCCAGCGCCGCGAAGCAGCAGTCCGCGGCGGCGACCAACATCTCGTCGACGATGAGTTCGATTCAGCAGATCACCGCGCAGACTTCGGTGGGCGCCAACCAGACCGCCGAATCGATCGGCAACCTCGCGCAACTCGCGCAGGAGCTGCGTCGTTCGGTGGCCGACTTCAAGCTGCCGGCCTGACGGCGGGAAACGACATGAGCGCGGGCGACGACATGGTATCCACGGCAACCGGTGCTGCCGGTGTGGCTGCCGACGCGCCTTCGGGGTACGCGGAGAGCCAGGCGGGCGGTGCTGACCGGAAAGCGGCGATGCGACTCGAAGAACACATCGACTTCTCGACGCTCGGCTGGGTCAAGCCGCAGATCGATGAATTGCTGTCGGAAGCGCGCCAGGCACTCGAGGCGTTCGCGGAGAACGCGGACGACGTGCGTGCGATGCAGAGTTGCGTCGGCCTGCTGCACCAGGTGCTCGGCACGCTGCGCATCGTCGAGTTGTACGGCGCCGCCGAGCTCGACCAGGAAATGGAGCATCTGGCGCAGGCGGTGCTCGACGGGAAAGTCGCCGACCGCGAGGAGGCCATGGGCGCGCTGATGCGCGGCCTGGTGCAGCTGCCGGATTACCTCGATCTCATCGAAAGCGGCCACAAGGACATTCCGATCGTCCTGCTGCCGCTGCTCAACGAATTGCGCGACGCGTACGGCGAGGAACCCGCCGACCAGCGCGTGCTGTTCCATCCCGACCTCGATCGTCCCTTGCCGCCCGATGCGGCCGGCGCGCGCGCGGCGTATCCGTTCGCCGACCTGCGCCAGCGCGTCACCCAGATTCGCGCGCGCTTCCAGGTGCAGCTGCTAGCATGGACGCAGGGCAAGCAGCCGAACTTCGCCGAGATGCGCGACTGCATGGACGAGCTGCGCGCCGTATGCCATGCCGAATCCGCGCGGCGCCTGTGGTGGATCGCGGGCGGCGTGCTGGAAACGCTGCAGCAGGGCCGGCTGGACCACCATCTTTCGAGCTTGCGGCACCAGTTCGGGCACCTCGATCGCACCATCCGCCACATGCAGGACCAGGGCGAGGACGTGTGCGACGACGAGGACGCGCGCGAACTCACCCGCACGCTTTTGTATTACATCGCGCAGGCTGCGCCGGGCCCCGGTCGCAGCGAAGCGATCTCGCAATGCTTCGGGCTGGACCGGATGGTGCCGACCGAAGCGGAACTCGACCGCGCGCGCGCGGCCATGTCCGGGCGCAACCGTGCGTTGCTGGACACCGTCGCCAAGGCCGTCCGCGAAGACCTTCTGCGCGTCAAGGAAGGCCTCGACATCTTCCTGCGCCGCGAAGACCGCAACCCGCAGCAGCTTGCGCCGCAGGTGGAAGTGCTGCACCGCATCGGCGACACGCTGGGGGTGCTGGGCCTCGAAGCGCCGGCGAAAATGATCGACGAGCAGCGGCAGGTCATAGTCGCGATGATCGACGGCAAGCGCGAGGCCAGGCCGGAAACGATCCTGGACGTCGCGAGCGCGCTGCTGTACGTCGACGCGTCGCTGGACGAACACATCGAGCATCTCGGCACCGACACCCAGGACGACGCGCTGCCGCGCAGTGAAGCGCGCAAGATCATGCGCGCGCTGATGCACGAGGCCGGCGCGAACCTCGGCAAGGTCAAGGAACACATCACCGCGTTCATCGAATCAGCGTGGTCGCACGACCAGCTGGCCGAAGTGCCGCGCCTGCTGACGGAGGTCGGTGGCGCGTTGCGCATCCTCAATCTGGAGCGGCCCGCGGACCTGGTCGAGGCCATCGATCGTTACGTCGGCAACGAGCTGATCGGCGACCGCCGTGTTCCCACCGTCGACGAGATGGACCAGCTTGCCGATGCCGTCGCGGGCGTCGAGTACTACCTCGAACTGGGACACGACGCGAACGCCAGCGACAGCCGCATCCTCGAAGGTGCGCGGCACAGCCTCGAGCTTCTGCATTACTGGCCGATCCCTGCCCGCCGCGAACCGGCGCAACCCGCCGAAGCCGTCGAGCCGCCGTCGCCTGCGCCGCAGCAGCCCGAAGCGGCATTGCCGGAACCCGTGGAGGCGCAAGCCGCCGCGCCGGTCGAAGCCGCGGCACCCGCCGCAGCGGCTCAACTCGCACCGCTTGCTGGCGAGGCGCTTGTCGTGCCCGGCGTGGGCGCGGGCAAATGGGTGGATGTCGAAGAAGAGGTGCTGGAACCGATCACCGGCGAAGGCAGGCCGGTGGATACATCGTTCCAGGACGCGGCCGGCATCGACGAGGAAATCCGCGAAGTTTTCGTCGAGGAGGTCGGCGAGGAAATCGCCAACATCAACGTCAACCTGCCGGCGTGGAAATCCAATCCGGAAGACCTGGACGCGCTGAAGAACGTGCGGCGCTCCTTCCACACGTTGAAAGGATCCGGCCGCCTGGTGGGTGCGGTGGCGCTGGGTGAATTCAGCTGGAAGGTCGAGAACATGCTCAACCGCGTGCTCGACCAGACCATCAAGCCCGATGCGAACGTGCAGGCGCTGGTCGACACCGCGGTAGCCACGCTGCCGAAACTGCATTCCGGTTTGCAGGGCGCGAGCGTGACGATCGATCCGCCGCTCGACGCGATCATGCAGACCGCCGACAAGCTCGCCGCGGGGCAGCCGGCGCGGGTGGAAGATCTCGCACAGGGTTATCGCAAGGTGGTGCGCCAGGTGCGCCGCTGGGTGCCGCTGGCGGAACCGGGGCATGCGGTCGAAGCTGCGGCTGCGCCGCTCGAACCCGTTATCACCTCGCCGGTTTCCGGCTTGCCGGTCGTCGATCCGATCCTGCTCGATGTGTTGCGCACGGAGGTCGGCCAGCATCTCGACGGCATGCGCGGTCATCTCGCGCGCGATGCGGCGTTCGACGCCGCGGTCGACGACGAGCTGGTGCGTTCAGTGCACACCTTGCACGGCGCCATCGCGATGGTGGGCGTCGATTCGCTCGCGACCATGCTGGCGCCGCTCGAAGTCTGGATCCGTCGCGTGCGCAGCGCCGATGCGGCGCTCGATCGCGAGGGCTGCGATGCACTGCGCGATGCCATCGCGATGACCGAGCACGTGATGGCGCAGTTTGATGCGCCGGTGCCGGACGTGCCCGACACCACGGCCTTGACCGAACGCCTGGAAGCGTTGCGCAACCGCTGGCCCGAAGCCTCGCTGCCGGGCAGTGCACGGCACGCCGCGGAAACCCGCGCGCCGGCCGCGTCGTTCGAAGAAGAGTCCGAGGATTCCGGTATCGCCGCCGTGGGCCTGGAATCGGCATCCACGCTGCCCACCGAAGACGATGCCACCGTGCTCGCCGCGCGCGAAGCGGCCGAACGCGCCGAGCAGGAACGCATGGCCGCCGAGCAGGCGGAACAGGAACGCCTGGCCGCCGAGCGCGCCGAACAGGAACGCGTCGCCGCCGAAAAAGCGGAACAGGCGCGGCTGGAGGCGGAGCAGGCCGAGCGTGAGCGCCTCGCCGCAGAACAAGCCGAGCAGGAGCGCCTCGCCGCTGAACAGGCCGAGCAGGAACGCCTCGCTGCAGAAAAGGCCGAAGCCGAACGTATTGCTGCAGAGCAAGCCGAGCGCGAACGACTTGCTGCCGAACAGGCCGAGCAGGAACGCGTCGCGGCCGAACAAGCCGAACGCGAACGGCTTGCCGCGGAACAAGCCGAGCAGGAACGCATTGCCGCGGAACGCGCCGAACAGGAGCGGGCCGAACAGGAACGTCTCGCCGCGGAAAAGGCGGAGGCCGAACGGGTTGCCGCAGAACAGGCCGAGCGCGAACGCGTCGCGGCGGAGCAAGCCGAACAGGAACGCATCGCTGCCGAGAAGGCCGAGCAGGAACGCCTGGCGGCGGAGCAGGCGGAACGTGAGCGTCTTGCAGCAGAACAGGCCGAGCGCGACCGGATCGCCGCGGAAGAAGCCGAGCGGGCACGCATCGCCGCCGAACGGGAACGGGCCGAACAGGAGCGGGCCGAGCAGGAACGCCTCGCAGCCGCGCGCGCAAAGGCCGAAAAGGAAATCGCCGCTTCGGCGTTGCCGCCGTTCCCCGACGACGCACAGCCGGAAGGCGCGCTGGATATTCCGGGCCTCGATTCTGAACTGGTCGAACTCTTCACCGAAGAAGGCGGCGAGCTGCTGGATTCCAGCGACGGCGCGTTGGCCACGCTGCGCGCCGCACCCGGCGACGTCGAAGCGGTGCGCGCGTTGCAGCGCAACCTGCACACCCTCAAGGGCGGCGCACGCGTGGTCGGCATCGCCTCCGTGGGCGACCTCGCGCACGCGATGGAAACGCTGCTGGAAAAAGTCGGCGACGCCAAACGCGCGCTCGAACCGGTCGAAGTGGATTCGCTGGAGCGCGGCTTCGATCGCCTGCACGACATGGTCGAGCGCATCCGCCAGGGCCGCGCCGTGGCGGCGCCCATCAATGCCATCGAACGGTTCAACGCGCTGGCGGACGGACGCTCCATTGTCGCTGGTGCCAAGCCGGCCGCACGCGAGGAGAAGGCGAAGAAGCCGGCCGAAGCCGCCGCACCTGCGCCCGCTCCGCGCGAAGCGCCGCGGCTGGTCGAAACCGAGGTGCACGCGGCCGCGGAGATGATCCGCGTGCGTTCCGACCTGCTCGATTCGCTGGTCAACGCGGCGGGCGAAGCGTCGATCTACCGCGCGCGCCTGGAACAGCAGGTCGGCAACTTCCGCTTCAACCTGGTCGAACTGAACCAGACGGTTTCGCGCCTGCGCGAACAGTTGCGCAAGCTCGAGATCGAAACCGAAACCCAGATCCTGTCGCGCTACCAGCGCGAGAACGAAGCCGGCGCAGGCGCGACGTTCGATCCGCTGGAACTCGACCGCTTCTCCAACCTGCAGCAGTATTCGCGCGCGCTGGCCGAGTCGGTGTCCGACCTGGCGTCGATCCAGGACATCCTGGACGATCAGACGCGCCAGTCGGAAACGCTGCTGCTGCAACAGTCGCGCGTCAACTCGGATTTGCAGGACGGCCTGATGCGCACGCGCATGGTGCCGTTCGAATCGATGGTGCCGAACCTGCGCCGCACGCTGCGCGGCGCCGCCGACGAACTCGGCAAGCGCGCGCAGTTGCGCGTGGAAGGCGCGCAGGGCGAAATGGACCGCAGCGTGCTGGAGCGCATGAAGGCGCCGTTCGAGCACATGCTGCGCAATGCGTTGACGCATGGCATCGAAGATCCCGCGCATCGCGTCGCCGTCGGCAAGCCGATGGAAGGCACGGTCACCATCGAAGTCGGCCGCCAGGGCACCGAGGTGCTGGTGCGCGTGTCCGACGACGGCGCGGGCTTCGACCGCGACGCGATCCGCGCCAAGGCGATCGAACGCGGGCTGCTGAAGCCGGACGTGCCGGTTTCCGACAGCGAACTGTTCAACTTCGTGTTGCAGACCGGCTTCTCCACCGCCAGCGAAGTCAGCCAGTTGTCCGGCCGCGGCGTGGGCATGGACGTGGTGGCCAACGAGATCCGCCAGCTCGGCGGTTCGCTGGCAATCGAATCCGAGCGCGGCAAGGGCACCACGTTCAACATCCGCCTGCCGTTCACGCTGGCCGTCACGCAGGCGATCACCGTGCGCGCGGGCGAGACGACGTTCGCGATCCCGATGACCTCGGTGCAGGCGGTGTCGCGCATCCGCCGCCAGGAAATGGCCGAGCGGCTGGCTTCCGGCGAGCGCAGCATCAGCTATGCGGGCGAGGAATACGCGCTGCACGATCTTTCCGAGTTGCTGGGCTTCGGCGCCGCGAGCATCCCGGAAGAAGGTTCCGGCCAGTTGCCGCTGCTGATGGTGCGCGCGGGCGACCTGCGTGCGGCCATCCGCATCGATACCGTCATCGGTTCGCGCGAGATCGTGGTGAAGCCGATCGGCCCGCAGATCAGCAACGTGCCCGGCATGTTCGGCGCCACCATCCTGGGCGACGGCTCGGTGATGCTGATCCTCGACCTTGCACCGCTGGTGCGCCACTTCGAGGCCAAGCAGGCCGCCGCCGCTGCGGCGATTGGCGAAACGGTGGAAATGCCCGAAGCGCCCGTTGCCATCGCGCGGCCGGAACCGGAAGGCCCGCGCCTCATCATGGTGGTCGACGATTCGATCACGATGCGCAAGGTGACCACCCGCGTGCTCGAGCGCGAGCAGATGGAAGTCGTCACCGCGAAGGACGGCGTGGACGCCCTGGAAAAACTGCAGGAACGCGTGCCCGACGTGATGCTGCTCGACATCGAGATGCCGCGCATGGACGGGTTCGAACTCGCCACGCACATGAAGAACGACGCGCGCTTCCGCCACGTGCCGATCATCATGATCACCTCGCGTACCGGCGAGAAGCACCGCCAGCGCGCGTTCGAGATCGGCGTGGACCGCTACCTCGGCAAGCCGTACAGCGAGGCCGACCTGCTGCACAACGTCAGCGAGATCCTGGAGGCGCGCCGTGCTTGACCAGAAGATTCCCGCACGGCCGCGCGTGGCGCTGGTATTCGGCGATCCCGGTTCCGCAAGCCATTTGCGCGATGCGGTCTCGAATCACGTCGACATCGTTTACGAGACATCCGCGGCGGACTTCGACGCGTCGCGCATGGCCGCGGCGCAGGCCACCGCTGCGCTGGTGAACCTGGACGACTGCGCGCCGCTCGACGATGTCGAAACCCGGCTGCACGAAGCCGGCGTCGCGGTGGTCTTCAACGATCCCGAGATTTCCGGCAAGCTCGAAGGCTGGGCGCGGGCACGCTGGCTGCGGCACCTGGCCGCCAAGTTGAGCGGCAGCAGCGATTTCGATCCGCCGCGGCCGATCGTCGCGCAGGCAATGCCGGTTGTTGCCGAAGCCGTGTCGTCACGCGAAGGCCTTTCGGAAAACGAAACGCCGGTCGCTGACGACGCGTTGCAGGTCGTGGAGCGGCCGCTGTCGCCCGCCGAGATCGAGTCGATGACGGCAAATTTCAGTGCGGTGCAGGAAGTGCAGTCTCCTGCGCCGGAGCACCTTGAGATGGAAGCGGAACTGCCGGCCGCGGTGGCTCCCATCGAGACGCCGCACATGTCTCCGGCCACGCTGGCGGATGGACACGAAAACGCCGATGCGCTCGATGTCGACACCGAAGCCTTGTCCGCGATGATCGATGCGCGCCTGGCCGCCGCGGCCGGCGAGCCTGAGCCGGAATCACCCGCGGTCTGGCGCGAAATCGACGGCGGCAACGTTGCCGCGATCGAGCTTTCGCCGGAGGCGGCAGACGCCGAACCCGCGGTCGCGAGCGCGGCGGCACCGGTCGACGACGCCGACGTGTTGAAGGCCTTGCCTTCGCTGGACGACTGGCAACTGGTCGATCCGGACGTCCCCGTTGCGCCGGCGGCGGGGTCGAAAAACGACGACCGCGCCTCGCCCGCCCTCTCGATCGATTTCGCCGGGCTGGAACTGGTGCCGGTGGAAACCGTCGTGCCTGTTGCGTCGAATTCCGAACCCATCGAACGCTGGATGCACGTCGCCAGCGACAACGGTGGTGCGGCCGGCAACGCGCTGTCGTCGGTGAAATCCGAGGGAGAACGCGCATGAGCGGCGCAGCCCAGGCTTTGCCGCGCGAAATCCGCGGCGTCATGCTGCCGGTGACGGGCGGCCGCGTGCTGGTGCCCAACACCACGATGGCCGAAGTGATCACCTATGCGCGGCCAGCGTCGATCGCCGACGCGCCGGCATGGTTGCTGGGCCGGCTGGCATGGCGCGGCTGGGGTTTGCCGGTGCTGGCCTTTTCGGTGCTGGCCGGCGTCGCCGGGCACGAGTCCACCGACAATACCCGCGTCGCCATCCTGAAGGCCCTGGGCGGACATGCGCGGCTGCCGTATTTCGGCGTGCTGTGCCAGGGTTTTCCACGCCTGACGCTCATTTCGGAAGAGATGCTGGTTCCCGACGAGGAAGCGGGCGCCGCGCCCGCCGGCGTGCGCGAGCAGGTGCGCGTGCACGACGAGCCGGCGTGGATCCCCGATCTCGGCGCGATCGAAAACCTCGTCGTCGGCGCGCTCGCAACGGCCGCCTGATCGTTGTTTCGCCGCAGCGCGTTCCCTCGAATCAGAAGTCGCCGTAACAGGCTTGCAAGGCAGCGATCGCGGCCAACCCGGCGGTTTCCGTCCGCAAGATGCGCGGACCCAATGCGAGCGCGCGGAAATTCGCTTCGCGCAGCGCGTCCAGATCCTCGTCGCTGAATCCGCCCTCCGGGCCCACCGCCAACACCACGTCCGCGCTGGCTGGCCCGGCATTCCGCAGGCGCGTGGCGCCGCCGGGGTGCAGCATCCAGCGGGTTTGCGAGCCGTTCGCCGGGTGCGCGGCCAGCGTTGTCACCAGGGCTTCGGGCGGGCCGATTTCCGGCAGCAGGTTGCGTCCGCATTGCTCGCAGGCGGCGATGGCGACCGCGCGCCAGTGGTCCAGCCGCTTTTCGCCGCGGGTGCCGTCCAGCCGCACCTCGCTGTGCGCGCTGGCCACCGGCCATATCCGCGCGACGCCCAATTCGGTGGCCTTCTGGATGATCCAGTCCATCTTTTCGCCGCGCGCCAGCGACTGGATCAACGTGATGCGCAGCGGCGATTCCCGTTCGGGCGCAGCCATGCCTTCGACCTCGACGCTGGCCGCGCGCGGGTCCGCGCCGGCCAGCCTGGCGCGGTACTCCTTGCCGTCGC